>JAYPFZ010000005.1:13622-22938 GCA_038126555.1 Betaproteobacteria bacterium
TGTTCGCGCAGCTGCGCAATTTGCGCATCGCTCAGGCCCATGCCCTTGAGCACGGCTTGGGTGTCTTGGCCAATGTCGGGCGCGTTGTGCCACTGCGCACCCGGGGTGCGCGAGAGCTTGGGCACCACGCCGGGAACGAGCAAGTCGTCGCCATCGTTCATGCGCATGGTCTGCACCATGCCCCGATCCCGGTAGTGCGGGTCGCGGGCAATGTCGGCCACGGTGTAAATGCGGCCTGAAGGCACGGCGGCTTTTTCCAACTCGGCGAGCACGTGATCGATGGGGTGCTGCTGCGTCCACTGGGCAATGGCGGCATCGATTTCGGTCACGCGGCGCACGCGGCCGGTGTTGTCGGTGAGGTCGGGGTCTTGCCCCAAGTCGTCGCGCCCCATGGTGTGCATCAAGCGCTTGAAGATGGAGTCGCCGTTGCCCGCAATCAGCACATAGCCGCCGTCTTGGCAGGGGTAGGCGTTGGACGGCGCAATGCCGGGCAAGGCGCTGCCGGCAGGCCCACGCACTTCGCCAAAGGCGCTGTATTCGGGCAAGAGGCTTTCCATGCAATTGAACACCGCCTCATACAAGGCCACATCGATCACCTGACCCTGACCCGAACGTTGTCGCTCTTGCAGCGCCAGCAAGATGCCAATGACACCATGCAAAGCGGCCAAGGTGTCGCCCAGGCTCACCCCCACACGCACCGGCACGCGGCCGGGCTCTGCGGTCAGGTGTCGAATCCCGCCCATGGCCTCGCCCACCACACCAAACCCGGGGCGGTCGCGGTAGGGGCCGGTTTGGCCATAGCCACTCACGCGCAACACGATGAGCTTGGGGTTGGCCGCCAGCAAGTCCTCGGGGGCCAGGCCCCAGCCTTCGAGGGTGCCAGGCCGGAAGTTCTCGATCAACACATCGGCCTCGGCGGTGAGCTGGCGCACCAGGGCTTGGGCTTGGGCTTGCTTGAGGTCCAACGCGATGGAGCGCTTGTTGCGCGATTGCACTTGCCACCACACCGAGGTGCCGTCCTTGAGCAATCGCCATTTGCGCAAAGGGTCGCCACTGCCCGGAGGTTCGATCTTGATCACATCGGCACCAAAGTCGGCCAGGGTTTTGGCCGCAAAAGGGCCAGCAATCAGTTGCCCCATTTCAATGACCTTGAGGCCGGCCAGGGGGGCGTTTTCGCGCGAGGGTTGGGTGCTCATGCCGTCATGGTAAAGCTTGGTCGAGTGGGGGATTGTCAGGGCTGACACCTTGGGTTGAAATGGGCGCGTCTCACCGGTTGAAAGGAAACTTCGCATGAGCATGAAGATCGATGGCGCTTGCCACTGCGGGCGGGTGCAATTCACCGCCCTCATCGACCCCGAGCGGGTCATGACTTGCCACTGCAACGACTGCCAGGTGTTGTCGGGCGCACCCTTTCGCGCCGTCGTGGCCGCACGCATCGATCAGTTCGAGCAGCAAGGCACGGTGAAGCAGTATGTGAAAGTGGCCCAAAGCGGCAATCGGCGCGCACAGGTGTTTTGCCCCGAGTGCGCCACCCCGCTTTATGCGACGGCACCCGAAAACCCCACCAGCGTGATCATTCGCTTGGGCTGCGTGCGCCAGCGCGACCAGCTGCCGCCTCGGGTGCAGATTTGGCAGCACACCCAAATGCCCTGGCTCGATGGGCTATCCAAGGTGCCGGGCACCGATGACCAAGCGGGGTTTTTGCCGGCCCTCTGACTCAGGCCAAGGAGCGGCGGGTTTGCTCGGCCACCGCGCGGGCCGCTTGCGCGAAGTCGGGGCCTGAAGAGGCATACAAAATGGCGCGCGAGGAATTCACCACCACCGGGCCATTGGGGCGCCAACCGGCTTTGACCGTGGCTTGGGCGTCGCCGCCTTGCGCACCCACGCCGGGGATGAGCAAAGGCAGGGTGGGGGCCAATTCGCGCACCCGTTCGATTTCGTTGGGGTAAGTGGCCCCAACCACCAGGCCCAATTGGCCATTGAGGTTCCAGGGGCCTTGGGCCAGACGGGCCACGTGCTCATACAAGCGCGGCGCGCCGGGCACCGAGCCCAGCGTTTGGTTTTGCAAGTCGTCGCCGCCAGGGTTGGAAGTGCGGCACAACAAAAAAGCGCCTTTGCCGGGGTGGCGCAAATAGGGCTCGACGGAATCAAAACCCATGAAGGGCGACAAGGTCACGGCATCGGCTTGGTAGCGCTCGAAGGCTTCCTTGGCGTATTGCTCGGCGGTGGAGCCAATGTCACCGCGCTTGGCGTCGAGGATCACGGGCACCTGCGGGTGACGGGTTCGCAGGTGGTGCATCAGGGCTTCGAGTTGGTCTTCGGCGCGGTGCGCCGCAAAGTAAGCAATTTGCGGCTTGAACGACAACACCAAGTCGGCGGTGGCATCGGCAATGGCCGCACAAAAATCGAAGATGCGGCGCGAATCGCCTTGCCAATCGCCTGGGAAACGGCTGGGCTCGGGGTCTAGACCCACACACAGGCGGGATTGGTGGGCCGCTTCGGCGGCGCGCAACTGTTCGATGAAAGTCATGCCGCGATTGTAGGCAGGCGGGCTGCGCGCGCCCTTTGGTGCCTTGGATGGATAGCAACCCACTGGACACCCCCGCAGCCCATCTCGGCTTAGCATTCACGCCATGTCCACCCTCACTCGCCAGCAGTTGCTGTTGCTCGTCTTCCTGACTTTGGTTTGGGGCTTCAACTGGCCCATGCTGAAAATTGGCGTGAACACCTACCCTCCGCTGACTTTCCGGGTCATCAGCATGTGGATCGGCTGGCCACTTTTGGGCCTGGTGGTGTGGCGCATGGGCTTGTCGTTTCGGGTGCCCCGCGCGCATTTCAAGGAATTGGCGGTGCTCACCGTCACCAATTTGCTGGTCTGGTATTCGCTGGTGATCTTGGCGTTGCCCCATCTCAACAGCGGGCGCACCGCCATCCTGGGCTACACCATGCCCATTTTTTCGGCACTGCTGGGTTACGCCCTTTACAAAGACCCGCTCAAGCCCCGGGCCGTGGGCGGCGTGGTGTGTGCGGCGGTGGCGGTGTTGCTGCTGTTGTGGCATGAACTCACCGCGCTCTCGGGCGCGCCCGGCGCCTTGGCCACGGTGTTGTTTTCGGCCTCCGTTTGGGCTTACGGCACGCAGCGCATGCGCCGCACGCCCATGACCACCCCCACCCTGGTGATTGCGTTTTGGATGCTGGGTTTGGTGCTGCCCCTCATGAGCGGCATGGCCTGGGTGTTGGAGTCCGACCGCTGGGGGCCGCCCCTGCCCATCACCTGGGGCGTCATCCTTTACAACGCCTTCGGGGTGTTTGTGTTTGCGCAAACGGCGTGGCTGGTGCTGGCCCGCTCCTTGCCGCCCGTGGCGTCTACCCTGAGCGTGATGTTCATTCCCATCATTGGGGTGTTCAGCAGCGCCCACTTTCTGGGGGAAGTGCTGCATTTCCAAGATTGGGGGGCCGTGGCCTTGATTGTGGTGGCCATTGCCTTGGTGCTGTGGCCCAGCCGGGCCTGAGGCGCATGGTTTAATTTCGCCCCATGAACTTTGCTGAACGACTCCAAACCTTGCCCGCCGTCTCGCACTTGGCGGCCCTGGAACTGCTGGCCCCCAACGGGGATGTGGTGGCCACCATCGAACACAAACCCGGCCAAATCGGCTCGCTCACGGTGTATGCCGCGCTGGCCGAGCAGCACGGCGGGGCCATCACGCCCGAGGCCGCGCGCTTGGGCGTGGACTGGTATGCCGAACACACCGCAGATGCCCGCGCCAACCCCGGCAAACACCCCAACATCGACCGCTTGTTGGCTTGGGCCGAAGGCAGCGTGTCCTACACCGTGCGTTGCGTTCAGGCCTGACTCAAGGGGTGCGCGGCCAGCGCCAAACACAGGTCGTCCCAGGTTTTGGCTTTCTCCACGGGGTTGCGCAACAAATAAGCGGGGTGATAGCTCACCACCACCGGAATGTCGCCGTGGCGGTGCACGCTGGCGCGCAACTTGCCCAAGGCCTGGGCTTGCACATCGGGCACCGTCCCTTGCAACAAGTTGTGGGCGGCAAAGCGTCCCAAGGCCAGAATGAATTTCGGCTTGAGGCGACGAATTTGCTCCTGCAAATACACGCTGCAAGTTTCCATTTCATCGGGCAAGGGGTTGCGGTTGCCCGGTGGCCGGCACTTGACCACGTTGGTGATGTAAACGCTGGGCTGGCTGTCGTTGTCTCGCCGGCGCTGCAAGCCCATGGCCAACAGCATTTGGTCGAGCAACTTGCCCGCAGCCCCCACAAAGGGTTCGCCTTGCAAGTCTTCTTGTTCGCCGGGGCCTTCGCCCACGATCAACCAATCCACCGAAACCGGGTCAGCGGCTTCACTGGGTGCCGTGCCCACGCCAAACACCGCTTGGTGGCGCTGCTCGCACAAGCGGCAAGACCGGCAATCGGCCACCGTGGCTTGCAGCTCGGCCCAGCTGCGGCTGGGCAAATCGGCGGGGATGGGCGGCCAAACCTCGGGCGTGTCGGTGGCGGGTTTCGCAGGCGTGGCTGCGGGCGTGGCCGCCGGTGCGCGCACGGCCACGGGCCGGGGTTCGGGTGACGGGGAGCGCGGGGCCACCGCCGGTTGAGGTGCCGGCATGGCATCGTGAACCGGCAGCGCCACCGCATCGGGCTGGGACGGCGACAGGGACTTGGTGCGTTGGGGCACATCGGGCACCCACAACATCACCCCCATGGCTTGCAGCATGGCCTGATGGCGAGGCGTGAGGTTCAGCATGCGCCCTCCACGGCCTGCCCCAAGCTCAAGCCCATGACCACGGCATGTTCTCGGCTGGTGGACGTGAGGGGGTAATAGTCGCGGCGCAGGCCAACGGCCTGAAAGCCCGCCTGGGCATACAAGGCCTGGGCGGCGGCATTGCTTTGCCTGACCTCCAGCCACAGGTTGTCCAAGGCTTCGTGGCGGCAATGGGCAATCAATTCGTCGAGCAGGCGGCGCCCCAAGCCCCGCCGTTGGTGGTCGGGGGCCACGGTGAGGTTGAGCAAATGCATTTCGCCAGGGCCGCGCATGGCGACATGGTAGCCCAGGGTCTCTTCGCCTTGAACCAAGCGCACGCAGCGATAGCCGGAGGTGAGCGAGTCCACGAAATTGCCTCGACTCCAGGGGTGGGAGTAAGCGGTTTGCTCTATGGCCAGAATGGTGCTCACGTCGTCTGGGCCCCAGGCTTCAAAGTGGCAAGGGTCTTCCGCACGCCAGGGGGGAAACGACCATTTCATGGTGCAGTGGGGGCCTGGGCCTGCGCTTTGGCCGCTTGCAAGGCTTCGCGTTCGGCGGTGGTGTCGGCCACCTTGTTGCGCACATACAAGGGCAGGGCGTCGGCGGGGTCGACCGCCAAGCCGCGTTGCCAGGCGCTGGGCCACAAGGCCAGCATGGCCGTGGCAGTGGGCCGGGCATCGATCCAACGGTGGGGGCCCAAGGCGCTGGTGCGTCGCTCAGGGTCTTCGGCCAGCCATTGGCCAGCCACCGCGGCATCGGGGGCGTTGGCCAAAGGGGCCCAATCGGCGGGCCATTGCACCGCGCTGGGGTGGCTCACCTGAATGGGGGCATGGGCAGCCCAGTGATCCCCTTGCCAAGCCAAGGCCGCCCAATAGAGCTGGCCCATGCGTGCGTCCCAGCAGGCCAGCACGCGCTGCACCTCGGGGTGACGGCTGCGGGCGTCCTCAGCGATGAGGCTGAGGCTGTCCAGGGGCAACACGGGCAAGCCCGCGCCCAATGCCAGGCCCTGGGCCACCGCACAGGCGGTGCGCAAGCCCGTGAAGGCGCCCGGCCCTTGGCCAAAAGCAATGCCATCGAGTTGGTTCAGGGTGAGGCCCACTTGCGCCAAAGCCTGACCCACCGCAGGCAAGACGGTGTGCGAGGCTTGGGCGCCACCCGCCACTTCGAGCACCGCCTGACGCTCGCCGTCGCAAGCGGCCACGCTCACCCGCTCGGTGCTGGTTTCAATGGCCAAGGCCTTCATGGCTGCCCTCCGGCGCGGGGCGCGGGGCTGGTCAGCGCCTTGGGGGCACGAACGCCCATCACAATGCCCAAGGTCACCATGACCAGGCCCAACATGAGGTTCCATTGCAAGGGCTCGCCCAAAAACGCCACCGCGCCCAGGGCCGACAGGCCCGGCACCACGGCCGTGATCATGGTGGAGCGAACCGGGCCAAAGCAGCGAATCATGTACATGAAGGTGATGCCCGAAATCACCACCGAAATCCAGCCTTGAAAAATGGTTTGGAACAGCAGTTCTTGCCAAGGGGCTTGCAACAAATGCGTGGGCAACACGCCCATGAGCACCAGCAACAAATAACCGGGAATGAACAGCGAGAACGAAAAGGTGACCACCGCAATCGTGGCGTCCACGGCCGACACCGCGTATTTGCGGGTGAGCACCCCATAGGCAGACCAGCAAATCGAGCCCATCATGAAGAGCACATCGCCGCGCCACACGCCTTCACCGCGAAACGCCTGCAGCAAGCTCGCACCCCCGACCAAAACGTCACCGGCCAGGATGCACGCCAAGCTCAGCCAGCGCCCGGGTGTGAGGCGGTCGCCCAGCCACCACACCGCGAGCAGCGACGTCCACAAGGGCAAGCTGCCCGGCAACAACACCGAGGCGTGCGCCGCGGGTGCAATCGCAAAACCCGAATACACCAACAGGCCAAACAAGAAACCGCCCGGCAAGCCCAAGCGAACGGTGAGCCGCGTGGACAAGGGGGACAGACCCAGGTAACTGGGTTTGTGTTCCCCCCGGGCGCGCGCTTGGCGCACCAGCCACCAACCCCAGGGCAACAAAATCATGGCGGCCCCCACGGTGCGGGCCCACATGATGTCCAGCGGCAACAGGGCATGGCCCGACGAGGCGCGGGTGATGACGATGAACGACGACCAAATGGCGACGGTCACCAAGGCCGCCAGCCAAGCCAGGCCGCCGGTGGGCAACAAAGGGGGGGAGGCATTCGACGTTGACATGCCCAGCCATTATCGGGCGGGCCTCAGCGCTGGCGGCTGGCCCAATCGACGATGGCGTCCAACACGGGACGGGAGCGGTTGGCGTTGGGGTGGTTGACGATGGCCACCACCACCCAGCGTTGGCCGGCACGCCCTTCCACGTAGCCCGCAATGCCCGACACATCGCGCAAGCTGCCGGTCTTCAAGTGGGCCCAGGCCTGCGCTTTGCTGCGCTTGAGGGTGCCGTCGGTGCCGGTCACCGGCAGAGAGGCGGCCAACTCCGGAAAGAAGGGCTGCTGCCATGCCCAATGCAACAGCGCGGCCAGGCTTTGGGCCTGCACGCGGGTGTCGCGCGACAAGCCCGCACCATTGATGACGGTGGGGGCGGGCACCGTGCCCAACTGTTCGTGCCACCAGCGCGCCACAAAGGCTCGCGAACGCTCCCAGGTGGCCACTGGCAAGGGGGTCTCGCTGCCACGCCCCAAGGTGAGGAAGAGCTGCTTGGCCATCACGTTGTTGCTGAATTTGTTGATGCGCAACACGACCTCATTCAAAGGGTCGGCTTGCGCCTCCAGGCGCAAGGTGGCGGCTGGGGGCACCACGCCATCGCGCACTTGTCCACTCAGTTGCCCGCCCACGCTCAGCCACAAAGCGTGCAGCACCTGTTGGCTGAAGGCCGGGCCGGGAGGGGCCGCAACCGACCAGCGTTTGTCGCCACAGCTCACGGGGAAGGCACCCCGCCAGCGCCAGTGGGTGGCGTTGGCCACATCCAGCCCCATGCGGGCGCGGTAGTCGTTGCAAGGCCCGCTCACCAGCGGCAGCTCGGTTTGCACCTGCGCGCCCACACGGGGCGGCTCGGCGGTCACCCGGGCCACACGGGTTTCGATGTCGGGGCTGATGAACAGGCTCACCGCATGGTGGTTCACCAGCCAAGCGTCGGGGCCCACGTTGTAGGGCTTGAGGGGCTCGCCATCGAAGCTGCCCGGCTCGTGGGGGGGCAGGTTGAAGGCGGAACGGTCGAGCACCACATCGCCCTCGATGCGGTGAATGCCCAGGCCCTGAATGCGGCGCATCAGTTGCCAGAGTTTTTCCATGACCCAGCTGGGGTCGCCCTCGCCCTTGAGGTAGAGGTTGCCTTTGAGCACCCCGCCGCTCAGGGTGCCGTCGGTGTAGATCTGGGTGTTCCAGGTGTAGGTGGTGCCCAGCGCGTCCAGGGCTGCGGTGGTGGTCACCAGCTTGATGAGCGAGGCGGGGTTGCGGGGGGTGGTGTCGAGGTGGCGCCAACGGGCTTGGCTCACCGGGTCTTGCACCCGCGACACCACCACGCTCAGGGCCTCGGCCGGCAATTGCGCTTGCTTCAGGGCCGCTTGCACCGGCGGCGGCATGCCAGCCTGGGCCAGGCCCAAGCCAGCCCACATGCCGAACACACACAGGGCCAAGGCCTTCAGGCTGTTTTGCGCGGTCATCAATGCCTCCTGTCTCATGCGGCGGCGCGCCGCAAACGATCGGCCACGCCCGCCCAGGCCTCGCCTTCGGGGACTTCGCTGACCCAGATTTCACGCACCCCTGACGCATCGAGTTCACGCAAGGTGGCAAACAACACACGGGCGCAATCGTGGGGGTCCTGGGGTTGAATCCGCCAAGGCCCCAGCCACCCGGCAGGCGAGGGGTCGGGCGACCAGACGGCAACCTCGGGTGGTGGCGTTGCGCCCTCGGTGACCAAGGCCATCAAACGCTCGCGGGGCCACAAGCGCACCCGCGCTTGAGGCGCGTAGTGCGACGCCAGCGTGCCCGAGGCTTTGGGTGCGGCTTGACTCAAGGCGTCTTGGGCCAGCACCGGCTCGCCCGCCCATTCGCTCAGTTGCGCGGCGGTGTAGTGGCCAGGGCGCAAGATCACCAAGGCCCCTCGGGTGGCGTCGACGATGGTGGACTCAATGCCCACTTCGCAATCGCCACCATCAACCACCGGCACTTCACCATTGAACTCTTGCCACACGTGCTGGGCGCGGGTGGGGCTGACCCGGCCAAAGCGGTTGGCGCTGGGCCCAGCCACCCCGGCCACGCCCAGGGCTTGGGCCGCACGCAACAGGGCTTGGGCCACCGGGTGCGAGGGGCAGCGCACGCCCACGCTGTCTTGCCCCCCGGCTGCCGCTTGAGCCACACCCGGGCGGCGGGGCAGGATCAGGGTCAGGGGGCCGGGCCAGGCGTGGGTCACCAACCGGGCCACGGCTGGCGGCACCTCGCGCACAAAAGCGGGCAAGTCTTGGGCCGAAGCCACATGAACAATGAGGGGGTGGTCGCTGGGTCGCCCTTTGGCGGCAAACACCTTGGCCACCGCCGC
>JAYPFZ010000005.1:23038-59184 GCA_038126555.1 Betaproteobacteria bacterium
GCCCAGCCATTGGGCGGCTTCACGGGCGCGGTGTCGGGCCTCGGCCAAGGTGGGCGCGGTGAAGGTGAGGTGGCCCATCTTGCGGCCCAAGCGGGCCTCGCGCTTGCCATACAGGTGCAGGTGCGCCCCCGGCAAGGCCAGCACGCGCGGCCAATCGGGTTCGCGCCACACGGGCGATGCACCCTGGGTGTCTTGCCACAAGTCGCCCAGCAAATTGAGCATGACGGCCGCACTGTGCAAGCGGGGCTGCACCAAGGGCCAGTGCGCCGCGCAACGTACCTGCAACTCGAACTGCGACACGTCGCAGCTGTCGATGCTGTGGTGACCACTGTTGTGGGGGCGCGGGGCCATTTCATTGACCACCCACGTGGCCTCGCCCGCTGCACCCGACGCGGTCTTGAGCACAAAAAACTCCACGCACAACACGCCCACGTGCGACAAGCCCTGGGCGACATCTGAGGCCGCTTGGGTGAGCGCCTGCGCCAACTCGGTGGGCACCGCGCCTTCGCCCACTTCGGTCACCGCCAAGATGCCATCGCGGTGCAAGTTGCGCTGCACAGGCAAAGTGACGCATTCGCCCGATGCGCTGCGCGCCACCACCACCGAGCATTCCAGGTGCAAGGGCAACATGGCTTCGAGCACACACACCACCGGCTGTGCCGACGAGCCCTGGAGTTGTTGCCAAGCGGCCTGCAATTCGGCGCGGCTGGACACCCGGATTTGCCCTTTGCCGTCGTAGCCCAAGCGGGCGGTTTTCAAAATGCCGGGGAACAAGGCGTCATCCACTGAAGCCAAGTCTGCCGCGCTGGCCAGGGCCACATGGGGCGCCACGGGCACACCACAGGCCAAAAAGTGGGTTTTTTCTGCGACTCGGTCTTGGGCAATGGCCACCGAATGCGCACCGGGCGCCACCGGCCGGCTTTGGGCCAAGGCCTGCAAGGCTTGTGCCGGCACGTTTTCGAATTCGGTGGTGATGGCCTGGGCCTGATCGGCCAGGGCTTGCCAGCCTGCGGGGTCGTCGTAGGCGGTGTTCACCAGGCCTTGTGCCACTTGCGCCGCCGGGGCATCGGCGTCGGGGTCGAGCACCACCACCGCCAAACCCAGGGCTTGGGCCGCATGGGCCATCATGCGCCCCAGTTGCCCACCGCCGAGCACGCCCAAGGTGTCGCCGGGCTGCAGTGGCGCGTGGGTCGACACGCTCATGCCGAAGGTGGCACGCGCATGGCGCGCGCGGCTTCGGTTTGGCGCTCGCGGAACGCACGCAACTGTTCGGCCACTTGGGGGTGATCGTGGGCCAACATTGCGGCGGCAAAGAGGGCGGCATTGGCGGCGCCTGCGGCCCCAATGGCAAAGGTGGCCACGGGCACGCCTTTGGGCATTTGCACGATGCTGTGCAAGGAGTCGACCCCTTGCAAATGGCGCGAAGCCACCGGCACGCCCAACACGGGGACCGGGGTTTTGGCGGCGATCATGCCGGGCAGGTGGGCTGCACCCCCCGCGCCCGCGATGATGCAGCGCAAACCGCGCGCGGCTGCGCCCTCGGCGTATGCGAACATGTCGTCTGGCATGCGATGGGCCGAAACCACACGGGCTTCATAGGGAATGGCAAACTCTTGCAGAATCTGCACGGCGTGTTCCAGGGTGTCCCAATCGGATTGGGAGCCCATGACCACGCCAACAATGGGTTGACTCATGTGACGGACACCGGGTAGGTGGATGGTCATCAAATTTTAGGTGCGAACGGACAACGACATGATCGATGTGACGATGGAGAATTTTGAGGCCGAGGTGGTGAACGCCTCGATGGACACCCCCGTGCTGGTGGATTTCTGGGCCCCCTGGTGTGGGCCTTGCAAATCGCTCGGGCCGGTGCTCGAAAAGCTGGAGGCCGATTACGGCGGGCGCTTCAAATTGGTCAAGATCAATTCCGACGATGAACAACAGCTCGCGGGCGCCTTTGGCATCCGCAGCATTCCCACCTGTGTGCTCATGGTGGGTGGGCGGCCCGCCGACGGCTTCATGGGCGCTTTGCCCGAAGGCCAGGTGCGCCAGTTTTTGGACAAGCACCTGCCCAGCGAAGCCGATGTCGAGGCCCAAGAAGACGTCGACGAAGCCGAGGCCGCTTTGGCCGAAGGCGACACCGATGCGGCCTTGGCCAAGTTGCAAGAGGCCTTGGCCATCAACCCGGCCAACCACGACGCCCGCTACGACTACGTGAAGCTGCTCATCACCTTGGGTGAGCTGGAACACGCCGAAAGCGCCTTGTCGCCCGCACTGTCGCAAATTCCCCAGCCCTTGCGCTTTGTGGCCTTGCAGCATTGGCTGCAAGCCCTGCAATTCGTCACCACCGACGAGCGCGCGAGCTGGAGCGTGGAAGACTTTGACGCCCGCATTGCCGAGAACAAACGCGATTTCGAGTTGCGCGCCGCCAAAGCCCGCTTGCTCATGGCCGCTGGCGAGTGGACCGACGCCATGGACGAATGGCTGGAAATCGTGATGCGCGACAAGGCTTGGGAAGACGAGCTGGCCCGCAAAAACGTGGTGTCGATTCTGGAGCTCATTGCCCCGCCACCGCCCAAAGAAGCATCGGCTGCCAAAAAAGAAGGCGGGATTGAACTCGCTGGCCATGCCAATGCCGCCCAAGACCCGCAAGCCGAATTGGTGTCGCGCTATCGCCGCAAGCTGAGCATGGCGCTGAACTGAGCCCGCCCGGGGCTCAGGGGTTCAGGCACACAGCCGCTGCCAGGCCTCTTGGTATTTCGCCGCCGTTTGGGCAATGACCTCGGCGGGCAAGGTGGGGGCTGGCGGTGTTTTGCCCCAAGGCTGGCCATTCACCGTGGCGGTTTCCAGC
The DNA here is from genome assembly GCA_038126555.1 of Betaproteobacteria bacterium. Lineage (GTDB taxonomy): Bacteria > Pseudomonadota > Gammaproteobacteria > Burkholderiales > Burkholderiaceae_C > Limnohabitans. Next base: position 25,890 of record JAYPFZ010000005.1, read on the forward strand.
CAGTCGCGCAAAAACTGTTTGTCGAAGCTGGGCGGGTTGCGCCCCTCTTGGTATTGGTCGGCTGGCCAATAGCGGGAGGAGTCGGGGGTGAGCACCTCGTCCATGAGCACCAGCGTGCCCGCGTCGTCCAAACCAAACTCAAACTTGGTGTCGGCAATCAGGATGCCGCGCTGGGCTGCGATTTGCGCGGCCGTTTCGTAGAGGCGAATCGACGTCTCCCGGATGCGCTCGGCCAGTTCGGGGCCAATCAGGCTCACCACGCGATCGAAGCTGATGTTTTCGTCGTGCTCGCCCACCTCGGCCTTGGCGGCCGGCGTGAAGATGGGCTGGGGCAAGCGGCTGGCGTTGTGCAGGCCTTCGGGCAAGGGCACGCCACACACCTGCCGGTTGTGTTGGTATTCCTGCCAGCCACTGCCGGCCAAATACCCGCGCACCACCGCCTCCACAGGAATGGGGCGCAAGCGCTTCACCAACATTGCACGGCCTTGCACCTGGGGGGCGTCTTCGGCCGACACCACGCTCAGCGGGTCGTCGCCCGTGAGGTGGTTGGGGCACAGGTGCCCCAATTGCTCGAACCAAAACAGCGCCATTTGCGTGAGCAACTGGCCTTTGCCGGGAATGGGCTCGCCCATGATGACGTCAAAGGCGCTGATGCGATCGGACGCCACCATGAGGATGCGGTCGTTGCCGACCGCGTAGTTGTCGCGCACCTTGCCGCGTGCCAGCAAGGGCAGGGAGCTGAGGGTGGACGTGTGCAGCGCTGCGGCTGACATTCAGTTCACAACCTGGGCCAGTTCGCCGTTGGCATACATCTGGGCCATGAACGGCAGGGGGCGGCCCTTGATGTGACCGCCCTGGCCTTCGCAACCGAATTCGAGGTAACGCTGTTTGCAAATGGCTTTGGCGGCTTCACGCGCAGGCTTCATCCATTCGCGCATGTCGAATTTGTCGGGGTTTTGGGCTTGGAACTGGCGCACCGCACCGGTCATGGCCAAACGAATGTCGGTGTCGATGTTGATTTTGCGCACGCCGTGTTTGATGGCTTCTTGAATTTCCTTGACGGGCACGCCATAGGTTTCTTTCATCTTGCCGCCGTATTGGTTGATGAGCGCCAAGAGGTCTTGCGGCACGCTGGACGAACCATGCATCACCAAATGCGTGTTGGGGATGCGCGCATGAATGGCCTTGACGCGGCTGATGGCCAACACGTCGCCAGTGGGCGGGCGGGTGAATTTGTAGGCGCCGTGGCTGGTGCCAATCGCAATGGCCAAGGCATCGAGCTGGGTGGCTTGCACAAACTGTGCGGCCTCTTCGGGGTCGGTGAGCATTTGGGAATGGTCGAGCTTGCCCACGGCGCCAATGCCGTCTTCTTCGCCAGCCTCGCCGGTTTCCAGTGAGCCCAGGCAACCCAACTCACCCTCGACGGTCACGCCCACTTTGTGGGCCATGGCCACCACCTGCTGGGTGACGTTCACGTTGTAGTCGAAGTTGGCCGGGGTTTTGCCGTCTTCCATGAGCGAGCCGTCCATCATCACCGAGCCAAAACCCAGGTCGATGGCGCCTTGGCACACCTTGGGGCTGGTGCCGTGGTCTTGGTGCATCACCAAGGGAATGTGGGGGTAGGCTTCCGTGGCCGCTTGGATGAGGTGCTTGATGAAGGATTCACCCGCATATTTGCGTGCCCCTGCAGAGGCCTGAAGAATCACAGGCGCACCCACTTCGTCGGCGGCCGCCATCACGGCTTGAACTTGCTCCAGGTTGTTGACGTTGAATGCGGGAATGCCGTAGGTGTTTTCAGCGGCATGGTCCAAGAGTTCGCGCATGGAAACGAGGGGCATGGGGATCCTTTGATGCGAGGTTGAAACGTTGTGAAATTTTAAAGCTCAGCCCACGCGACAAATCATGAGCATGTTGGTGCCGCCGGGCGTGCCCATGGGCTCGCCACAGGTGATGGCATAAACATCGCCGCGCTCGACGATGCCGCGGTTTTTCAGGTGTTGCTCGGCTTGGGCCAGGGCCTTGTCGCGGTCGGCCGCGCTGTCCACCAGCAAAGGGCGCACGTTGCGATACAAAGCCAGCTTGCGCTGGGTGGCCAGCTTGGTGGTGAGCGCATAAATGGGGGTGTGCACCAAATGGCGGCTCATCCACAAGGCGGTGGAGCCCGATTCGGTGAGGGCCACGATGGCTTTGGCACCCAAGTGATGCGCGGTGAACAAGGCGCCCATGGCAATGGTTTGGTCGATGCGCGAAAACACCTTGCCGGAAAAATCGCTGTCGAGCTGAACCACTTCGGTGGTTTCGGCGGCCGTGCAAATGGCCACCATTTCGCGCACCACCTCCAACGGGTATTTGCCCGCGGCGGTTTCGGCGCTGAGCATCACCGCATCGGTGCCGTCGAGGACGGCGTTGGCCACATCGCTCACTTCGGCGCGGGTGGGCACCGGGTTGGTGATCATGCTCTCCATCATTTGGGTGGCGGTGATCACCACTTTGTCCATTTCGCGGGCCAAACGAATCATGTGCTTTTGCAAGGCCGGCACCGCGGCATGGCCCACTTCAACGGCCAAGTCGCCACGCGCCACCATGATGCCGTCGCTGGCCTTGAGGATGCCTTCGAGGTTGGGAATGGCTTCGGCGCGCTCGATCTTGGCGATCAGGCCCGGCTTGTGGTTGAACTCGGCAGCGGCCACCGTGGCGAGCTGGCGAGCCATTTCCATGTCGGTGGCGTTTTTGGGAAAGCTCACCGCCAGGTAGTCGGCTTGGAACGACATGGCGGTCTTGATGTCCTCCATGTCTTTGGCGGTGAGGGCGGGCGCGGTGAGGCCGCCGCCTTTTTTGTTGATGCCCTTGTTGTTGGAGAGCTCGCCGCCAATGAGCACGCGGGTGTGGACTTGGTCGCCCTTGACCGCGGTGACGGTGAGCACAATCAGGCCGTCGTTGAGCAACAAGGTGTCGCCGGGCACGACGTCGCGGGGCAAGGCTTTGTAGTCCAGGCCCACGCCTTGCTCATTGCCGGGCTCGGTGCGCGAGGCATCGAGCACAAAATCGGCCCCGTTGTTGAGCATGACCTTGCCGTTGGCAAACTTGCCGACGCGGATTTTGGGGCCTTGCAAGTCCACCATGATGGCCACTTCGCGGCCCACGGCCTGACCGGCTTCGCGCACCAGGCGGGCGCGGTCGATGTGGTCTTGGGCGGTGCCGTGGCTGAAGTTCAATCGCACCACATTGACCCCGCTGGCAATGAGCTGCTCCAGGATTTCAGGGGAACTGGAAGCCGGGCCCAGGGTGGCCACAATCTTGGTCGCGCGAGCGCTCATGGGGAAATCTCCTTGATGTGGCTTCGATTCTGCCATGCAGGCTTGACTGTCCCATGGCACCGTTTGGCCGCCGGGGGGGCCTCGCAAAATGACCGAGTCGCACTCTCGCCCGCCCCAGGTTCAAACGGCCAAGATGACCCCATGAACCTCACAACCCATCCCACTTTGGCCGCCCTGTCCGAACCCAGCCTGCTGGCCTTGGCCCAGCGGGGAGAGCTCCGGCGCTACCGTCGCCACACCATCCTCATGGAAGATGGCGACGAAGCCAGCTCCATGCTGCTCTTGCTCGAAGGGCGGCTGCGGGTGTTTGCCCTGTCTCACGATGCCCGCCCCCGCGAGCTCACCCTGGCCTTGCTCGAGCCCGGCGATGTCGCCGGGGACACCGGCATGGCCACCGGCACGCGCTGTGGCACGGTGATGGCGCTCACGGCGTGCTGTTGCGTGGTGGTCAGTGCGCGCACAGTGCAGTTGCAGCTGCAGGCCGACCCAGGCTTGGCCCAGGTGTTGTGGCGGCTGGCCGCCAACCGGGCCGACCAATCGGTGCAAACCGCCCGGCGGGCGCTCTTTTCAGACACGTATTCCCGGCTGTGTGCCTTGCTGCGCGGCGAAATTGGCCACCGCCGGGCCGGTTGCGACCCGTCCTTCACCCACGCCCAAATGGCCCAACACATTGGCTGCAGCCGGGAAATGGTGAGCCGCATCATGAAAGACTTGGTCTCGGGCGGCTACGTGGCGCGCCTGCCCAACCGGGTCTACCGCACCCTGCGGCCCCTGCCACCGCGCTGGTGAGCCAGGCTTGACGCATCGCAAGCTGGTGTTGGGTGAGTTGCCTACAATCGCGGGGTTTGTGACTTTCTGTCTTGCCAGACCATGACTGTGAACACTTCCCAAGCCACGGCCATTGAGCCCATTGCCCCCGACGCACCCATGCCCCATCGCAAAGTCATTCGCGAATGGCTGGTGCCCCTGGCCGATCGCTCCACTTGGCGCGCCCTGCTGTTGATGACCCTGGACTTTGCCATTTGGGGCGCCTTGCTCTACGGCGCCGTCGCCTTCGACTCGTTCTGGGCCAAGCTGGGCTGCGGATTGGCGCTGGGGTTCATCATTGGCCGCTTGTTCATCATTGGCCACGACGCCTGCCACCAAAGCCTCACCCCACACCGGGGCCTGAACAAATGGCTGGGCCGCATCGCCTTTCTGACTTCCCTCACCCCCTACAGCTTGTGGGACGTGGGCCACAACGTGGTGCACCACGGCTACACCAATCTCAAAGGCTTTGACTTCGTGTGGGCCCCCCACACCGCCGAAGAATTTGCCAAGCTCTCGCCCTTGAGCCGCCTGGTTGACCGCATCTACCGCAGCGGCTGGGCCCCTGGCCTGTATTACATGGTCGAGATCTGGTGGAAAAAAATGTTCTTCCCCAGCAAAAAAGAAATGCCCACCCGCCGCTCGGTGTTCCTGTGGGACAACCTGCTGGTCAGCGCCTTTGCCGTGATTTGGCTGGCCCTGGTGGTTTGGGGCGCGCAGTCGGCTGGCCAGTCGGTCGCCACCGCCTTGTTCACCGGCTTTGTGGTGCCCTTCTTGTTTTGGTGCAGCATGATTGGCTTTGTGGTCTATGTGCACCACACGCACGTCAAGGTGTCGTGGCACGATGACCGCAGCGCTTGGGCCAAAGCCCAGCCGTTCGTGTCCACCACGGTGCACCTGACCTTCCCCTTCAAGATCGGTGCCCTCATGCACCACATCATGGAGCACACCGCCCACCATGTGGACATGAGCATTCCGCTCTACAAGCTCAAGCAAGCGCAGTCCAAGCTGGAAGAGTTGCTGCCCGGTCGCATCATCGTTCAGCGTTTTTCGTGGCGCTGGTATTTCACGACCGCCCGCGCTTGCAAGCTCTACGACTTCACGCGCCGCTGCTGGACCGACTACAAAGGTCAGGCCACCAGCCAAGCCACCCCCATGCCCGCTTAAGCGCAGCTGGGTGAACTCACCCCAGCGAAGGCTGGGGTTTTTTTTTGCCTCGCGACTTTCGGGCGACTGGCAAGGGCAACTGGGCGCGGGCGTCGCGGCTGTCCAAGGCTTGGGCGTGGTCGATCACGCCGCCCCCTAGACACACCTCGCCGTCATAGACCACCAAGGACTGGCCGGGCGTGACGGCCCATTGGGGTTGGTCGAACTGGGCCTGCACGCGCCCATCGACCACCGCCAGCTGGCAGCTCGCATCGGCTTGGCGATAGCGGGTCTTGGCGGCCAATCGGCCCTGCGGGGGGCTGCCACTCACCCACGACAAGTCTTGCGCGCTGAGCGACTGCGACAACAACCAGGGGTGGTCGTGACCTTGCACCACCCACAAGGTGTTGGTGGTGGTGTCCTTGTCGCACACAAACCAAGGGGCGTGGTCGCCAGCTCCGCGCGCCGCACCTTGGGTTTTCACGCCGCCAATGCCCAAGCCTTGGCGCTGGCCCAAGGTGTAAAAGCTCAGGCCCATGTGCTCGCCAATGACCTGGCCGTTGTCCGATCGGATGGGGCCTGGCTCGCTGGCGATGTAGCGGTTCAAAAACTCCCGGAAGGGGCGTTCACCAATGAAGCAAATGCCCGTGGAGTCTTTCTTTTTGGCATTGGGCAGACCGATGTCATCGGCCAGGCGACGGACCTCGGTTTTTTCCAACTCGCCCACCGGAAACCAGGTCTTGGCCAATTGGGCTTGGTTGAGCCGGTGCAAAAAATAGCTTTGGTCTTTGGCGGGGTCCAGGCCCTTGAGCAATTGCACGCCCGCGCCGGTGTCGCGCACCCGGGCGTAGTGGCCGGTGGCGATGCGCTCGGCGCCCAGCGCCATGGCGTGATCCAAAAATGCCTTGAATTTGATTTCGGCATTGCACAGCACATCCGGGTTGGGCGTGCGGCCGTTTTGGTATTCGTGCAAGAACGCGGCAAACACGCGGTCTTTGTAGTCGGCGGCAAAGTTCACATGCACCAGCTCGATGCCAATGACATCGGCCACGGCAGCGGCGTCCACGAAGTCGATGTTGGACGAGCAGTATTCGCTGTCGTCGTCATCTTCCCAGTTCTTCATGAACACACCCACCACCTCGTGGCCTTGCTGCTTGAGCAGCCAGGCACTGACGGCGGAGTCGACGCCGCCACTGAGGCCAACGATGACGCGGGTGGGTTTCATGGGCGGGATTATCCCGCGCGGTCACCTTGGGGTTGAGGCGACCCGGCCAAGGCCATGCCCACGCTCACCAGGCCCGAGGTCAGCAAGGCGCCGACAAAGGGTGCCAAGGTGGGCACGTTGGTGGGGAAGCTGGCCGCCAACACGCCGGCGGCCACACTGCCCGACGTCCACCAACCCGGCAACACCGCGCCGACCAAGCCCGCCACACAGCCCCACAAGGCGGCATTGGGGCGCATGCGCGGCCACAAGCCCAGCAGCACCGGGATCACGGCCGAGGCGCACAAGAGGTCGGCAATCAAGAACAGTCGCAACACCGAAATGCCTTGCAAGGCCACGGCCATGACCGGCACCATGAGCAACACGGTGATCCAGCGTGCCGCCGTGAGCGAGGCATCGCGGCCTGGGCGGTAGGTGCTGATCAAAGACGCCAAGCCGCTTTGCAAGGTGTCCACCGACGAGGCCACCAAAGCCAGCGCCAACAACAAGGTGGGCAAGGCCAGCCAATGGCCGGCACCCGCCACCAAAGCAAACAAAGGCGCCGGGGGCTTGCCCAAATCCTTGCCAGCCATGACCGCCAGCAAACCCAAGCCGCCCACAGCGGCCATCACCACCATGGTCGCCAAGCCGCCCTTCCAGGCGCCTTCGCGCAAAGCCGCATCACTTTCAGCGGCCCAAATGCGCTGCCAATAGCCTTGGTGAAACAGGTTGGCCGCGGTGACCGCAATGATGAGGGTGAGCGCCACGCTCAGGCCCACCGCAGGGGGCGCCGCGGGCATGGGCTGCGGCATGGGGCCAGCCGGCAAACTGGCCATGGCCGCCACCACCACCAGCAACAACAGGCCCAGCAGCAGCCAGGCTTGCCAGCGGTCGGTGGCCAAGCTGGCGCGCAAGCCACCCCAAGCGGTGTAGGTGAGGGTGGCCAGCGCGAGGCCAATCACCACCCAATGCCCCGGCACCGAGGGGGCCAACATGGCCGTGATGCCGCCCATGGCCGTGAGCTCGGCCGTGATGAAGCACAACATGTAGAGCACGGACAAGGCCGACAACCACGCCCGCAAGCCCGAACCAAATCGCGCTTGGGCGTAGTCGGCCAGGCTGCGCCCCTGGGGCAAATGGCGGCGAATGGCCGGCCCAAACCAAACCAACACGATGAAGGGCAAAGCCGCACCCAAGACATAACCGCCCAAGGCCAGGGGGCCGACAAAGGCGGCAATTTCAGGGGGAACAAACAACACCCAAGCGCCCATGCCCGAAGCCAAAAACGACAAGGCCAAGGTGTTGGCGCTTTGCGAATTGCGAGCGGTGAGGTAGGTGTCCAAGTCTTCTTGGGCCGCACGGGCACGAAGACCAATCCAAACAAAAGACAACAGTGCAGCCACAAGGGCCGCCGAAATGGCGATTTGCATGTCGCGCTTCCTCCGCCGGTATGAACCGGATCAGGTTCCAGGGTCTGCCTGAAGGGCGGTTGGGCCCTTGCTGCACTCTCAGCCCCTTGCGTTGGCGTGGGGCTCCCCTGGCGACAGGTTGATGAAAAGGTGAACGGGAAGTGTAACGAAACCCGCTCAGTTGGAAAACGCCGCGATGCCGGTTTGCGCGCGACCCAGAATGAGGGCGTGAATGTCGTGGGTGCCCTCGTAGGTGTTGACCACCTCCAGGTTCACCAAGTGACGAGCCACGCCAAACTCATCGCTGATGCCGTTGCCGCCCATCATGTCGCGCGCCATGCGGGCAATGTCCAAGGCCTTGCCGCAGGAGTTGCGCTTGAGGATGGAGGTGATTTCCACCGAAGCGGTGCCTTCGTCCTTCATGCGGCCCAAGCGCAAGCAACCTTGCAGGCCCAGCGCGATTTCGGTTTGCATGTCGGCGAGTTTTTTCTGAATGAGCTGGTTGGCGGCCAAGGGGCGACCAAATTGCTCGCGATCCAGCGTGTATTGGCGGGCCGTGTGCCAGCACGACTCGGCCGCACCCAGTGCACCCCAGGCAATGCCATAGCGCGCGCTGTTCAAGCAGGTGAAGGGGCCTTTGAGGCCTTGCACCTCGGGGAAGGCGTTCTCCTCGGGGCAAAACACACCGTCCATGACGATTTCACCCGTGATGGATGCGCGCAAGCCCACCTTGCCGTGGATGGCGGGTGCGCTCAGGCCAGCCATGCCTTTTTCAAGCACAAAGCCGCGAATCGGGCCCACCGCGCCAGACTCGCTGACCTCTTTGGCCCACACCACAAACACATCGGCGATGGGGCTGTTGGAAATCCACATCTTGCTGCCGCTGAGCTTGTAGCCGCCCGCCACTTTGTGTGCGCGCGTGGCCATGCTGGCCGGGTCAGAGCCGTGGTTGGGCTCGGTGAGGCCAAAGCAGCCAATCCATTCGCCGGTGGCCAGCTTGGGCAAGTATTTTTGTTTTTGCGCCTCGGTGCCAAATTCAAAAATGGGCACCATGACCAAGGACGACTGCACACTCATCATGGAGCGGTAGCCGGAATCCACGCGTTCGACCTCGCGGGCAATCAAGCCATAGGCCACGTAATTGAGGCCAGGGCCGCCATAGGCTTCGGGAATGGTGGGGCCCAACAAACCCAGCTCGCCCATTTCACGAAAGATGGTCGGGTCGGTTTTTTCGTGGCGAAAGGCATCGCGCACGCGGGGCATGAGTTTGTCTTGGCAATAGGCCGAGGCGGCCTCCTGAATCATGCGCTCGTCTTCGGTCAATTGCTGAGACAGCAAAAAGGGGTCTTCCCATTGGAACTTGGCTTTGCTCATGGTGATGGGTTTTCGTTCGTTTTCAAAACCGTCATTCTCTCAACTTCGGATGTGACGGCTGTCACCTGGGCTTTTGTGCTGGGCTCGTGGTGCATGAGCGGGATTGGAACGGTGTCTTAGCGTCTTTGTTGGCATTTCGGAGAACTGAAGGCTCGGTTATTCGGGTGCAGCGGGCAATTCGGCAGTGGCCTCGATTTCCACCAGCGCCTCGTCCTCCACCAATGCGCTCACAACCACCATGGTCATGGCCGGAAAGTGTCGACCCATGACCTCGCGATACACCTGCCCCACCTCGGCCTGGTGCGCCAGGTAAGCCCGCTTGTCGGTGACATACCAAGTCAGACGAACAATGTCTTGCACCTGGCCGCCCGCTTGTTCAACCACAGCGCGCACGTTGAGCAAGGCCTGGCGCATTTGGCCGATGAAGTCGTGGACTTCAAATTGCTGCTGAGCATTCCAGCCAATTTGCCCCCCCACATACAGGGTGCCGTTGTGGGTGTGCACGCCGTTGGCATAGCCTTTGGCGGGCAGCCAGCCTTCGGGTTGAATGACTTGATGCATGGCGTTTGCTCCTTGTAAGTGGGGTTCGTCACGCCGAGGCGCGCAGCCGGAACCGTTGAATCTTGCCTGTGGCTGTTTTGGGAAGCGCTTTGGCAAACACCACTTTGCGCGGGTATTTGAAGGGGGCAATCGTGGCCTTCACATGCTCTTGCAAGGCCCGCACCAGCGCGTCGGTGGGCACCTCCGAATCGCTGAGCACCACATGCGCACACACGATGGCGCCGCGCTCGTCATCGGGCTCGCCCACCACCGCACATTCTTTGACCGCCGGGTGCCGCAACAAGGCCGCTTCGACCTCAGGGCCGGCAATGTTGTAGCCCGCCGAAATGATCATGTCGTCGCTGCGCGCGGCAAAGTGAAAGTAGCCCGACTCATCCTGAACAAAGGTGTCGCCCGTGAGGTTCCAACCCCCTTGCACATACACGGCCTGGCGCTCATCGTTCAAATAGCGGCACCCCGTGGGGCCGCGCACCGCCAACCGGCCCATGGGGCCGCGTGGCACTTCTTGGCCTTGCTCATCCACCACCTTGGCCTCGTAGCCGGTGACGGGCCGACCCGTGCAGCCCGCATGGCTGTCGCCAAACCGGTTGGTGATGAAGATGTGCAGCAACTCGGTGGAGCCAATGCCGTCGAGCATGGGCTTGCCGGTTTTGGCCAACCACTCCTCGTAAACCGGCGCCGGCAGGGTCTCACCGGCCGACACCGCCGCACGCAAGCTGGAGAGGTCGGCGCCTTCTTCCATGGCGCGCAGCATCACGCGGTAGGCGGTCGGTGCGGTGAAGCACACGGTGGCCTTGTGCTTTTGAATGATCTCGATGAGGTTGGGCGGCGTGGCGTTTTCCAGCAGCACCGCGCACGCACCAAAGCGCAAGGGAAACACCGCCAGGCCTCCCAGCCCAAAGGTGAAAGCCAAGGGTGGCGAGCCCACAAACACATCGCTGGGCACCACTTGCAACACCTCTTTGGCGTAACCATCGGCCACGATGAGCAAGTCGCGATGAAAGTGCATGGTGGCCTTGGGCTTGCCGGTGGTGCCGGAAGTGAAGCCCAACAGCGCCACGTCATCTCGGCCAGTGGCCACGGCCTGAAATTGCACCGGTTGGTCCAAGGCCAGCCGGTCGAGTTCGGCATCGTGATTGGCCGTGCCATCGAAGCCCACCACCTTTTTCAAAAAGCGCGAATCTTTGGCGCAGGCCACCATTTCATCCATGAGCCGGGTGTCGCACAAGGCCAGGCCAATCTCGGCAATGTCCACAATCGCCGACAACTCCATGGCGCGCAACATGGGCATGGTGTTCACCGCCACCCCGCCCGCCTTGGTCACCGCCAGCCACACCGCCACCATCGCGGGGTTGTTGGCCGATCGCACCAGCACCCGTTGCCCCGGCTTCAAGCCCAACTCGCTCACCAGCACGTGCGCAATGCGGTTGCTCCAATCGGCCAGCTCTTTGTAGGTTCGCCGTCGCCCATTGCCCACCAACGCCATGTGATCGCCAAAGCCCTTGGCCACCATGCCATCGCTGAGCTCGTAACCGACGTTGATGCGCTCGGGGTAATCAAAACCCTGGAGCAAAAATTCAGGCCACTGCGCCTCAGGGGGCAAGTGGTCCCGGGTGAAGGTGTCGAGGTGTGCAGAGGGTCCCAACATGGCAGTGCTCCTTGTCGTGGTCTGACCTGGTTTAGCCCGCGTGGAGTGCATGGCGGGCAATCACCACCCGCTGCACATCGCTGGCGCCTTCGTAAATGCGCAAGGCGCGAATGTCTCGATACAGGTGCTCCACCACAGCACCGCTGCGAACACCCTCACCGCCGTGCAACTGAACGGCCAGGTCAATGACCTTTTGGGCTTCTTCGGTGGAGAACAACTTGGCCATGGCGGCTTCGCGCGACACGCGGCTGGCCCCTTGGTCTTTGAGCCAAGCGGCGCGATACACCAACAAGGCCGATGCATCCACCGACAAGGCCATGTCGGCAATGTGGCCCTGCACCATTTGCGATTCGGCCAAAGGCTGTCCCGCAATGTGGCGCGTTTGAACCCGTGTCACGGCCTCATCGAATGCGCGACGCGCAAAGCCCAGCGCGGCGGCAGCGACCGTGGAGCGAAACACATCGAGCACCGACATGGCCATGCGAAACCCCGCACCGGACTCCCCAATGCGTTGTGACACCGGAACCCGACAAGCCTCAAAGCGCAAGCGCGCCAAAGGGTGAGGGGCCAAGGTGTGCAGGCGCTCGGCAATGCTGAGCCCCGGCGTGTCAGCGGCCACCCAAAAGGCCGACAAGCCCTTGGCACCCGGGGCTTCTCCGGTACGCGCAAACACGGTGTAGCCATCGGCGATGCCGCCGTTGGAGATCCAGGTTTTTTCGCCATCCAGCACATAGTGGTCGCCTTCGCGCCGCGCCGTCATGGTGCTGTTGGCCACGTCCGAGCCCGACTGCGGCTCGGTGAGGGCAAACGCCGTGATGCATTGACCCGCCCGACTGCGGCGCAACACCTCTCGCTGTTCGGGGCTGCCAAACAAGGACAAGGCGCCTGTGCCCAAGCCCTGCATGGCAAAGGCAAAGTCGGCCAGGCCATGGTGTCGAGCCAAGGTTTCGCGAATCAGGCACAGGCTGCGCACATCCAGTGGCACCTCGGGGTGGTCGGGGTCGATGGCGCTGTGTTGCAACCAACCCGCGTCTCCCAAGGCTTGCACCCAAGCGCGGGTGAGGGCGTCGGCATCGTGGGCATCCACCGTGCGCGACAAGCGCGCTTGGGTGTCCTGTGCCCAGGGCTCCAACGCCTTGACCAAGACGCGGTGCCGATCCTCGAAAAAGGGCCAGTCCAAAAATTGTGCGTCGGGCATGGGCCGCTCCTGAATCAGTTGCCTTCAAAGGCGGGCATTTGCTTGGCCACAAAAGCGCGATAGGCCCGGTGGAAGTCTTGGGTTTGCATGCAAATGGCCTGCGCCTGCGCCTCGGCCTCGATGGCTTGCTCCAAGGCCATGTTCCATTCCTGGTTCAGTTGCGTCTTGGTCATCATGTGGGCAAAGTTGGGGCCTTGGGCCAAACGCTCAGCCAAGGCCAAAGCCTCGGCCTCCAGCGCAGCGGGGTCATGCAAAGCGTTGAAGAAGCCCCAGGCGTGGCCTTCTTCGGCCGACATGGCCCGACCGGTGTAAAGCAAATCGGCCGCACGACCTTGCCCAATGAGGCGCGGCAAGACGGCACACGCGCCCATGTCGCAACCAGCCAACCCCACCCGTGTGAACAAAAACGCGACCTTGGCGCGCGGCGTGGCCACGCGCAAATCAGAGGCCATGGCCGCAATCGCCCCGGCCCCCGCACAGACGCCATCGACGGCCGCGATGATGGGCTTGCCACAGTGGAGCATGGCCTTGACCAAATCCCCGGTCATGCGGGTGAAGCGCATGAGCCCGCTCATGTCCATGCGGGTGAGTGGCCCAATGATGTCGTGCACATCGCCGCCCGAGCAAAAGTTGCCCTCGTTGCTGGCCCACACCACCACCTGAATGGCGTCGTCGTAGGCCAAGGCCCGAAACCAGTCTCGCAGTTCGGCGTAGCTGTCAAAGGTCAGTGGGTTTTTGCGCTCGGGCCGCTTCAAACGAATCACGGCAATGCCGGCCTTCACCGTGAGCTCGAAATGCTCGGGGTTGAGCCACAGGGGCTGGCGTCCCACTGGGTTGAATGCTTCGGGTTGTTCAGTCTGGGTCATGGGTTTGGCCTTGCGTGGAAATGGGGGTGACCAGGCCGTGCTTGAGCACGCCCAGCAGGTGATGGAGCTGGTGCTGTTGGTGTTCGTCGAGACCGGCCATGAGGTCTTTGACCCATTGCTCATGGGCGCGCGCCATGCCCGCAAACGCGGCTCGGCCCACCGGCGTCATGGTCACCCGATAAGAGCGACGATCCTCGGGCAAGGTCACCCGCTGCACCAGGTCCTCTTTGGTGAGTTGGTCCACGATGGTGGTGACGTTGCCGCCTGTCACCATCATGCGCCGCGACAGCTCACCCATGGTGAGGCCCTCGGGCTCGCGCTCGAGTTGCGCCATCAGGTCAAAGCGCGGCAAGGTGATCCCAAAGCCCTCACGCAGGCGTTGGCGAATGGTGTCTTCAATGCGAATGCTGGTGCTGAGCAAGCGCAACCACAGGCGCAACGAGGTGTGGTCATCGGCTTGGAGCCGGTTTTCCAAATCCAGCGGCAGGGCTTCGCTCATGCGGTGCGCTCCCCCAAGCTGGCTTGGCGCAAGCCCGCTTGCCGGGCGGCTTCGAGCTGACCCTGCCACTGGGCCTGCTCGCGGGCAAAGTTGGCTTCCAGTTGCGACTTGCCCGAACGATAGGCTTTGGGCCACGGCATGGGCGTGTAACCAATGCGGGCCGCTTCGGTCAGGGTCCACGCCGGGTTGGCCAAATGCGGCCGCGCAATGGCACACAGGTCGGCGCGCCCAGCAGCAATCACGCTGTTGACGTGATCGGCTTCGCTGATGGCCCCCACAGCCACCGTGGCAATGCCGGCCTCTTGGCGAATGCGGTCTGCAAAGGGCGTTTGGAACATGCGCCCATAAGTGATTTTTTCTTGCTTGCTCACCTGGCCCGACGAGCAATCGATGAGGTCGGCACCTGCGGCCTTGAACGCTTTGGCGATCTCCACCGCATCGGCGGGCGTAATGCCGCCCTCCACCCAGTCGTGGGCCGAGATGCGAACCGACAGGGGGCGATCCGCTGGCCACGCCTGGCGCACGGCCTCAAACACCTCCAGTGGATAGCGCAGGCGATGGTCCAAGGGGCCACCGTAGTCGTCGGTGCGCTGGTTGGTGAGGGGGCTGATGAAGCTGGACAGCAAGTAGCCGTGGGCACAGTGCAGCTCCAGCCAATCGAAACCGGCCTGCACAGCACGCTCCGTGCACGCCACAAAGTCGGCTTTCACGCGGTCCATGTCGGCCCGGGTCATGGCGCGCGACCAATCGCTCACGCCCGCCAAGTATTGTTGAGGTGACGCGGAAATCAAAGGCCAAGGCGCCTCGTCGCCACTGCCCCGCAAGGGCTGGTCAATGCCGTCCCACGCGCGTTGCGTCGCCCCTTTGGCACCCGAGTGCCCCAGCTGAACGCCCATGCACGCATCGGTGTTGGCATGCACCCAGTCGGTGATGCGCCGCCAGTCGTGCATTTGCTCATCGGTCCACAAGCCCGGGCAACCCGGTGTGATCCGCCCCTCGGGGCTCACCCCCAGCATCTCGGCAAACACCAAGCCAGCTCCGCCCAGCGCTCGCGCGCCCAAATGCACCAAGTGGTAGTCGGTGGGGCGACCCTGCACTGCTGAATATTGGGCCATGGGCGACACCACAACCCGGTTTTTCAAGGTCAAACCACGCACCCGATAGGGCGTGAACATGGGTGGCGTGGTGACTTGGGGCGCGGGGGTTTGGCTTTGCGCTGCCGCCCGCTGGGCAAACCACTGTTCATAGCCGGCCAGCCAATCGGCGTCTCGCAAGCGCAGGTTTTCGTGCCCGATGCGCTGGCTGCGGGTGAGCATGGAATACATGAACTGTTCGGGCTCGAGCTGATCGCAATAGCGCTGGCCACAGACCTCAAACCATTCCATGGCGTTCCAAGCCGCGTTTTGAATGCGCAAGGTGTCGACACTGCGAACGGCTTGGTATTGCGCCAGCACCTGGGGCAGGTGTTCGGGGGCATCGCCAACGGCCTTGAACTGACGCACCAACTCGATGGCGTCTTCGAAGGCCAACTTGGTGCCCGAGCCAATGGCAAAGTGGGCGGTGTGCACCGCATCGCCCATGAGCACCACGTGTGCGCCCTGCTTGTTTTTCAGCCACCACTGCTCGCACACCACGCGCTGAAAGTTCAGCCACGCCGAACCCCGCAAGTGACGCGCATTGGTCATCAGCGCATGGCCTTGCAAGTTGTCGGCAAAGAGTTGCTCGCAAAACGCAATGGACTGCGCTGGGTCGGCCTTGTCTAGCCCGTGCGCCAGCCACACGTGCTCGGGGCACTCCACGATGAAGGTCGTGGTGTTTTCATCGAATTTGTAGATGTGGGCCTGAAACCAGCCGTGCTCGGTTTTTTGAAAGTCGAAGGTGAAGGCGTCGTACAGGCGATGCGTGCCCAACCAGATGTAGCGGTTGGGGCGCACCACGATGTCGGGCTTGAAGTGCGACTGGTATTGGTTGCGAATGCTGGAGTGGATGCCGTCGCTGGCAATGATGAGGTCGGCATCGGGAAAGTCGGCATCCGACACCACCTCTTGTTCAAACACCAGCTCCACGCCCAGTTGCTCGCAGCGGGCTTGCAAGATGTTGAGGAGTTTTTTGCGCCCAATGCCCACAAAGCCGTGACCGCCCGATCGGATGCGTCGGCCCTTGAACAGCAACTCGATGTCGTCCCAGTGGTTGAAGGCTTGTTGAATTTCGTCGGCCGTGGGCCCATCCCACAAGCGCATGTTGTCCATGGTGGCGTCGGAGAACACCACCCCCCAGCCAAAGGTGTCGTAGGCCCGGTTGCGCTCCACCACCCGCACCCGATGCGCAGGGTTGAGCTGTTTCATCAGAATCGCGAAATACAAGCCGGCTGGCCCACCGCCGATGCAAACAATGTTCATGCGCCGCCTTTGTTGAAGATTGAATATTTCAAGCTTCAAACAATTTAGTGCGCCGCCCGCCTTTCGGCATCCGGTGAAACCCGAGGAGGTTGGTCGCTCAGCGCTGGGCGAAGGCCTGTGCGTAGTCCTGATACCAGGCCAGGCACTCGGGGTTGGCCATGGCGTCGCGGTTGAGCACCTTGTCGATGGGCTGGCCCAGCATCAGCTTTTTGATGGGCAGCTCTTGCTTTTTGCCAGTGAGGGTGCGGGGAATGGCGGGCACTTGCACGATCTCGTTGGGCACAAAGCGCGGCGAGAGGGCCACTTTGATGGCGTGGTTCAGGCGGGCTTTGAGGTCGTCGTTCAGGCTCACGCCTTCGCGCAAGCTCACAAACAGGGGCATGAAGCTCTCGCGACCCAGGTATTCGAGGTCGACCACCATGGAATCGAGCACCTCGGGCAAGGCCTCAACGGCGCTGTAGAGCTCGCTGGTGCCCATGCGCAGGCCATGCCGGTTGATGGTGGCATCGCTGCGGCCATAAATGATGCACTGGCCAGTGGGCGTGATCTTGAGCCAATCGCCGTGCCGCCACACCGCCCCCAATTCGGCGGGGCCATCGCCACCGCCGGGCTGGCGGCCATGGCCCGCCGGATACATGTCGAAGTAGCTGCCCAGGTAGCGCTGGTTGCCCGGGTCGTTCCAGAAATACAAGGGCATGGAGGGAATGGGTTGGGTGCACACCAACTCGCCCACCTCGTTGTCCACCGGTTGGCCTTGCTCGTTCCAGGCCTCGACCGCGCAGCCCACCAAGCGACACTGCATTTGGCCAGGCACTTGCGGCAGCTCGCGGTTGCCGCCAATGAAGGCCCCGGCGAAATCGGTGCCGCCCGAAATGTTGCACCACCACATTTCCGGGTTGCCCAAGGGCTTGAACTGCTCGATGCCCCAGGTTTGCACCTCTTCACTGAGCGGCGAGCCGGTGGTGCCCAAAGCCCGCACCCGCGCCAAACCGGGCATGGCCGACAGGTTGACCCCCGCTTTGAGGCAATTGGAATAGAAGGCGGCGCCGGCACCAAAGAAAGTGGCGCCGTGCCGCTCGGCGAATCGCCACAAGGTGGTCCAGTCGGGGTTGCCCGGCACGTTGCCCGCTGGGCTGCCGTCGTAAATCACGCAGGTGGTGCCGTTGAGCAAGCCGCTGGTTTGGGCGTTCCACATCACCCAGCCCGTGGTGCTGTACCAATGAAAGCGCTCGCCCCAGTTGTTGGGGTCGTAGCTGCAGCCCACGTCGTTGTGCAAGCTCTTCAAGGCCAAAGCCACCAACACCGTGCCGCCATGGCCGTGCACGATGGGCTTGGGCAAGCCCGTGGTGCCGCTGGAATACACCACCCACAAGGGGTGATCAAAGGGCAGCCACTCGGGCTCAAACTGGGTGGTGGCCGCATCGTTGCGGGCGACGGCTTGGGCAAAGTCGGTGCTGCCGGGCACGGCGCTGGACAGGTCCAAATCGAGGTTGAGGTTGCGCAACACCAGCACGTGCTGCACCGTGGGCAGGGCCGCGCGCATCTCTTGCACCACGGCACAGCGGTCGATGGGCTTGCCGCCATAACGCACGCCATCGCAGGCAATCAGCACCTTGGGCTCAATTTGGGTGAACCGGTCGAGCACCGCACGCGTGCCCATGTCGGGTGCGCAAATGCTCCAAATGGCCCCAATGCTGGCGCACGCCAAAAACGCCACCATGGCCTCGGGCACGTTGGGCAAATAAGCCACCACGCGGTCGCCGCGCGTCACGCCTTGGGCCTTGAGGTGCAAGGCCAAGCTGGCAACCTGACGATGCAACTCGGGCCAGCTCAGTTCGCGCACTCGCCCGTCTTCGTTTTCGGCAATCACCGCAGCAAAGCCCGCCGCCTGCGCGGGCTTCACATGGCGAAACACCTGCTGGGCGTAGTTGGCCTGCGCCCCCTCAAACCACACGGCGCCGGGCATGGTGTTGCGCGCCAGCACGGCGGTGTGTGGCGTGGGCGACTGCATGTCGAAGTAATCCCAAATGCTTTGCCAGAACGCGTCGAGGTCGGTGATGGACCAGCGCCACAAGTCGTCGTAGTTGGCAAACCGCAAACCCTGGTGCTTGGCCAGCCAGTCTTGGTAGCGCCGAATTTGCGGCACGTTGGGCGGAGGGGAGGCTGAGGTCGTGGCCATGCGCATTCCTTTGCTGGAGCAGCCTGACCCCACGGGCGACGGCCCTGGGCAGGCCTGAATCGTCGCGAGTGTAACCACCCGCTTTTGTGGTTTTGCCTAAGATGGGTCATACAGATGACGCCATTCAAGGAGACTTTCATGAGCCGACGTTTTGTGGACTTGTCCATCTACTTGGAAAACGACGTGGTGAGCGACCCGCCCGCGTTCAAGCCCAACATCCAATACTTCACGCACGAACAAACCTACGAGCAAATCGAGCCCTTCTTCCCGGGCCTGCAAAAGTCCGACTTGCCCGACGGCGAAGGCTGGGCGGTGGAGCTGGTGCAACTGTCCACGCACAACGGCACGCACCTCGATGCCCCCTATCACTTTCACTCCACCATGGATGCGGCCACCGGCAAGCCGCAACGCGCCATTGCCATTGACGAAGTGCCGCTGGAGTGGTGCTTTCAGCCGGGGGTGAAGCTGGACTTTCGCCACCTGCCCGATGGCCACGTGGTGACCGCCGCCGAAGTCGAGGCCGAACTGGCCCGCATTGGCCACACCCTGAGCCCCTTGGAAATTGTGGTGGTCAACACCCGCGCCGGTTCACGCTATGGCCACAACGACTACGTGAGCAGCGGGTGCGGCATGGGCCTGGAGGCCACGATGTATTTGCTCGAACGCGGCGTGCGCCTCACCGGCACCGACGCCTGGAGCTGGGACGCGCCCTTTGTGCACACCGCCGAAAAATACAAGGCCACGCAAAACGCCGCCCTGATTTGGGAAGGCCACAAAGCCGGCCGCCACATTGGCTACTGCCATTTGGAAAAGCTGCACAACCTGGAAGCGCTGCCGCCCACGGGCTTTTACATCAGCTGCTTCCCCCACAAAATTCGCGGGGCCTCGGCGGGCTGGACCCGCGCGGTGGCCATTTTTGATGAGGCCTTGATGAAGGCCTAACCCCCAGGACAGCGTCAGCGGCGATCAGTTGGATTCGCCCTGCTTGAGCCGCTCGCTTTTCCAATACACATCGTCGCCGCCGTTCATGCGGTTGAGCACGCGCGCCAGCACAAACATCAGGTCGGAGAGGCGGTTGAGGTATTGGCGGGGGGTGTCGTTCAGGGCCTCTTCGTTGCCCAAGGCCACCACCTGGCGCTCGGCACGGCGGGCAATGGTGCGGCACACATGGGCCAGCGCGGCGGCGCGGGTGCCCGCAGGCAAGATGAACTCTTGCAGCTTGGGCAGCTGCGCGTTGTGATGGGCCAGGGCCTCGTCCAGCGCCAGCACGGCCTCGGCTTTGAGCAACTCAAAGCCCGGAATGGACAACTCGCCGCCCAGGTTAAAGAGCTGGTGCTGAATCTCCACCAAGAGCTCGCGCACCTCGTCGGGCAGGGTTTCGCACAGCAACACGCCGATTTGGGAATTGAGCTCGTCCACATCGCCCATGGCGTGCACACGCAAGCTGTTTTTGGAAACGCGCTGGTTGTTGCCCAACCCGGTGGTGCCGTTGTCGCCGGTGCGGGTGGCGATTTGAGTGAGTCGATTGCCCATGGTGTGGCCTGATGCAAGGTGAGATGGGGCCATTGTAAAAACAAGCCCTCCCAGCGGCCCGGAATGGCCCCAGTTGGCGCGGTCCAACCGGGGACGCAGGGTTGGCGCATCCTGCCTAGAATCCGGCAATTACCGCCCCTTTTTCGGAGCCCCCCATGAACGCACCCCATCCTTTCACCGTTGCCCAGCGCGAAGTGCCCGAGGCCTTGCTGGCGTTTTTGAAGCAGCAGTTTGGTGACCGCTGTTCCACAGCCTTGGTGGTGCGCGAGCAGCACGGCCGCGATGAGTCGGCGTTCACCCAGGTGCCGCCGCCAGCGGCTGTGGTGTTTGCCGAATCCACCGCCGATGTGGCCACGGTGGTCAAGGCCTGTGCCGAGCACCGCGTGCCGGTGATTCCGTTTGGGGTGGGCTCTTCCCTGGAAGGGCATTTGCTGGCGGTGCAAGGCGGGGTGTCGATTGACCTCACCCGCATGAACCGCGTGCTGTCGGTGAACGCCGAAGACCTCACGGTGACGGTGCAGCCGGGCGTCACCCGCATGCAACTGAACAACGAGATCAAGTCCACGGGCTTGTTCTTTCCCATCGACCCCGGTGCCGATGCCACGATTGGCGGCATGAGCGCCACGCGCGCGAGTGGCACCAATGCGGTTCGCTACGGCACCATGCGCGAAAACGTGCTGGCCCTTGAGGTGGTGACGGCCAGTGGCGAGGTGATTCGCACGGGCACGCGCGCCAAAAAATCCAGCGCGGGCTACGACCTCACCCGCTTGTTTGTGGGCTCGGAGGGCACGCTGGGTGTCATCACCGAAGTGACGCTCAAGCTCTACCCCGTCCCCGAAGCCATGTCGGCGGCGGTGTGCTCCTTCCCCAGCATTGCCGATGCGGTGCATGCGGTGATTCAAACCATTCAGCTGGGGGTGCCCATTGCACGGGTGGAGTTGATCGACGACAACACGGTGCGCATGGTCAACGCCTACGCCAAGCTGGGTTTGCGCGAAGAGGCCTTGTTGCTCATGGAGTTTCACGGCTCGCCCGCTGGGGTGAAGGAGCAGGCCGAAACGGTGCAAGACATCGCTCGCGAATTTGGCGGCCAAGACTTTGCCTGGGCCACCACGCCCGAGGAGCGCACCAAGCTGTGGACGGCGCGTCACAACGCTTACTTTGCGGCGGTGCAGTCGCGCCCGGGTTGTCGCGCCATCAGCACCGACACCTGTGTGCCCATTAGCCGCTTGGCCGACTGCTTGCTTGACTCGGTGGACGAGGCCAATGCCTCGGGCATTCCGTATTTCCTGGTGGGCCATGTGGGCGACGGCAACTTCCACTTTGGCTACCTCATCGACCCCAACAGCCCCGACGAATGGGCCAAGGCCGAGGCACTGAATCACCAGCTGGTGAACCGCGCCTTGAGCATGGGCGGCACGTGCACGGGCGAGCACGGGGTGGGCCTGCACAAGATGGACTTTTTGGTGGACGAAGCGGGTGAGGGCGCGGTGCAAATGATGCGCACCATCAAGCACGCGCTGGACCCGCACAACATCATGAACCCGGGCAAGGTCTTTCGCTGGTGATCACTGAGGGGGTCGCACCAACACGCGCGACACCGCCGCCACAAACCGCTCGACTTGCAAGGGCTTGAGCATGATGTCGTTGATGCCCGCCTGAACAAAGCGGCGCAAATCCGATGGGGTCACGTTGGCGGTGAGGCCCAGAATGGGCAGGTGGCGAATGCGCTCGTCGTCGCTGGCCCGAATGCGCTGGGTGGCTTCAATGCCGTCCATGCCGGGCATGACCATGTCCATGATCACCGCATCGAAGGGCTGCTGCGCGAGGCGCTCCAAGGCATCTTCACCATGTATGGCTTCAACCACCGAACCCTCGGGGCAGTATTGGTTGAGGATCAGGCGAATCAGCTTGCGGTTGATGACTTGGTCGTCCACCACCAAAAACCGTGCGGGGGGCAACACCAGGGTTTTGTTTGACTCCGCCTGGCGGTTCGTCAGCGTTTGCGGGTCAACCTCGCGCAAGGGCAAGCGAAACCAAAACCGCGAGCCTTGGCCCACTTGGCTGCTGAGGTTGAGCTGACCGCCCAGCATGGCCACGAGCTTGCGTGAAATGGTCAGCCCCAGGCCTGTGCCTGTGGGTTGGCTGCGGCTGGGGTCGTCGACTTGGGAGTAGCGCTCGAACACGCGCTCTTGGTGCTCGGGCGCAATGCCAATGCCGGTGTCTTGCACGGCAAACTCCACGTCCTCGTCCACGCGGCGCACTTGCAAACGCACCTCGCCTTGGGCGGTGAACTTGAAGGCGTTGCCCAACAGGTTCACCAGCACTTGCATGAGCCGATGGCGGTCGCTGGTGACCCAGCGCGGCAAGTCATCGGCCAGCTCGCGCTCGTAGCGCAAGCCCACGTTTTCCACGCGCGGCATGAACAAACCATAGG
Organism: Betaproteobacteria bacterium; assembly: GCA_038126555.1. Lineage (GTDB taxonomy): Bacteria > Pseudomonadota > Gammaproteobacteria > Burkholderiales > Burkholderiaceae_C > Limnohabitans. The sequence goes on from JAYPFZ010000005.1 coordinate 48,464, forward strand.
CTGCATCAATCAGTTCGCGCAGCTCAAAGGGCTCGTTTTGTGCGGTGAGCTCGCCGGTGCTGAACTGCGAGTAGTCCAGCACGTCGTTGATCACGGTCATGAGGTGGTCGGCCGATTGCTGCGTGTATTCGAGCACCTTGTAGGCCTGGGGCCGGTCTTGGGTGCGCAGCATGAGCAATTGGTTCAAGCCCAAGATGGCGTTCATGGGGGTGCGCAGCTCGTGGCTCACCGAGGCAATGAAACGGTCGCGCAACAGCAAGGTGTGCTCCAACTCTTGCTGCTTGTGCTCCAGCGCTTGCTGGCGTTCGCGAATGGCTTGAATGCGCTCTTCAATGGTGTTTTCGTAAATCCACGGGATGGCAAAAATCACCAGGGTGACGGACAAAAAGTCGGTCAGGGACATGATGGAGAGCACGTCAGGCGCAATGGGCGGCATGGTGGGGTCTAGGCTCCAGCCCTGCCAATCGATGAAGGCCTGGGTCACCATCAAGCCCACCACGCCCACCAAGGCCCAAAAGCCTGCGCGTGCGCCCACCAAAAAATACACCACCATCACCACCACAATGAACCAGCTCGCGGTGGACGAACGAATGCCGCCTTCGAGCCAGCCGGTGACGAACAAAAACACCATGCCAATGCCACCCCCCCAAACGGCTTGGGTGCGCAGGGCGCCGCCCCGAAAGAGGTCGATGAGCAACACGTTAAAGGGGATGCACAGCGAAAAGCAAATCAGTCGCCCCAATTCAGAGGTGGTTTGCAAACCCGTGCCAATGGCGGCCAGTTGGGCAACGAAGTTCACCAACAGCACATAGGCTTTTTGCCGGTCTTCCAAAATGGTTTGAAAGAGTTTCATGCCACCCCCTCTGGGTTGGTGCGCGACGCGGCGCGTTGGGCCCAGGCCGCTTCGATGCGGGTTTTGAGGGTTTGGGCCGACACGGGCTTGATGAGCACATCGTCCATGCCGGCTTGCAAACAAGCGGTGCGCTCGGCTTCGTCATCCATGCCGGTGAGCCCCAACACCGTGAGGTGTCGCAGCGCGGCTTGGGGGTGGTTGCGAATGGCCTGCACGGTTTGCAAGCCATCGAACTCGGGCATGACGCGATCGAGCAACACCACATCCACCGGGTGTTGGCTCAGCCACGCCAAGGCGGCGCGGCCGCCATCGACGGTGTGAACTTCGGCTTGGGGCCAGCTTTGGCGCAAGGCCATGACGGTGACTTTGAGGTTCAAGGGGTGGTCGTCCACCACGAGGCAGCGGGGTCCTGGTCCAACCAAGGTCTGGGCTTGGGCTTGGGCAACCGGCATGGCCGCCAATGGTGCGGGCCAGGTGAAGTCAAAGCGCGCGCCTTGGCCCGGCTCGCTGACCACATCGATGCGACCGCCCGCCAACTCCACCACGTGTTTGCAAATGGCCAAACCAATGCCGGTGCCGCCTTGCCCCCGGTTGGTGCGGGTGTCGGCTTGTTCAAACCGATTGAAGATGATGCGCTGCTGCTCTGGCGTGATGCCCTCGCCGGTGTCGGCCACCCACACTTGCAATTGCCCGTCGCGGTGGGCCACGCCCAGCTCGACATGGCCTTGGTTGGTGTATTTGAGGGCGTTGTTCAGCAACTGCCCCAGCACTTGCTTGAAGCGCGGCCCGTCGAGGGTCAGCCATTGCGGCACGGTGCCTTGGGTGCGCACCTCCAGCACCAGGCCTTTGCTTTCGCTCACGCCTTGCCACTGCTCACGCACCTCGTTCAATAACTGGCGCACGTTGCTGGGTGCAGGATGCAGGTTCACCCGATGGGCTTCGAGCTGGGAGAGCAGCAAGATGTCGTTGATGAGGCTGAGCAATTGTTCGGTGGAGTTGCGAATCAGTTCGGCCAGTTGCACGTCTTCTTGGCGGTCGGCCAGCTCGGCTTGCAGCAAGCCATTGAGGCCCAGGATGGCGTTCATGGGGGTGCGCAACTCGTGGCCCATGGAGGCAATGAATTCGTCTTTGTGCGATTGCGCTTGCAGCAGCGCCCCTTGCGCCACTTCGAGTTCGGCGTTGCGGGTTTCGAGGTCTTGCAGTTGTTGCTGAAAGGCTTTGTCGTAGGTTTTCACCACCACATGCTGGGTGAGCACGATCAAGACATTGAGTGACAGCGCCCACAGAATGGTTTCTGGGCTCAGGCTCACCATGGGGTCGACCCAGCCCCCGTGCGTGAGGCCAAACATGCTCAGGATGAGCGCAACGGCGATGACCAACCAAATGCGCCCAGCCCGTTTGCCCATGACGGTGGTGACGATCACTGGCAATAAGCTGAACCACACCATGGCGGGCGAATTGATGCCGCCGGTGTTGGTGGTGATTTCGAGCAAATACGCGCAGGCGGCGGCCAGTCCCATGTTGAGCGTCCAGTGGATGGGCCAGCGGTTGGCCTGGTTCCACAAAAACAGCATCCACAGCGACGCCACCAGGCTCAACTCGGGGGCAACCCCGGGGAAGCGCACAAAGTAAAAGAACAGCAAATTGATGACGCCCAAAGCCAGCCACAGTCGCAACACCTCGCGCTGCTTGTCCAGGCCGTGGCTGTGTATGGGCATGCGTGCCTGCGGTTTAAGGGGTGCTGGTGCGCAAGCGTTCGATGAGGCCGTTGAGCTCGTCCAACGAGGCAAATGCAATGGCCACTTCGCCTTTGACTTGGTTGCCGCGGCCTTTCATGCGCACCTGAACTTGGGCGGTGAGCAAGTCGGACAGCTCTTCTTCCACGCGGCGCACATCGCCCGAGGGCGCTGCGGCTGTCTTGCCCGAGTCGTCGGTTTGGCCCCACTGCTTCACCAGTTTTTCGGCTTCGCGCACCGACATTTGTTTGGCCACGATGGTTTGCGCGGCGCTGATTTGATCGGCCTCTTGCAAGGCCAGCAAAGCACGCGCATGGCCCATGTCGAGGTCGCCCGCCATGACCAAGGTCTGCACGGCTTCGGTGAGTTGCAGCAGGCGCAACAAGTTGCTGGCGGCACTGCGTGAGCGGCCCACCGCTTGGGCGGCTTGGTCGTGGGTCAGGGCAAATTCGTTCACCAAGCGTTGCAAGCCTTTGGCCTCTTCCAGGGGGTTGAGGTCTTCGCGCTGCATGTTTTCAATGAGCGCCATGGCGGCGGCGTTTTGGTCGCTCACGGCTTTGACCAACACCGGCACTTCGGTGAGGCCGGCCAAGCGTGCGGCACGGCTGCGGCGCTCGCCCGCGATGATTTCGTATTGACCCGCCTGGGCGCCACTCAAGGGGCGAACCAGCAACGGTTGCATGATGCCCTGGGTGCGAATGCTTTCGGCCAACTCATACAGCGCCCCTTCGTCCATGTGGGTGCGGGGCTGGTATTGCCCAGGCACCAACACCTCCAGCGACAGCTGGCTGGGGGTTTCGTCGCTGCGGGCTGGTGCGGTGTCGGGGCCCAACAAGGCCTCCAAGCCGCGGCCCAATCCTTTGGTTTTTTTGGTGGCCATGGGTTCTCTTTCTTAAAGCGTTTTGGCGCGTTCCACCATTTCGCGGGCAAAGTCCAAATAGGCTTGTGAGCCTTTGGCAGACGGGTCAAACACCACACCGGGCATGCCATAGCTGGGCGACTCGGCCAAGCGCACATTGCGCGGGATGACGGTGTTGAACACCTTGTCGGCAAAGTGGGCCTTGAGTTGGTCGCTCACCTGTTGTTGCAAGGTGATGCGCGGGTCAAACATCACCCGCAACAAGCCAATGATGCGCAAGTCGGGGTTGAGCTTGGCGTGCACTTGTTTGATGGTGTTGACGAGGTCCGTGAGGCCTTCGAGCGCAAAGTATTCGCACTGCATGGGCACGATGACGCCATTGGCGGCACACAGGCCGTTGAGGGTCAGCAAGGACAGGGAGGGGGGGCAGTCGATAAGAATAAAGTCGTAATCGTCGAGCACGGGGGCCAAGGCTTGCTTGAGTCGCCGCTCGCGTTGGCTCATGTTGACCAGTTCCACCTCCGCTCCGGCCAACTCGCGATTGGCGCCCAGGACGTGGTAGGTGGGGTGGTCTTTTTTGCCCGAATCGCTCCATTGGCTGGTGATGCGGGCATCGGCCACCGAGACCTCGCCCAGCAACACATCGTAGATGCCGGCGGGCAATTCCCGCTTGTCGACGCCCGAGCCCATGGTGGCATTGCCTTGGGGGTCCAAGTCGATCAACAACACCCGACAGCCAATGGCGGCCAAACCCGCCGACAAGTTCATGGTGGTGGTGGTTTTGCCCACGCCACCTTTTTGGTTGGCCACGCAAAAGATTTTCGCCATGATGCTTCCTATTTGCTCAGTGCCAACCGGAGTCCAAAGCCAATCATCAGGCCACCGGCCAGACGGTTGAGCCACAGGTGGATCTTCGTTCGGGATTTCAGGGTTGAGGACAAACGATGGGCCAGCACCGTGAGGGTGAGGCCATATAAAAAGGTGAGCACGGCAATGGTGACGGCCATGAGCACAAACACCGCGTGCAGCTGGGGGTGATCGGGCTTCACAAAGAGCGGGAAAAAGGCGAGGTAGAACACGATGGCCTTGGGGTTGATCAAGGTGATCATCAGGGTCTGCCGAAGGTAATGGCCCGGCCGCATGTCCAGCACGGGGCCTTCACCGGGGCGAGCTCGCAACAAGCGAAACCCCAAATACGCCAAATAGGCGGCACCGGCACCCTGCACCCAGATGTAAAGCCAGGGGGTGGCCAGCAGCACCGCCGACAACCCGGCCACGGCCGACCACATCAGAACTTGATCGCCCAGGATCACACCCAGGGTGGCCGCCAAGCCACCTCGAATACCACCCTTGGCCGTTGAGGTGAGCAGGGCCAAGTTGCCGGGGCCCGGCACAGCCAAAAACACCAAAATGGCGGCCACAAAAGCGCCGTAGTCGTTCAGGGAGTTCATGAATATTCTTTTGAGAACCGGCGAGTTTAACCGTGCAAGGGCCTTCGACCAATGGTTTCACGTGAAACCGTCAGCTGGCCTTCATCCAAACCAGACAGCGCTCGGCATCCACGCCCGGGACCTCGACTGGGTCAATGGCCAACACTGACACCGTGCGGGGCAGTTGGGCGAATTCGTCGGCGGGCGGCTTGCCCTTGAGACACACCCAGGCACCACCGGGTCGCAACAGGTGCTCGGTCCAACCCACCACATCGGACAAAGCGGCGAATGCACGGCAGGTGATGACGTCGTATTGGCCGGACAAATCCTGAGCACGAACATGACGGGCCTTGAGGTTGGGCAAGCCCAACTGAACCGCCACCTGCTGAACAAAGGCCGCTTTCTTGGCGACGGCATCGATGGCCAGCACTTGGGTATCGGGCCAGAGGATGGCCATGAGCACCGCCGGAAAACCAGCACCCGAGCCCACATCCAAGACCTGGCTTGGGGGTGTTTCACGTGAAACCCACACGGCCAGGGCCGCCAAACAATCGAGGGCATGCAAGCGCGCAGCCTCTTCGGGGGAGTGGATGGCCGTGAGGTTATGCACCCGGTTCCACTTGTGCAAGAGGGCCAAATGCTGGAGCACTTGGTCCAGTTGGCGCGCGCCAAGGCTCAGACCCAGCGCATCCAGCCCAGCACGAATCAGCTTGGGGACCGAGTCAGCGGCATCCGCATCCAAGACCGACTGAGGGTTAAGGCCTGCGGTCATGCCGGCACATCAGACACAGCGGCGAGTTGAGCGCGATCAAAACCCACCGCCTTGGCTCGGCGCAAATGAATGAGCAAAAGCGATATGGCAGCAGGCGTGACGCCCGAGATGCGAGAGGCTTGGCCCAGGGTTTCGGGGCGGTGCTTTTGCAACTTTTGACGCACCTCGATGCTGAGGGCGGCGATGTCGAGGTAGTTCAAGTCTTCCGGCAAAGGCAGGTTTTCGAAGTGAGCGGCACGGGCCACTTCGTCTTTTTGCCGGTTGATGTAACCCTCATACTTGGCGGCAATCTCCAGCTGCTCGATGACGGTTTCACGTGAAACCTCATCCAGGCCTTGCCAATCGGCGGCGTCGAAGCGGCCATTGGCGAGCGCCATGAGGTCGGCGTAATTCACCTGCGGGCGGCGCAACAAGTCGGCCAAATGGTGTTCGTGGTTGAGTGGGGCGCCCAGCCGTTGCTCAGCCTCAGCCGCTGAAACCAAGCTGGGGTTGACCCAAGATGTGCGCAAGCGCTCTTGCTCTCGCGCAATGGCATCGCGCTTGCGGTTGAAGGCAACCCATCGGGTGTCGTCCACCAGGCCCAAGCTTCGGCCCCACTCGGTGAGGCGCAGGTCGGCGTTGTCCTCGCGCAGCATGAGGCGGTATTCCGCCCGACTGGTGAACATGCGATAAGGCTCGTTGACACCCTTGGTGGTGAGGTCGTCCACCAAAACGCCCAAGTAGGCTTGGTCGCGAGACAAGACCTGGGCGTCCTGATCGCGCGCTTGGAGTGCGGCTTGCATGCCGGCATACAAACCTTGGGCGGCCGCCTCTTCATAACCCGTGGTGCCATTGATTTGGCCGGCCATGAACAAGCCCGCAATGGCTTTGGATTCGAAACTGCGCTTCAGGCCACGGGGGTCGAAGTAGTCGTATTCGATGGCGTAGCCCGGGCGAAGGATGTGGGCGTTTTCCAAACCCGGAATGGATCGCACCAGCGCGTATTGAATGTCAAAGGGCAGGCTGGTGGAAATGCCATTGGGGTAGATCTCGTGGGTGGTGAGGCCTTCGGGCTCCAGAAATATCTGGTGGCTGTCCTTGTCGGCAAAGCGGTTGATTTTGTCTTCCACACTGGGGCAATAGCGGGGGCCCACCCCTTCGATCTTGCCGGTGAACATGGGGCTGCGGTCAAAGCCCGAACGAATGATGTCGTGGGTTTGGGCGTTGGTGTGGGTGATCCAGCAAGGCAGTTGCTGCGGGTGCAGGTCACTGCTGCCCATGAAGCTGAAGACCGGGATTCGACCGGGCAAGCCACCCGGCATGCCATCGCCAGGTTGCTCGGTGCACCGGCTGAAGTCGATGGTGCGGCCATCGAGCCGAGGCGGCGTTCCCGTCTTGAGGCGACCCTGGGGCAGCTTCAGCTCCTTGAGCCGTTGGCTCAAGCGAATCGCTGGGGGGTCACCCGCCCGACCACCGGCGTGGTTTTCAAGGCCTACGTGAATTTTGCCGTCCAAGAACGTGCCCGCCGTGAGCACCACCGTGCGCGCAAAAAAACGAATGCCCACCTGAGTGACAGCGCCCACCACGCGATCGCCTTGGACGAGCAAGTCATCGACGGCTTGTTGGAACAGCCACAAATGGGGTTGATTTTCGAGTCGACGACGAATGGCCGCTTTGTAGAGGATGCGATCGGCCTGGGCGCGGGTGGCCCGCACCGCAGGGCCTTTGCTGGCGTTGAGGATTCGAAATTGGATGCCAGATTCATCGGTGGCCAACGCCATGGCCCCACCCAAGGCATCGACCTCTTTGACCAAGTGGCCCTTGCCAATGCCTCCGATGGACGGGTTACACGACATCTGGCCCAAGGTCTCAATGTTGTGCGATAACAACAGTGTGTCACAACCCATGCGGGCGCTGGCCAGTGCCGCTTCGGTGCCCGCGTGACCGCCGCCCACAACAATGACATCAAACCTTTGAGGAAAATCCATGAAGCCCGCCAAGACAGTGAAAGTGGCGTGACAACGCTCACGCCCAAAGGCCTGAATTTTAAAGACTTATGGGCCTATCCGTGCAGGCCGGGGTGCATTAACACGGCCAACCCAAGCCAGTTGCAAGGCATGAAAAAATGAAGGCTTTGAAGCCGAACGAATGCCAAACATGACAGAACGACACATCGAACAACAAGTGAAAGGCCAAGCCACCAGCGATGGCGCAGGCGTGAAACTGACGCGCTTGCTCACGCAAGATTTGCAACGCCGCCTGGATCCTTTTTTGATGCTCGATTTCTTTGGCAGCGAGCATGGCGCTGACTACATTGGCGGTTTTCCAGATCACCCCCACCGTGGCTTTGAAACCGTGACCTACATGCTGGCCGGACGCATGCGTCACAACGACAGTGTGGGCAATGTGGGCTTGTTGCACCCAGGGTCTGTGCAGTGGATGACCGCAGGGCGAGGCGTGATCCACAGTGAGATGCCTGAACAAGAAGATGGGTTGATGAATGGTTTTCAACTCTGGTTGAACTTGCCCGCCAAAGACAAAATGTGTGCGCCTTGGTATCGCGACATCGCCAATGACGAATTGCCCGAATGGCGCAACGACGCATTCACCGTTCGACTCATTGCCGGCGAGTATGCCGGCGTCAAAGGTTTGGTCGAGCGCGCGGACACGCAACCCTTGTATTGGGACGTGCACAACACGACGCAAGCCACACAAACTTTTGAAGCGCACATCCCCCAAGGGCACCGTGCATTTTTGGTTTTGTATGCTGGCGGCGCAAGCATTCAAAACGTGGCGTTGAAACCCGAGCACCTGGTCATCTTGAACGATGCGGGTGAAAACTTGCGTGTCACGATGGAAGCGCAAACCCGGTTCATCGTTGTGGCGGGGCGACCCTTGAATGAACCCATTGCGCAATACGGGCCCTTTGTGATGAACACGCGTGACGAGCTGATGCAAGCCGTCAACGATTACCAAAATGGCCGCTTGGCTTGAGCGCATGCCAACGCAAAAGATGACATTCGGTTGACGCAAAAAGAAAAAAGATAAACGCAATTGCTGTGCACGGTGGGTGTGAAACGGGCGTTAGATGAACATCAACACCTGAAAGGAAACACCATGAAACATGCACAACGACTCCGCACCGCCGCTTTGGTTTTGGCTGGCACCCTGGGTCTTGGACTCGCGATTGCCGCGGAATCCAGCGCTTGCTCGGAACGTGCGGGTCAACGCGCAGCGCATCAATCGTCGCACTCACAAGGCGCGGGTCATGCGCAACGCCTGCAAAGCTTGCACGACAAACTCAAGCTCAATGGTGAACAAACGAAAGCCTGGGAAAGCTTCACCGCCAGCATGGCACCCATGGGTGCAAAGCATGGCAAACAAGCCCAGGAAGGCACTGGTAACGCCATTGCTCGCATGGAATCGCGCATGCAACAACACGAGGCCATGCAAGCGCAAATGGGCTCACGCCTCCAAGCCATGAAAAGCTTTTATGCAGCCTTGACGCCCGAGCAACAAAAAATCTTCGATGGTGAAATGAACCACGAGCGCAAAGGCGGTAAAAAAGGCATGAAGCACGGGCAAGGTGGTCAACACCAGCACGATGGCGCTAAGAGCTGAACACACCAGCTGAAGAGCAAACAAAGAAGGCCGCATTCGCGGCCTTTTTTGATGGGCTATGAACGCTTAAACGTCGAGGTTGGAAGCGCGCAAAGCGTTGTGCTCAATGAAATGTCGACGGGGTTCAACCTCATCGCCCATGAGCATGGTGAAGACGTGATCGGCTTCAATCGCGTCTTCAATCTGCACACGCAACAAACGACGCACGCTGGGGTCCATGGTGGTTTCCCACAGCTGCTCGGGGTTCATTTCACCCAAGCCTTTGTAGCGCTGTCGAGACGTGGCCGATTCGGCTTGTTGAATTAACCAGCGCATGGCCTGACGGAAGTCACTGACGGGCTCTTGCTTTTGCTTCTCGCCTTCACCGCGCATGACCACCGCATCACTGGCCACCAGACCTTCAAAAGTGCTGGCGGCTTCAACCAAAGCGGCATGGTCGGCGCCGTGGACAAAGTCTTGGGTCAAAACGCTGGCGCGCACATTGCCATGATGCTGACGCAAGATGCGCAACAGCGGTTTGTCATTCACCGGATCGAACTCGGCTTTCACTTCAGCACTGCTGCCATTGGCCAAGAGATGAGACTGCAAACGTTGGGCGCTGGTCTGAGTGCTCTCCAGCGTATCAAGGTCAATGACCACACCATCGGCCAAAGCACGCAATGCCTCTTCATCCATGTGGCTGGACAAGCGATGAATGACCGATTCCGCAACCTGGTGCTTCCTGGCCAATTCGCTCAGGGTTTCGCCATCCAAACGTTGATTGCGATCGCCGCCCGTTTGCAAGGCCGCACCTTGTAAAGCCACGCGCAACAAGAAGGCATCGAGGGCCGATTGGTCTTTGAGGTATTGCTCTTCCTTGCCCACCTTGACTTTGTAAAGCGGGGGCTGCGCAATGTAGATGTGACCGCGCTCGACCAACTCAGGCATCTGACGATAAAAGAAGGTGAGCAACAAGGTTCGAATGTGTGCGCCATCGACGTCGGCATCGGTCATGATGATGATGCGGTGATAGCGCAGTTTGTCGATGTTGAAATCGTCAACGTTCGACTTGCCAGAATCGCTGCTGGTTTTGCCAATGCCCGTACCCAAGGCCGTGATCAGGGTCAAGATTTCATTGGAGGTCAGCAGCTTTTCGTAGCGGGCCTTTTCAACGTTCAGAATCTTGCCACGCAAAGGCAAGATGGCTTGGAATTTACGATCGCGGCCTTGCTTGGCGGAACCCCCTGCCGAGTCACCCTCGACGATGTAGATTTCAGACAAAGCGGGATCTTTTTCTTGGCAGTCGGCCAGCTTGCCGGGCAAGCCCATGCCATCGAGCACGCCTTTACGCCGGGTCATTTCACGTGCACGTCGTGCCGCTTCACGCGCACGAGCGGCTTCAACAATCTTGCCGCAAATGATTTTGGCGTCGTTGGGGCGCTCTTGCAAGTAATCGGTGAGTGCCTTGGTGACGATGTCTTCCAATGGGGCA
>JAYPFZ010000006.1:0-6690 GCA_038126555.1 Betaproteobacteria bacterium
CGTCGTTGGGACGCTCTTGAAGAAAGTCGGTGAGCGCCTTGGTGACGATGTCTTCCAGTGGTGCACGCACTTCACTGGAGACGAGCTTGTCTTTGGTTTGGCTGCTGAATTTGGGTTCAGGCACTTTCACAGAGAGCACACAACTCAAGCCTTCGCGCATGTCATCGCCACTGACCTCGACCTTGGCTTTTTTGGCCAAGTCGTTTTCATCAATGTATTTGTTGATCACACGGGTCATGGCCGCGCGCAAACCCGTCAGGTGGGTGCCGCCATCTCGCTGAGGGATGTTGTTCGTGAAGCACAACACGTTCTCGTTGTAGCCGTCGTTCCATTGCATGGCCACTTCCACGCCAATGCTGGTGCCCGGAATGCCGCCATAAGTTTCGGCTGGGCGTTCACCCGTGGCCCAGAACACATTGGGGTGCAAGTTTTTCTTGCCCGTGTTGATGAATTCAACAAAGCCCTTGACACCGCCTGCACCCGAAAAGTCGTCGTTCTTCCCTGAGCGCTCATCGTGCAAACGAATGCGAACACCGTTGTTCAAAAAACTCAGTTCGCGCAAGCGCTTGCTGAGAATTTCGTAATGGAAATCGTGGTTTTGCTGAAAGATGTCGGTGTCTGGCAAGAAATGCACTTCGGTTCCACGCTTCTCGGTTTCGCCGGTGATGCGCATGGGAGAAACCTCAACCCCCTGAACCACTTCAACGAGGCGGTTTTGAATGGCACCCCGAGCAAATTCAATTTTGTGAACCTTGCCTTCGCGTCGAACCGTCAAGTGCAACCATTTGGACAAGGCATTGACGCAGGAAACGCCCACACCGTGCAAACCCCCTGAGACCTTGTAGCTGTTTTGGTTGAACTTACCACCCGCATGCAGTTCAGTGAGCGCGATTTCAGCGGCAGAACGTTTGGGCTCGTGCTTGTCATCCATCTTGACGCCCGTGGGAATGCCACGACCGTTGTCGACCACGCTGATGGAGTTGTCCGAATGGATGGTCACCAAGATGTCGTCGCAATGGCCAGCCAACGCTTCATCGATGGAGTTATCGACAACTTCGAATACCAAATGGTGCAGACCGGTGCCATCGGACGTATCCCCGATGTACATGCCAGGACGCTTGCGAACGGCTTCTAAGCCTTCCAGAATTTGAATCGAACTTTCGCCATAAGCGTTAACGTCAGGCGTGGGCACAGCAGAATCAGACATGAATCGGTTCAATCAATAAGAGAAAAATAAGCCAGCTTCAGATGCGCATGGGCATGACGACATACTTGAATTGATCATTGCTCGCCATGGTGAACAGCGCTGAGCTGTTGGCGTCGGCCAAAGCAATGGTGATCATGTCGTCGCTGACGTTGTTGAGCACATCGATGAGGTAGGTGACGTTAAAGCCAATCTCGATGCGATCGCCTTCGTAATCAATTTCGATCTCATCGACGGCCTCTTCTTGTTCGGCATTGGTCGAAGCCACACGCAACAAACCAGGCTCCACATGAAGGCGAATGCCTTTGAACTTGTCACTGGTGAGGATGGCTGCACGCTGCAAACAAACCTGCAAGGCCGAACGACCCAGGGTGATGGTTTGTTTGTGGTTCTTCGGAATGACCCGGTTGTAATCGGGGAACTTGCCTTCAACCAGCTTGGTGATGAAGACCATGCCATCGAACGAAAACTTGGCTTGGTTGTTGGCAAACTGCAATTCAATGGCACCGTCGCCATCGCTGAGCAACCGTTGCAATTCAAGCACCGTTTTGCGCGGAAGAATCACCTCTTGCTTGGGAACCTCAACATCCAGGTTGGCGCTGGCAAATGCCAAACGGTGACCATCGGTGGCAACCAGGCTCAACTGCTTGCCTTCAGCGACAAACAAAATGCCGTTGAGGTAGTAGCGGATGTCGTGAACAGCCATGGAGAAAGAAACCAAATGCAGCAAGGACTTCAAGGTCTTTTGCGGGACTTGGAAGGCTGGGCCATAACTGGCTGATTCTTGAACCAAAGGAAAGTCTTCGGCCGGCATGGACTGAAGGCTAAAACGGCTCTTGCCGCTCTTGAGCAAAATTTTGTTTTGCTGAGACTCCAGCGTCACTTGCTGATCGGCAGGGATAGATCGCAAGATGTCGATGAGCTTGCGAGCAGCAACGGTGGTGGAAAGCTGACCCGCATCGCCTTCAAACTTGGCTGAGGTTTGAATTTGAATTTCCAAGTCACTGGTGGTGAATTGAACTTCTTCACCCGTTTTGCGAACCAGCACATTCGACAGGATGGGCAAGGTGTTGCGACGTTCAACTATGCCTGCAACGCTTTGCAATACGTCCAAAACTTGCTCTTGAGGAGACTTGAGGATGTTCATGCTGTTTTCTCAGATTTCAATGAAAAAAATTAGTGGTAGTAGTAGAGGGAGCGATACAACTGTGGATAAGCTCATTTTCCCCTTTTTTGACAACCACTTCGTGACGGGTCAACCCTGTGACTTGGCTTGGGGCCGGTGGCTTTAAAAGCTTGAACAACTTTCGAAAAAACCATTGGCTTGTGCATAACTGACCAGTTGTCCCAAAACCATCCACAAGTTTGTTGTTGACCCATGTTTAGCCCTTCAATGTTTGTTCCAGCACATGCAATTGCTGGTTCAATTCCATGAATTGCTGACGTTCAGCCGCAATTTTGCGAACCGCGTGCAACACCGTGGTGTGATCCCGGCCACCAAAGAGCTCACCAATCTCAGGCAAGCTTTTTTGGGTCAGTTCTTTGGCGAGATACATGGCAATTTGGCGCGGCTTGGCGATGGATGCAGGCCGCTTTTTGGAATACATGTCGGCCACCTTGATCTTGTAATAGTCGGCGACCGTTTTTTGGATGTTCTCTACGGAAATTTGCCGATTTTGAATGGACAACAAATCGCGCAAGGCCTCTTTGGCCAATTGAATGGAGATTTCCTTTTGGTTGAACCGGGAGTAGGCCAAAATTTTCCGCAAGGCCCCTTCAAGCTCTCGAACGTTGGAACGCACATTCTTGGCCACAAAAAAGGCAACTTCCTCACTCATGACCGCGTCTTCAGCTATGGCCTTGTTGATGAGAATCGCCACCCGCATTTCCAGCTCGGGGGGTTCGATGGCGACCGTGAGGCCGGAATCAAAGCGGGACACCAAACGTTCGTGGATGTCGGTGAGGCCTTTGGGGTAGGTGTCGCTGGTCATCACAATGTGCGACTTTTTGGCCAGCAACGCTTCAAAGGCATTGAAAAACTCTTCTTGCGTTCGGTCTTTGTTGGCAAAGAACTGCACATCGTCAATCAACAACAGATCGAGCGAGTGGTAACGAGCCTTGAATTCGTCGAAAGTTTTGCGTTGATACGATTTGACAACATCCGACACAAATTGCTCAGCGTGGATGTAGAGAACTTTGGCGTCTGGCCGATCGGCCAGCAGCTGATTGCCAACCGCATGGACCAAATGGGTTTTACCCAGCCCCACCCCACCATAAATGAACAAGGGGTTGTAAAGCTGCCCCGGCGAACTCGCCACATGCATGGCGGCGGCCCGTGCCATGCGATTGGCTGAGCCTTCAATCAAATTGTCGAACGTGAGGGAGTGATTCAGCCGGGACTTGAAAGGCTCAACTGGCGGTTCCGCCCAAGCGGGCATGGATTCAACCAAGGCCGGAATAGGGGGAGAAACCGAAATAGAGCTATATTTTTCTGGTGCTTTACGGTTAGCAAGCACAAACTCAACATGCAAATTTTGACCATACAGGTCTTGCACGACTTGTTGGATGCGCTGTCCGTATTGGGCGCGAATCCAATCCAATTTGAAGCGGTTGCCCACGACCAGTGTGAGCTTGCTGTCGTCGCTGGAGACCTGTGCAACCAAGGGCCGAATCCAGGTCTGAAATTGCTGTTCGGGAATTTCTTTGGCCAAAACATCCGCACAACTGAGCCACAAATCGCCCACGGCACCGCCTGCCAAGGGGTGATCATTGGGGTTGGAATGGGGTGGTGTCACGGGAGATCGGAGGCTGTGGATAGAAGGACGGTGCGAGCTGCACGAAGGGGACTTTATCAAAAATTTATCCACATGCCATTGGGGACGTGACAGGCATTGAAAACAGGTAAAAAAGACCTCTTTTTGGTCGAGGGCATCAAAAGTATCCCGATTGCAGGGCGGCGAGGGAGAAAAGAGAAAAAATTTGGGATAATCAAGGGCTTTTCCCACCAATTCTGAGAAATTCCATGAAACGCACTTACCAACCTTCTAAAACGCGCCGCGCACGAACCCACGGTTTTTTGGTTCGCATGAAAACCCGCGGTGGTCGTGCTGTCATCAACGCTCGCCGCGCCAAAGGCCGCAAGCGTCTGGCTGTCTAAGCCAACACTGAACTGAGCCGCCCAAGGCTTCCCGGATTGGTGGCGCTGTGCGACGACTGAAAACCGCCGCCGAGCATGAACGATTGCTGGCAACAGCACCATTGGCCAAGACGGCACATTTTGTGTTGCACAGTGTGGCCAATGACATGCCAGCGAGCCCCAAAGCCAGTTTGTTGGTCGCTAAGCGTTTGGCCAAACGATCCGTTACTCGACACCTGATGCGCCGACAACTCGACGGCTTGTTGTTGCAAAGAAATCAAGAATTGGCGGGAAAAGATCACTTGGTGCGTTTGTTTCGCACCTTTGATGCTCAACAATTCCCCAGCGCAGCCTCACTCCAATTGAAGCTGCAAGTTCGGGCGGAACTGAACCAGTTGTTTGACCAAGCGCTGGCGAACCAAGGCTGAACTTGTGAAAAGCATCCTGATTTTTTGGGTCAAAGCCTACCGGTTGCTGTTGAGTCCCTGGTTGGGCTCAGCTTGCCGCTTTGAACCCACTTGCTCGCGTTATGCCTTGGAAGCCCTCGAGGTTCATGGCGCTTGGCGCGGTGCACGGTTGGCCGGATGGAGAATCCTCAGGTGCCACCCGGGTTGTGAAGGCGGGTGCGATCCTGTTCCCCCTGCCTTTGCGTTCGACGCCCGATCCCAATCCCCTGTTTCGAAAGAACAAGCATGAATGACTTTCGCCGCACCTTTTTGTGGGTGATTTTTGGCTTTTCCCTGGTGATGCTTTGGGATCAATGGCAAGTTCACAACGGACGTCAAGCCACGTTTTTCCCCAGCCCAAAAGTCAATGCCACGGCTACGGCCTCGCCAGCCAAGGGTGCCAGTAACGCATCGGTGCCGACGTCGGCGGCGGGTTCACAGGCGTCTCAAAGCAACGCCCAAGCACCGGCAGGCGCAGCACGCGCCTCTGGGGTGGATAACTGGGTGACCGTTCAAACCGATGTCTTGAAGTTGTCGTTCGACCCGGTCGGCGGGTCTTTGGTTCGTGCGGAACTGCTCAAACACCTTGACGCGAATGCACACGACAAGCCCG
The DNA here is from genome assembly GCA_038126555.1 of Betaproteobacteria bacterium. Classification (GTDB taxonomy): domain Bacteria; phylum Pseudomonadota; class Gammaproteobacteria; order Burkholderiales; family Burkholderiaceae_C; genus Limnohabitans. The sequence goes on from JAYPFZ010000006.1 coordinate 5,400, forward strand.
TGGTGCTCATGGACGACCAGGCCAACCACATCTATGTGGCGCAATCCGGATTGATTGCCGCTGGCAGTGCGGTCCCCATGCCCAACCACAAGAGCAACATGCACTTTGAAGGCGACCGAACGCTGGCCGATGGGCAAGGCCAAGTGAAGTTTTCCTTCACGTCCGACGTGATGGGCGGCGTGCAACTGATCAAGCACTACACGATTGCGCGTGGCCAATACGTGGTTCAGGTCGAACACGAAATCAAAAACCTGGGCAATGCCAACATTGAGCCTCAGGTTTACCTGCAGCTCGTGCGTGACGACAGCAAGCCCGTGGGTGAGTCCAGCTTCTACAGCACCTTCACAGGACCTGCGATTTATTCCCAAGAGAAGAAGTATCAAAAAATTGATTTTGAAGACATTCAAAAAGACAAAGCCGTTTTTGAAAAAACCTCACCCCTTGGCTATGTGGCCATGGTCCAGCATTACTTTGCGAGTGCCTGGTTGGTGAAAGAAGACAAACAGCGTGATTTTTACGCTCGCAAGCTGGATCAAAACCTGTATGCCGTGGGCATGTTGGTGAAGGCAGGCACTGTTGCACCCGGACAAACCGCCAAGCAAAGCACCCAACTGTTTGTGGGTCCCCAAGAAGAAAAGAAACTCGAAGCCCTGTATCCCGGTCTTGAACTCGTGAAGGACTATGGCTGGCTCACGATTTTGGCCAAGCCCCTTTATTGGCTGCTCGACGAAATCCACGCCGTCGTTGGCAACTGGGGTTGGTCGATCGTGTTGTTGGTGGTGATCATCAAGGCCATGTTCTATTGGCTCAATGCCAAAGCCTATCGCAGCATGGCCAAAATGAAAGCCATCAACCCGCGCATCACCGAATTGCGTGAACGCCACAAGTCGAACCCGCAGCAAATGCAAATGGAAATGATGCGGATTTATCGGGAAGAAAAAGTCAACCCGTTGGGTGGATGCTTGCCCATCGCCATCCAAATTCCAGTGTTCATTGCCTTGTATTGGGTGTTGTTGTCTACCGTTGAAATGCGCAATGCCTCTTGGCTTTACGTGACCGATTTGGCGCGACCCGATGCTTTGTTTGGCGTGATCCCTGGCATCCATTTGCCCCTGGGCCCATTGCCCATTCTCATGACCCTGAGCTCCTTGCTGCAAACCTGGTTGAACCCCACCCCGCCAGACCCCATGCAAGCCAAACTCATGTGGATCATGCCGTTGATGTTCGGCGTGATGTTCTTCGTCTTCCCTTCTGGCTTGGTGCTGTATTGGCTCACCAATAACCTGTTGTC
>JAYPFZ010000006.1:6700-10477 GCA_038126555.1 Betaproteobacteria bacterium
TCCATCGCACAACAGTGGGTCATCAACCGCCGCTTGGGCTTGAACTGAGTTAAACGCTGGTTGCCCCGCCGCCATGATCACGGAGCGACAGCAAGCGATCGTGGCGATCGCCACACCCCCGGGCAAAGGGGCCATTGGCGTGGTTCGCATCAGCGGGCAAGATTTGTTGGCGTTGGCCCAGGCCTTGCTGGGCAAGGCCCCAACGCCTCGCCATGCCCACCGCGTCATGTTGAGCGACACCCAAGGCCAACACCTCGACGAGGTGTTGTTGATTTGGTTTCAGGCTCCAGCCAGCTTCACGGGCGAAGACATCATTGAACTCCAAGGCCATGGCGGGCCTTGGGTCTTGCATCAACTGTCGCGACACGTTTTGGAACAAGCCCAAGCCCATGGCGTGGCCGCCCGACTGGCCCGGCCGGGTGAATTCACCGAGCGCGCATTCCTCAACCACAAGATCGATTTGACACAGGCCGAAGCCATCGCCGATGTCATTGATGCCAGCACCGAACAAGCGGCACGCAGTGCGGCTTTGGCGCTATCGGGCGCCCTGGGCCAATCGATTCACCGCCTCAAAGCCGACTTGGTGCATTTGCGCATGTGGGTCGAGGCCAGCCTCGACTTCCCCGAAGAAGACATCGATTTCCTCGAGCAGTCGGATGCCAACCGCAAGCTGCACGCGTTGCGGGTCAGCACCCAAGCGCTGCAAGCGCAAGCGCATCAGGGACGCTTGTTGAGGGATGGCGTCCGACTCGTCATATTGGGTCAACCCAATGCGGGCAAAAGCTCCTTGCTCAACGCCTTGGCCGGCCACGATCGCGCCATCGTGACCGACGTGCCGGGCACCACCCGTGATGTCTTGCAGGAAACCTTGTCGCTCAAAGGTGTGCCCGTTCACCTCATGGACACCGCAGGCTTGCGCCATGGCGTGGTGGACCCGGTGGAAACCATTGGCATGGCGCGGGCCTGGGCGCAGGTTGACCAAGCCGACGCCATCATTTGGTTGCGCGACGCGTCGAGACAGCACGAACCCGAGCACGTGGCGGCAGATTTGCAAATTCAACAAGAACTGAGCGAACGTCTGCAGGGTCGCGTGCCCGTGACGCCGGTGTGGAACAAACTCGACTTGCTGAACGACGGCGCTGCGGCGGCGCAAACCGAGGACGGCGTTTGGATCTCCGCCAAGGCCGCATTGGGTTTGGAACACCTGGTGGACACCTTGTTGGCCCAAGTGGGCTGGGATGCCTCGAGGCAAGAAGGCGTCTTCATGGCCAGACAGCGCCATGTGCAGGCATTGAAGCTGCTCGATGAACAATTGCAGCGCACGCAGGACTGCTTGCAGGCCCAGCCGTTGTTGTTGGATTTGGTCGCCGAAGAGTTGCGCCATGCGCAAATCGCCATGGATCAAATCACCGGCGAATTCACTTCAGACGATTTATTGGGCGAAATCTTTTCTGGTTTTTGCATTGGCAAATGACGTTGCCGATCAAGCCTGATCGAGTCGGGCGCTCAACACCGCCAAGTCTTGCGGCAAACCGCTGACCACCAGCACATCGCCCGAAGCAAGTGTGGCGCGGTCGGGGTCTTGAACCAACGGGCCCGTGGCGCGGCGCCAGTGCATGCGACGAAGGCCCGGCAAGTCGGACACCAATTCGGACCAACCCAGCCCACTCACCGATGAGCCATCGGGAATCACCAAGGTTTGCAGGTGCTCATGGTGTTGGTCTTCGGCGGCATCATCGTCGCGGCCATGGAAAAACCCGCGCAACAAGGCATAGCGTTGTTCACGCTGTTGCTGCACCACCCGAATCACGCGCCGCATGGGCACGCCGACCAGCGCTAACGCCTGGCTGGCCAGCATGAGGCTGCCCTCCAACACCTCGGGAACCACCTCGGCCGCACCGGCCAAACGCAAGCGGTCCATGTCCAGTTCGTCGCGTGCACGGGCCACCACCGGCACGTGTGGCGCATGTTCATGCACCAGCGCCAGCACTTGCAAAGCCGACGCGAGGTCGTCATAACTGATCACCACAGCGCGTGCGCGCGATAAGCCCGCGGCCATCAGGCTGGGAAGTCGCGCCGAGTCGCCGAGCACCACGTTTTGCCCGGCCTTTGCCGCTTGCTGCACCCGCTCTGGGTCAAGGTCCAAGGCCACATAGGACAAAGACTGCCCTTCTAACAGCGAGGCCAAGTTTTGGCCATAACGGCCGAAACCACAAATGATCACGCCGCCTTCGGCCCGAATGCTTTGCGTGGCGATGCGCGTGAGCATCACCGATTGCATCAGCCAGTCGTTGGTGCTCACACGCATCACCAGACGGTCTGCGTGTTGAATGATGAACGGCGTGGCGAGCATGGAAATGACCATGGCCGCCAAGATGGGCGAGACCCATTCCGGGGCCACCAGGCCATTGCGTTCGATCAAGGTGAGCAACACAAACCCGAATTCACCCGCCTGGGCCAGATACAAGGCCGTTCGCATGGCCACGCCCGTGCCCGCACCGAAAACCCGGGCCAACAAGAAAATAATGCCGCCCTTGAAAGCCACAGGCAGCAGCGCAAACACAATCACCAAAGCCCAGTGTTCCCACACCACCAGCCAATTGAGCTTCATGCCAATGGTGATGAAAAACAAACCCAGGAGCACATCCTGAAAAGGCCGAATGTCTGCTTCCACCTTGTGCTTGAACTCGGTTTCAGCAATGAGCATGCCCGCTAAAAAAGCACCCAAAGCCAGTGACAAACCCGCGTGCTCGGTGAGCCAAGCCAGTCCCAGGGTGATGAGCAGCAGGTTGAGCATGAACAACTCGTCGCTTTTGCGCTTGGCCACCACCCACAACCAATGACGCATGGCGCGCTGCCCGCCCACCAGCAGCAGACTCACCAACACCACGGCCTTGATGAAGGCCAAGCCCAAGCTGTGCCACAACTCCGGCCCCGTGGGCTGACTCAATGCGGGGATGAGCACCAACAAAGGCACCACGGCCAAGTCTTGAAACAGCAGCACCCCCATGACGTGCTTGCCATGCTCAGAGCCCAACTCCAAGCGCTCCGACATCAGCCGTGCCACGATGGCCGTGCTGGACATGGCCAAGGCTCCACCCAGGGCAAAGGCACCTTGCCAGCTCATGTCCCACATCAGGCCCAACTGGGTGAACAGCCACCACAACAACGCATGACCCGCCACCGCGCCCACGATGGTGATGAGCACTTGCCCCAGCCCCAAGCCAAACACCAAGCGTTGCATGGACTTCAACTTGGGCAAGTTGAACTCCAGGCCAATGATGAACATCAAAAACACAATGCCAAATTCAGCCAAATAGGCAATGCCCGCCGATTGCGAGGCAAGGTTCAGGGCGTTCGGGCCAATGACCACGCCCACCAGCAGGTAACCCAAGATCGCGGGCAGCTTGAAAAAGCGAAAAACGGTCACGCCCAGCACACCAGCCAACAGGTATAAAAGGGCGAGATCCAATGCGGTCATGCAGCCATGGTATCGCGCCCGCCATCACACCAGCGAGACCCGGGATTCCCCGCCTAGAATTTGGCCATGCACACCCCTTCCAAACCGCCCGTGAGCTACGACGACGAACAGTTGCTGGAACTGGCCCGGCAAGCCTTGCGCATCGAGGCCCAGGCTTTGAATGACCTCATGGGACAACTCGATGGCGGTTTTGCCCAAGCCGTTCGCTGCTTGTTGGCCTGTTCGGGCCGCGTGGTGGTCATGGGCATGGGCAAAAGCGGCCATGTCGGCCGAAAAATTGCGGCGACCTTGTCCTC
>JAYPFZ010000006.1:10577-22841 GCA_038126555.1 Betaproteobacteria bacterium
TGGGCATGGGCAAAAGCGGCCATGTCGGCCGAAAAATTGCGGCGACCTTGTCCTCAACCGGCACGCCTGCGCAATTTGTGCATCCCGCCGAAGCCGGTCACGGGGATTTGGGCATGGTCACGCGCCAAGACGTGGTGCTGGCCATTTCCAACAGTGGCGAAAGCGAAGAGCTGGCGTTGATCCTGCCGCAACTCAAGCGCTGGGGCGTGCCCTTGATCGCCATGACGGGTCAAGTGGGCTCGGCTTTGGCGCGGCATGCGCAGTGCGTGTTGCGGGTGCACGTGGCCCAAGAAGCCTGCCCATTGAATTTGGCCCCCACGGCCAGCACCACGGCCCAAATGGCCTTGGGCGATGCCCTGGCCGTGGCCTTGCTGCAAATGCGCGGATTTCAAGCCGATGACTTCGCACAGTCTCACCCCGGCGGCGCGCTGGGGCGGCGATTGCTCACCCGCGTGCAAGACCTCATGCGTCAGGGCGACGAAGTGCCCTGCGTCGGCCCACACGCCAGCCTGGGCGAATTGGTGCATGAGATGAGCGCCAAGGGCTTGGGTGCCTCGGCCATCGTCGACGCCGATCAGCGGGTGTTGGGCATCTTCACCGATGGCGATTTGCGACGCTTGATTGACCAAGGCCAAGACCTTCGCGGATTGCAGGCACAGGCCGTCATGCACCCCAACCCCAAACACATTGCGCCGCACGCCTTGGCGGCCGAGGCGGCGGCCCTCATGGAGGCCAATGCCATCACCAGCGTGCTGGTGGTCGACGGCGATCAACGCTTGGTGGGAGCGCTCAACAGCCACGACTTGATGAAGGCCAAAGTCATATGAGCCCCATCCAGCACTTTGACCCCAGCTTGCTGTTGCGGGCTCAAGGCATCAAAGGCTTGTTGCTCGATGTCGATGGCGTGATGACCGATGGCGGTTTGTATGTGGGCGAAGCGGGTGAAAGCTTCAAGCGCTTTCATACGCTCGACGGCTACGGCTTGCGCCTGCTGCGACTGCAAGGTTTCGTGTTGATGGTGGTCTCGGGCAAAGACTCACCGTCCCTGCGCAAACGCTTGAGCGGTCTGAAGATTGACCGCCTGCAGTTGGGGGCAGACCCCAAGCGGCCAGCGGCCGAAGCGCTGCTGCGCGAGGCGGGCTTGAGCTGGACCGAGGTGGCAGTCGCGGGCGACGATTGGCCCGATGCCCCGTTGATGTCACAGGCTGGCTTGGCGTTTGCGCCGCCATCAGCGCATCCTGAAATTCGACACTTGGCTCACCATGTGACGCAAGCGCCCGCTGGTGCAGGGGCTGTGCGTGAAATGTGCGATGTGTTGCTCATGGCCAAGGGGGCTTATGCCCAGGCCTGGCAAGACGCCTTGAATGGGCGGGTGGGTGCATGAGTTTGGCGGAATGGTCCAACGCTGGGTTCCGGGCTTGGTGCGTGCTGCGCGACTTCGCGTGGCGAGTGGTTCCCTTGTTGATGTTGTCCGTGTTGGCCTTGTTGAGCCATTGGCTGATTCAAAACGCGCCCGCGCCCCTGGCGCCGCAGCGTGAGCGCCAAGCCAGCGCGGCCCCCGATTACCAGATGCACCACTTCGTCACCGACCGCTACACCCCATCGGGCGAGTTGCGCATGCGCTTGCAAGGCAAGTTGCTTCAGCACTTGCCCCTTCGCAACGGCTACGAAGTCACGGCGCCGCGCCTCGAACAGCGCGATGATCAAGGGCGCCTCACCTTGGCGGTGGCGCGCATGGCGTTTAGCAACGAGGACGCCAGCGTGATCGAATTGTTCGACAACGCCCAAATCACGCGGCCTGAATTCACCACAGCCACGGGTCAGGTTCAAGCGGCCATGCGCATTCGCAGCGACTACCTTCACTACCAAGCCGATACCGAGGTGTTGAAAACCGATCGCCCCGTGGTGATTGAGCGCGGCCCCGATCGCTTCGAAGGCCAGCGCATGGTGTATCGCAACCCTGAGCAGCAGCTCGAGTTGAGCGGTGCGGTCAAGGGCCGATTGGCAGCCAGCACGCGGCGCTGAACCCTTCGCCCAAAACAAAAAAGGCTCCCGAAAGGGAGCCTTTTTCCGTGGTGCTGGAGCGCCTTAAGCGTCGCGGTCGCGACGGCCGCCACCACCGTAGGGGCTGCGGAAACCGCCGCCGCCACCGCCACCGCCATCACGGCGAGGGCCGCCAAAACCACCCGTGCGGGGGGGGCGTGGCTCCAAGGGGCGAGCTTCGTTCACCACGAGGCTTCGGCCACCCATGTCGGCGCCATTCATGCCTTGAATGGCGGCTTGCGCTTCAGCATCAGAGGCCATTTCAACAAAGCCAAAGCCTTTGGAGCGGCCGGTGTCGCGCTCCATCATGACTTTGGCGCTGGTGACCGAGCCAAAAGCGCCGAATGCTTGTCCGAGGTCGTTGTCGCGGACGGAATAGGGCAAATTGCCCACATACAGTTTGTTGCCCATTGCGGGAACTCCAGAAAAACAAGAAAAAAGCGATGGAATTCCAGAGCAGCCCAACAAGTCGCGAACCACCAAAAGGAAATCGTCCGATCACCCCACTTGCGCAAAAACTCACGCAAGGTCATGGATTATTCAACAGTGACGACTTGTCAACCCCCGTGTTTACACGGTATTTGCACGATTTTTGCGAATTACCAACTCACTTCGCGATCCGGCGAGGCCGAAATCTTGTGAATCGACAAGTCGGCGCCTTCAAATTCCTCTTCTTGGTCGAGTCGCAACCCCATCAGCAGGTGAATGAGGCCATAAACCACGGTGCCGCCCAGCAACGCCCAAGCCACACCCATCATGGTGCCCACCATTTGAGCGCCCAGGCTCACCTCACCCAGGCCGCCCAAGGCTGGGAGACCAAAAATGCCGGCAGCCACGCCGCCCCACGTGCCACACAGGCCGTGCAGCGGCCAAACCCCCAGCACATCGTCGATGCGCCATTTGTTTTGCGTCATGGTGAACATGACCACAAACAAAGCACCGGCCACAGCCCCCACCACCAGGGCACCCATGGGGTGCATGATGTCGGAGCCGGCACACACGGCAACCAAGCCGGCCAAGGGCCCGTTGTGGACAAAGCCTGGGTCATTCTTGCCCAGCACCAAAGCGGCCAAGGTGCCGCCCACCATGGCCATGAGGGAGTTGACCGCCACCAGGCCCGACAACTTGTCGAGCATTTGTGCGCTCATCACGTTAAAGCCAAACCAGCCCACGATCAGAATCCAGGCGCCCAAAGCCAAGAAGGGGATGCTTGAAGGGGGGTGGGCCGAGACCGCACCATCTTTGCGATAGCGATTGGCACGTGCCCCCAGCCACAACACGGCCGGCAACGCGATCCAGCCGCCCACGGCATGCACCACCACCGAGCCCGCAAAATCGTGGAACTCGTAGCCAAAGGTGGCCTTGATCCAGGCCTGAACCCCAAAATGCTGGTTCCAGGCAATGCCTTCAAAAAAGGGATAAACAAAGCCGACGATGACAGCAGTTGCCAGCAATTGAGGGTAAAAACGAGCGCGTTCGGCGATGCCCCCGGAAATGATGGCAGGAATGGCGGCGGCAAAAGTCAGCAGGAAGAAGAACTTCACCAGACCATAGCCGCTTTGCAAGGCCAGCTCTTTGGCGGGCACCAAAAATCCGGCCCCATACGCCACGGCGTAGCCCACCAAAAAATACACCACGGTGGAGACGCTGAAGTCCACCAAAATTTTGACCAAGGCATTGACCTGGTTCTTTTTGCGCACGGTGCCCAACTCTAAAAAGGCGAAGCCCGCGTGCATGGCCAGCACCATGATGGCGCCTAAAAGAATGAACAAAGCGTCTGAAGCGCCCGGAATTGGTGCATTCATCTTGAGTCCTTGGAAAAAATGATCTGTTTTGGTGCAAAAAAGGGGTCTGATGCCCCCATGACCACAAGATCAGCAAAAAATGCACCCAAATCCAGCAAGGCGCCCAGGCATGCCCCAAATCGGAGCCAAGGCTGGCTCTGGCTCCGTGAGGCGCGAGCGTGACCCGCCACCATCGGACCGGGTCGCCCGATGACCCAGCCAAGCAAGGCCCGTTGCTATACTGAAAAATCCATGACTTTCATCGCTCAAGCCCAAACGCTCACCTTGCCCAAACCCTTGGTTTTGCGCAGTGGCCGCACCTTGACCGATGTGCGCATGGCCTATGAAATTTATGGTCAGCCCAATGCCGACCAATCGAATGTGGTGCTGGTGTGCCATGCCCTGAATGCCTCACACCATGTGGCGGGCGTCTATGCCGATGCGCCCAACGATGTGGGCTGGTGGGACAACTTGATCGGCCCTGGCAAGCCCGTCGACACCGACCGTTTTTGCGTCATTGGTGTCAACAACGTGGGCTCGTGCTTTGGCTCTTATGGCCCCCAAGACGTGAACCCGGCCACCGGTGAGCCCTGGGGCGGCGACTTTCCTGTGGTCACGGTGGAAGATTGGGTGGATGCGCAAGCCGCGTTGCTCGATGCCTTGGGCATTGCCCAGTTGGCCGTGGTGATGGGGGGCAGTTTGGGGGGCATGCAAGCCCTGAGCTGGACCTTGCAATATCCGGATCGCGTGCGACATGCCGCGGTGATTGCCAGCGCACCCAACCTCACCGCAGAAAACATCGCCTTCAACGAAGTGGCCCGCCGCGCCATCGTCACCGACCCCGACTTTCATGAAGGCCACTATGCGCGCCATGGCGTGTTGCCCAAGCGGGGGCTGCGCATCGCCCGCATGATTGGTCACATCACTTATTTGAGTGATGACGTCATGAATGAAAAGTTTGGCCGACTTTTGCAAGACGCCGTCCAATACCAATACACCACCCAGGCGGTGGAATTCCAGATTGAGAGTTACTTGCGGCACCAAGGCAACAAGTTCAGCGACTATTTCGATGCCAACACGTATTTGCTCATCACCCGCGCCCTCGATTACTTCGATCCGGCGCGCGAGCATGGCGGTCAGCTTGCCAAGGCCTTGGCCCGTGCCAAGGCCCATTTTTTGGTGGTGAGCTTCACCACCGATTGGCGCTTCTCACCCCAGCGCAGCCGCGAAATTGTGAAAGCCTTGCTCGACAACGGCACGCCCGTGAGCTATGCCGAAATCGATGCCCCGCATGGACACGATGCGTTTTTGCTCAACGATGCGCGCTATCACGCCTTGGTGCGGGCTTATTTCGATGGTGTGGCCACAGGGCCAACGAGGGGCGACGCATGAGCAACCTGAAGACCTTGCACACCTTGGCCAATTTGGTGCCTCCCGGCTCACGCGTTCTGGATTTGGGGTGCGGCGATGGGGCCATGCTGCATCACCTGATTCAAACCAAGGGTTGCACCGGCTATGGCGTTGAGATCGACGACGCCAATGTGCTCGCTTGTGTGAAACGCGGCGTTTCGGTGGTTCAGTTGAACCTGGAGCAAGGCCTCAGCACCTTTGCCGACCAAAGCTTCGATGTGGTCTTGCAAATCGACACCTTGCAGCATTTGCGCAATGCCGAAACCATGCTCAGAGAAACCGCTCGCGTGGGGCGCATGGGCATCGTTACCTTCCCCAACTTTGCGCACTGGCCCAATCGCTTGCGGGTGTTGGCTGGGCGCATGCCGGTCACCAAGCGCTTGCCCTATCAGTGGTACGACACGCCCAACATCCGCGTGGGCACCTGGGCGGATTTTGAAGTGTTGGCTGAAAAAAATGGCTTGCGGGTCCTCGATGCGTTTGGCATGGAGGAAGGCGAAGTCATTCGCCGCTGGCCCAACCTCATGGCCTCGACGGCGGTGTTCAAATTCGAACGCCCGACGGCCTGAAGACGCAGCGCCATGACCACCCACACCGAACTTCGCGCGCGCATTTGTGCGGTGGGCCAAAGCCTTTTTGAGCGTGGTTATGTGCACGCCACGGCGGGCAACATCAGCGTGCGCCTCGACGATGGCACTTTGCTCATCACCCCCACGGACGCCTGCCTGGGACGTTTGGTGCCCGATCAATTGGCTCACGTCTCGGCCGATGGTGAACACCTCGGCGGGGGGCGCCCCAGCAAAACCTGGGTGCTCCACCAAAGCATCTATGAGGCCAGTCGGGTGCACTTGCCCGCCACGGCTTGCATCATTCACACCCACAGCACCCACTTGGTGGCCGCCAGCCTGAGGCAAAACCCCAAGCCCGAGGCGACCGCGTTGCCCGAGTTGTTACCGCCCCTCACGCCGTATTTCGTGATGAAGGTGGGACACGTGCCCCACGTGCCCTACCACCGCCCTGGCGCCCCAGAGGCTGCTCAGTGGGTGGCGCAAGCCATCGCGCGTTATGGTCAACAGGGCACCCCCTTGCGAGCGGTGATGATGGCCAGGCTAGGCCCCAACGTCTGGCACGACACCCCAGAAGCCGCCCTGGCCACCCTCGAAGAGTTGGAAGAAACCGCCCGCTTGTGGTTGATGTGCCCCGAATCCATCGAGCCGCTCAACGCGGAGCAATTGCAAGTCTTGCAGGACCAATTTGGCGTCCGCTGGTGACGCCACCCCAGGAGCATTCATGCCTCAATTTGCCGCCAACCTGTCCATGCTCTATCCCGAGTTGCCCTTTTTGGATCGCTTCGAGGCAGCGGCCCGAGATGGTTTCCAAGCGGTGGAGTATTTGTTTCCCTACGAGTGGTCGGCCCAAGAATTGGCCACCCGCCTGAAGGACAACGGCTTGCAGCAAGTGCTGTTCAATGCGCCGCCCGGCGGCAGCGATGCGCCCAGCATTGCGCAGGCCTGGGACAACCAAATGCGCGGCATGGCCTGCTTGCCCGAACACCGCGAGACCTTCAAGCGTGCCTTTGATTTGGCGCTGAGCTATGCCCAAACCCTGAACTGCCCGCGCGTGCATGTGATGGCGGGCTTGGTGCCCGAGGCGCATCGGTCGCAGCAGCCCGATCCGCGGCCGGTTCGTTTGCGCACCTCGCACCGGGCCTTTGAAACCGCCACGGTGTTGCGCGAGACCTATGTGTCCAATTTGGCTTGGGCCGCCGAGCAAGCGGCGGCTGTCGGCGTCGATGTGCTCATCGAGCCCATCAACACGCGCGACATTCCCCACTTTTTCATCAATCGTCAGGAAGACGCCCATGCGGTGGTGCGCGCCGTGGGGGCGTCCAACTTGAAGGTGCAGTTCGACCTCTACCACTGCCAAATTGTGGAGGGTGATGTGAGCATGGCTTTGCGCGACTACCTGCCCACGGGGCAGGTGGGGCATTTGCAAATCGCAGGCATACCGGATCGCCACGAACCCCATGAGGGCGAGCTGGCCTATGCGACCTTGTTCGACCTCATCGACGAGCTGACCCCAGCTGGTGGGCCCGCCTTGTGGCTGGGCTGCGAATACCGCCCGCGTGGCGGCAGCCAGCCCGGAGCCACCAGCGCGGGCTTGCGCGCCTGGGCGCCTTGGCTCAAGCGCTGAGCCGTTTGGACAGGCCGCTGGCCTTGAGCCAGACCAGGCTCAGGGACACGATCACAATGGGCAGCAACGAGCCCATGTTCAACCAGCTCCAACCTTCGGTGGTCACCAATGCCCCCGAGGCAAACGAGGTGACGGTCATGGTGGCGAACACGCAAAAATTGAGCACGGCCTGAGCCTTGTCTTTTTCCTCGGGCCGATAGGCCTGGGTGGACAAGGTGGTGCTGGCGGTGAACAGAAAGTTCCAGCCCACGCCCAACACCAACATCGACCACAGGAATTGGCTCACCTCTTGCCCGCTCAGGGCCACGGCCACGCAAACCAAATTCAGCACCACCCCCACGCTCATCACCGTCAGGGTGCCAAAGCGCTTGATGAGTGAGCCGGTGAAAAAGCCGGGGGCAAACATGCCGATCACGTGCCATTGCAACACCATGGCCGTGTCTTCGAACGACAAGCCACAGGTTTGCATGGCCAAGGGCGTAGCCGCCATGAGCAAGTTCATCACGCCGTAGCTCACCGCGGCGCTGAGGGCGGCCACCGCAAACGCGGGCTGGCGAAACAAAACCGACACGGGGCGACCGGTCTTGGCCGCCTCAGCGGGGGTGGGCGGGGGACCAAATTGGATGAAGTGAATGACGGCCATGGCCACCACCGACAACACCCCCAACATCACATAGGGTCCGGCAAAGTGCAGGCCAAACCAGTCTTTGGTGCGGGTGGCCAAAAACGGTCCGGCCACCGCCCCCAGCAAGCCGCCTGCGAGCACCAATGAAATGGCTTTTTCCTTGAACCCTTGCGGCGCCAACTCGGCCGCAGCAAAGCGATAGAGCTGACCATTGGCGTTGTAATAGCCCGCCACCAAGGTGGTGAACACCAACAAAGGGAACGAGTGCAGCATGACGGCCGTCACGCCCAACACCGCAGAGAGCAGCGAGGTGAGCAAGCCCAGCTGAAACGCCCGCTGACGCCCCCAACGGTGCTGGCTTTTGGCCACCAAACCGGTGCTCAAGGCGCCACCCACCACATAGCCCATCACGGGCAAGGTGGCCATCCAGCCATAAGGGGCCAACTCCAAACCCACCAGGCCATTGATGCCAATGAAGGTCACGTTGTTGGTGAGGTAAAAGCCTTGCGCCAAGGCCAACAGCCACAGGTTTTTATTCATTAGTGAATTGTGATGGATGAACGCTCAGTGGGGCGTCACACTTGTCACCAGGGCGGCGATGGCGGCGGTCTCCACCCGCAAGACCCGAGGCCCCAGGCTCAGGGCTTCGGCACCTGCCGCAAGGGCTTGCTGCTCTTCCGTTTCGGTGAGGCCGCCTTCGGGCCCCAACAGCCAGGTGAGTTGGCGGGCGTTGGCCCATTCGGGCGAAGCCAGGGCGTCGGCCGCGTGACGCTGGGCTTGCAAAGACAACACGGCCCAGGGTTCACCGCGGGGGTGTTGGCCAAGCCAGTGGTCCAGGCGCAGCGGCACTTCAATGCGGGGCACGCGGTTGCGACCGCATTGCGCGCACGCATTGGCGGCGATGGCCTGCCAGTGGGCTTGCTTTTTCAGGGCCCGCTCACCCTCGAGTTTGAGCACCGAGCGGGCGCTCATGAGTGGGCTGATGCGGTGCACGCCCAACTCGGTGGCTTTTTCAACCAGCCAGTCCATTCGGTCGTTGGCGGGCATGGCCACCGCCAAGTGCACCGCGCGGGTGGGTTCGCATTCGGTGGCCTCATGGGCCAGCACTTCCACCGCAATGCCTTGACGACTCATGTGCGCAATGCGCACCCGGTAGACCCCACCTTCGCCATTGAAGACGTCCACGGCATCGCCCGGCTGCAAGCGGTGAACCTGCATGTGGCGAACCGTGGCGTCGGGCAAGTCGCAGACCGTCCCAATGACCAAGGGGCAAGGCGCGTGAAAGCGGCTCATCCGCGCCCCATCACCCAGCTGTCTTCCTGAACCGTGCCGTGCAGTCGATCCAGGGCCCGCAGCAGGGGCGTGAGCTCGCGGTAGCGCACCGCGGTGCTGCGGATGTAGTGAATGAAGCGAGGCGCATCGGCCAAATACTTGGGTTTGCCATCGCGCAAGGTGAGGCGAGCAAAGATGCCGGCCACTTTGAGGTGGCGTTGCAAGCCCATCCATTCGACGGCCTCATAAAAGGCGCCGAAGTCTTGACTCCAGCCGTTGCCATCGATGAGGCCGGTGGGCCGCAGGCGCTCCCAATGGCGCACCGTCACATCGATCACCTGCTCTTCATCCCAGCTGATGAAGGCGTCGCGCATGAGGCTGGCCACGTCGTAGGTGATGGGCCCCCAGACTGCGTCTTGAAAATCCAGCACCCCCAAAACCGGTTGGGCTGGGTCGAGCGGCAGCATGAGGTTGCGGGGCATGAAATCGCGATGCACGGGCACCAGTGGCGCTTGCAGGTTGTGCGTCACGATGCGCTCGAACCAAGTCTGCCATTGTTGGCGCTCCGCATCGGTGAGCGTCACCCCCAGATGTTGCCCCACATACCAATCCGGGAAGAGCTGCAGCTCGCGCATCAACAAGGCGCGGTCGTAAGGCGGCAAGGCCTGGGCCAAGGACTGCGATTGCCAGGGCAGCAACACATCCAGGCATTGCTGCCAACGCGCCCGGTGATCGGCTTCGGGCTCGGCCGCGAGTTCGCTCATGAGGGTGTCGGGCCCCAAATCGGTGAGCAACAAAAACCCCTGAGGCTGGTGCCAATCCAAAATGCGCGGGACATTCAGGCCCGCTTGCGCCATGAGGCCAGCCACATGGGCAAAGGCCGCGTTGTTCTCCAGTTGGGGCGGGGAATCCATGACGAGGTAACGCCCGGTTGGCGATGCGGTGGCAGGCACTTGCAGGTAGCGCCGAAAGCTGGCGTCGGCCGAGGCGGGGCTCAAGGCTTCGGGCGACAAACCGTGACGGTCGCGCAGGCTGGCCAGCCATTCGGCACAGGCCTGTTGTCGGGTGGGGTCAGACCAGGTCACGTCCATGGCGCAGGGTAAGGGTCAGTGATAATGGGGCCATTATCGTTTGAGCCTTGTTGTAGCGGCCCGATGCCCTCGGACCGCGCTCCGAACCAGCCGTGCCGTTCACACCACATCCAGCCATTGTTTCGCTCGCTTGGGGCTTGGGGGTTTTGTCGCTTGCGCCCAGCTTGCATGCGCAGTCCATGGACTTGCGATCCGCGACGCAATTGCCCGAGCAAGTGGATGACCAAACCCGCCGAGACGCCCCCACCTTTTTGAAGGCCGACAAGACCCAAGGCCAGCCCGATTTGAAAACCACCCTCGAAGGCCGGGTGGAATTGCGGCGTGCCGACACCTTCTTGCGCGCCGACCGGGTGGAATACAACGCGGCCACCGATGCATTGAATGCCCAAGGCCAGGTGTTGATCAACCGCGCGGGCAATACCTTCGAAGGCCCCCAGCTGCAGCTCAAGGTGGATGCCTTCGAAGGCGAGTTGCAAGACCCCGTGTTTGCGTTTTTGCGCACCCGCTCACGCGGTTACGCCAAGCGCCTGGTGTTTCAAGGCCCTAAAAAAGTCAGCCTGGAAAAAGCCGTTTACTCCAGTTGTCAAACCATGCAAGCCGGCCAATGGCTGCCCGATTGGTTTTTGAAAGCCGAGCGCATCACGCTGGATGAGGGTCAAGACGAGGGCCGCATCGAGGGCGGCTCGCTGTATTTCAAAGGCCTGCCCATCTTGCCCGTGCCCTCGTTTGGATTCCCCATGTCGGGCAAGCGCCGCTCGGGCTGGCTGCCACCCAGCATGGTGGTGGACAACCAAAACGGGCTCACCATCAACACCCCTTACTACTGGAACATTGCCCCGGATCGCGACCTGATCGTGACGCCCGAGCGCATGAGCCTGCGGGGCAACCGCTTGATGCTCGACGGTCGTCAGTTGCAATCGCTCACGCCGCGACAAGAAGGGGCCATGCACCTGGAGCTCATGCCCGACGACCAACTGCGTCAGCGTGAACGTTGGGCACTGTCGGCCAAGCAAAACGCGCAATTTCAGGTCCAAGGTCGGCCCATGTCGCTGGCCGTGGATGTCAACCGGGTGAGCGACGACAACTACTGGCGAGACTTCACCGGCTCGCCCGGCGCCCTGTCGCAACGCTTGTTGCCCACATCCACCCAGGCGAGCGTTCCGGTGGGGCCCGCGCAATTGGCCGTGCGAACCGCCAATTGGCAAGTGCTGCAAGACTACAGCCAGACGGGGGGTTACATCACCCCGCCGTATGACCTCGCGCCCCAACTCACGCTGAACCACAGCGCGCTGAATGTGTCTGGCTTTGATGTGGTCAGCCAAGTGCAGGCCACGCAATTCAAGTCGGCGCGTTGGTACGACTGCACCTCGGCCCCCAATGGCAGCGCAGCCTGTCAGCCCGATGCGCAACGCACCCTGTTCAAAGGCAAGTTGTCCCACCCGATGGTGCGGCCCTATGGGTACATCAATCCCCAGTTGCTGGTGCATGCCCGGTCCTACCGTTTTGATCGCACTGGCTTGGGCATGCCTGCTTCATCGGCCTACAGCCAGCTCGATTCAGCCCAGGTGACCGTGCCGAGTTTGGTGTTGGATTCGGGCCTTTACTTTGACCGCGCCACCCAATGGGGCAATCGCGAGTGGCTACAGACCCTGGAGCCCCGCCTGTATGTGGTCAACACCCCGTATCGTCAGCAGTCGCAAATTCCGCTGTATGACTCGGCCTTGGCCGACTTCAACTTTGCCAGCATTTTTTCGCCCAATGTCTTTGCTGGTGAAGACCGCATTGCCGACAACCGCATGGTGACCTTGGGCGCCACCTCGCGCTGGATCGATCCGCAAACCGGGGC
>JAYPFZ010000006.1:22941-53584 GCA_038126555.1 Betaproteobacteria bacterium
CAGCAGCGCACCACCACCTTGCCGAGTGAACTCATCAACACCTCTTGGCAGTGGCCCATGCCCAGCAGCGGCCTTGCCGGCAATGGTCAGTGGTATTCGGTGGGGCGGTTGAATTACAGCTCCACCGACCGGCGAATCGTGAATGCCCTGATGGGCGTGGAGTTTGACGCGGGCTGCTGGGTGGGCCGGGTCGTCATCGATCGGCAACAAACGGCCTTGAGCACCTTCAACCAACGGCTGATGTTTGAGTTGTCGCTCAATGGTTTCTCTCGGGTTGGCATTAGCCCCTTGGGTGCGCTGCAAACCCAAATTCCCAACTACCAACGCCTCAACAGTTTGGACAACGAACCGGTGAGCCGTTTTGACCGGTATGAGTGAGCGATGAACAACAAACGATGGTTTTGGCTGGTGGCTTTTGCGCTGTGGGTCAGTGTGCCCAGCGGCGTGGCCCTGGCCCAAGCAACCACCCCGGCGAGCAACCAAACCTTGGACTACATCGTGGCGGTGGTGAACGAGCGCCCCATCACCCACCAGGAGTTGTTGGCCCGCCAGCGATTGCTGCGCTTCATGGGCCAAGCGCCAGAAGCCGTGCCCTTGCGCCAGGTCTTGCAGCAATTGATCGACGAGCAGCTGCAATTGCAAGAAGCCGGCAAGCGCTTGGATGCGGTTCCTGCGCAAGACGTGACGGCTGAACTCAGCGCCTTGGCCAGCCGCAATGGCCTGAGCCTGGACCAGTTGCGTGCGCGCGTGACCGAGGCGGGGCTCAGCTGGGCGAACTTTGAAACCTATGTGAGCCAGCAGTTGATGCTGCAGCGTGCCCACGATGAACTCGTGGTCAAAGGCATCAAGCTGAGCAATGGCGAAGTGCAACGCGCCATTGAGGCCTTGAACGATCAGCCCGTGGTGCGGCGCTTACACTTGGCCCAGGTCTTGGTGGCGGTTCCCGAGGGTGCCAGCGAGAGCTCGCAGCAGGCCTTGGCTCGTGAGGCGCAGGCGGTGTTGCAACAACTCAAGGATGGCCAAGACTTTGCCACCGTGGCCCGGGCGCGTTCGCAAGCGCCCGACGCCGCCCAAGGGGGCGATCTGGGTGAGCGCGATCTGGACCGCTGGCCGGCACTGTTTGTGAATGCCGTCAAAGGCCTCAAGCCTGGCGAGCTTTCTGGCTTGGTGCGCTCGGGTGCGGGCTGGCACATCTTGAAGCTGGTGTCGGAAACCGACTTTCGGCCGGCGCTCACCTACCCGCAGACTTTGGCGCGCCACATCCTGATTCGGGCCCAATCCCCCCAGGAGCGCGCCCAGGCGCGCGCCCAACTGGCCCAACTTCGACAAGACATTTTGCAAGGCAAGACCACGTTTGCCCAAGCCGCCAAACGCTGGTCCCAAGACGGTTCGGCCGAGGACGGTGGCGTGCTGGGTTGGGCCAATCCGGGGCAATTCGTGCCCAGCTTTGAAGCCGCCATGAATGCCCTGCAGTTGGGCCAAATTGCCGAGCCCGTCGACAGCCCGTTTGGCTTGCACCTCATCGAGGTGCTGCAACGCAAGATGACCCCCATGACCGAGGATCAAATCCGCGCGGTGGCCGAAGGCCGACTGCGCCAGCAAAAGGCCCCCAAAGCCATTGACGATTGGGTGATGGCCTTGCGGGGCAAAGCCTTCATCGAGATGCGCGAACAGCCCGAATGAGCCGCCCTGCCCACCAGGCGCGCAAGCGCTTTGGCCAGCACTTTCTCACGGACGTGGGCGTGATCGATGCCATCGTGAGGGCCATCGAGCCTCAGGTAAGCGATGTGATGGTGGAAATTGGCCCGGGCCTGAGCGCTTTGACCCAGCCGTTGTTGCGCCATCTGTCGCATTTGCACGTGGTGGAAATCGACCGCGATTTGGCCGCACGCTTGCGCACCCAGCCCCAGTTGACGGTGAAAGAGGCCGATGTGCTCACGGTGGATTTCAGCCAGTGGGCCAGCGAGTTGGGCGCCGCCCGCCTGCGGGTGGTTGGGAACTTGCCCTACAACATCTCCACGCCCATCTTGTTTCATTTGCTCGACCACGTGAACGTGGTGCAAGACCAGGTGTTCATGTTGCAAAAGGAAGTGGTCGACCGCATGGTGGCGCAGCCCTGCACCAGCGACTACGGCCGCTTGAGCGTCATGCTCCAGTGGCGCTATGCCATGGAAAACGTGTTGGACGTGCCCCCCGAGGCGTTTGACCCACCGCCCAAGGTGGACAGCGCAGTGGTTCGCATGCAGCCCTTGGCCCAACCCGCCCCGGTGCCTCTGGGCCATTTGAGCGAGTTGGTGAAGGTGGCTTTTTCACAGCGCCGCAAATTGCTGCGGCACACGCTGGGGCGTTGGCTGGAGGCGCGGGGTTTTCAGGGTGCGTTTGACGTCCAACGCCGCGCCGAAGAGGTGCCTGTCCTCGACTACGTGGCGTTGGCCCAGCAAACCCAGTGATCAGGCGTCCAAGCGGGCGTGCAAGGCGGCCTTGGTGGCCGTCATTTCCACCGGCAGGTGGTAAGCCAGCTGGGTGAACAGCTCATCGTGCAACTTGAGCTCGGCTTGCCAAGCGGCTTTGTCGATGTTGGTCACTTGCGCAAACGACTGGGCGTTGAAGTCCAGGCCGGTCCAGTTCAGCTCGGCATAAGCGGGGCTCACGCCAAAGATGTTGTCTTGACCAGAGGCCTTGCCTTCGATGCGATCGATGATCCACTTGAGCACGCGCATGTTTTCGCCATAGCCCGGCCAAATGAACTTGCCATCTTCACCTTTGCGGAACCAGTTGGTGGTGTAGATGCGGGGCAAGGTGGCGCCACTGCTTTGCAGCTTTTGGCCCAGGTTCAGCCAGTGCTGGAAGTAGTCGCTCATGTTGTAGCCCATGAACGGCAGCATGGCGAAGGGGTCGCGTCGCACCACGCCTTGCTGGCCAGCGGCGGCGGCGGTGGTTTCGGAACCCATGGTGGCGGCCATGTAAACGCCCTCGACCCAGTTGCGAGCCTCGGTGATCAGGGGCACGGTGGTCGAGCGACGACCGCCAAAAATGAACGCATCGATGGGCACGCCGGCCGCATCGTCCCACTGTGCGTCGAGGGCCGGGTTGTTGATGGCCGAGACCGTGAAGCGGGCGTTGGGGTGAGCGGCCTTGGCGCCGGTTTCCTTGGCAATGGCCGGGGTCCAATCCTTGCCTTGCCAGTCCACCAAGTGGTCGGGCAGTTGGCCGGTGTCTTTTTCCATGCCTTCCCACCACACGTCGCCATCGTCGGTCAGGGCCACGTTGGTGAAGATGACGTTTTTGTCCAAACTCGCCATGCAATTGGGGTTGGTGTGGAAGTTGGTGCCCGGTGCCACGCCAAAGTAGCCCGCCTCGGGGTTGATGGCGTAGAGCTTGCCATCGGAATGGGGCTTGATCCAGGCGATGTCATCGCCAATGGTGGTCACTTTCCAGCCTTCAAAGCCTTGGGGCGGCACCAGCATGGAGAAGTTGGTTTTGCCGCAAGCGCTGGGGAAAGCCGCGGCGATGTGGTATTTCTTGCCTTCGGGGTTGGTCACGCCCAGGATGAGCATGTGCTCGGCCAGCCAGCCCTGATCGCGACCCATGTTGGAGGCGATGCGCAGGGCAAAACACTTCTTGCCCAACAAGGCGTTGCCGCCGTAACCCGAGCCATACGACCAAATTTCGCGGGTCTCGGGGTAGTGCACGATGTATTTGGTCTTGTTGCAGGGCCAGGCCACATCGGCTTGGCCCGCTTGCAAGGGCGCGCCCACGGTGTGCACACACGGCACGAAATCGCCATCGGTGCCGATCACGTCATACACGGCTTTGCCCATGCGGGTCATGATGCGCATGTTCACGGCCACGTAGGGGCTGTCGGACAGCTCAATGCCAATGTGGGCAATGTGCGAGCCCAGGGGGCCCATGCTGAAGGGCACCACATACATTGTGCGGCCGGCCATGCAGCCATCGAACAGGGGGCGCAAGGTGTTGCGCATTTCGGCCGGGTCCATCCAGTTGTTGGTGGGGCCGGCGTCTTCTTTTTTCTGGGAGCAAATGAAGGTGCGGTCTTCGACACGCGCCACGTCGCTGGGGTCAGACCAAGCCAGGTAAGAGTTGGGACGCTTGGCCGGGTTCAGGCGCTTGAACGTGCCGGCGTCCACCAACTGTTGGCACAGGGCGTTGTATTCCGCCTCGCTGCCATCGCACCAATGAATGGCGGCAGGTTTGCACAAGGCCACCATGTCTGCGACCCAGGCCACCAGGCGTGGGTTTTTGACATGGTCGGGCACGTTCAGGTCAATGACCGGTTGAGTGATTGCATTCATTTCAAGCTCCAAGTTCAACGTTGTTTCTGATCAAGGCGCGCACCATGCGGGTGCATCGCACTGATCACAAACCACGTTGGCCCCGTGACCGGCACGTGGCGAAATGACCCTGGCCAACTGGGTGGGGGATTGTAAACGGCGGGTCAATGTCCTTGCCTGACACCGATCTGACCCACGCCAGAGGGCCTCACCAACGAAAAAGCGCCGCAAAGCGGCGCCGGGACGGGGAAAACTGGGGGTTTAGCCCATGAAAACGGCAATGAAGGCCAGCAAGAAGATCAGCACGCCGCCGGCAATGGGCAGCACCACGGGCATCAAGGGCACGATGGCTTCAACGACGTCTTCCGATTCGGGGGCGTTGTGGTGGTCAGACATGGAAGGCTCCTGGTTAATGGGCGCATTGTAATCAATTGCGCTGGCCGGGCTTCCTACAATGGCGGCATGACTTTTCCTGCCTACACCCGCGCCCAAGCGCTTCCCGACCTGCTGGCTCAGCGCATTCTGATTCTGGATGGCGCCATGGGCACCATGGTGCAGCGCCTGAAACTCACCGAAGCGCATTTTCGTGGGGAGCGTTTTCTGGAGGTGTCCAAAGACGTCAAGGGCAACAACGAGTTGCTCAACCTCACCCGCCCCGACGTCGTGAGCGACATTCACGAAGGGTATTTGTTGGCGGGTGCAGACCTGATTGAAACCAACACCTTTGGCGCGACCCAAGTGGCGCAAGCCGATTACGACATGGCCCATTTGGCCCGTGAAATGAACCTGCAGGCGGCCCGCCTGGCCCGCTCCGCTGCCAACCGGCACAGCACCCCCGACAAACCGCGTTTTGTCTTGGGCGCCCTGGGGCCCACCCCCAAAACCGCCAGCATCAGCCCAGACGTGAACGACCCGGGCGCTCGCAACGTGGACTTTGAAACCCTGCGGGCCTCGTATTACGAGCAGGTGATGGCCCTGATGGAAGGCGGGGTTGACGCCTTGTTGGTGGAGACCATTTTTGACACCCTCAACGCCAAGGCCGCTTTGTTTGCGATCGATGAATGCTTTGAAGCCACTGGCGAGTGTTTGCCTTTGATCATCAGCGGCACGGTGACCGATGCCTCAGGGCGCTTGCTCAGCGGTCAAACCGTGACGGCCTTTTGGCACAGCGTTCGCCATGCGCGGCCATTGGCCATTGGCCTGAACTGTGCCTTGGGCGCAGCGCTCATGAAGCCCTACATTCAGGAGCTCGCGCGCGTGGCGGGCGACACCTTCATCAGCTGCTACCCCAATGCAGGCTTGCCCAACCCCATGAGCGACACCGGCTTCGATGAAACCCCGGCCGACACCAGCCGCTTGCTCGATGAGTTCATGCGCGAGGGTTGGGTCAACGTGGTGGGGGGCTGCTGCGGGACCACCCCTGAGCACATTCGGGCCATTGCCGATTGCGCCGCTCACCGGGCGGCACGGGTTCGTTTAGACCCACTGGCTTTGCAGCCTGCCGCCTGACCCCATCAAACCCAAACGGCCAGGCGCAGGTTGGGGTCCAGGCCCGGGGCGTTGAGCAGCCGATGCAAATACTGTTGCACCCGCATCACGGCCTGGGCCGAGTCGTGGGGTGGCTCGCCCCAAGCCCCATGGCCAGTCTGCGCCACCAAACGGGACCAATCGCGCTGGAATTGCGCCCAGTCTTGTGCCCAAGGCGTGGTCTGGGGCAGCAGGGGCATGAGCCCTTCCAAGCGCGCCATGGGGCTGAGTTCACACAGGGCCAAGACGGCTTCAGGCGTCGGTGGCCGGTGGTGCAGCAAGGCCAAGATGAGGGAGTGAATGGCGAAGCGCCAGCCCAGCCGGGTGAGGGGTGTGGGCTCGGCCGCCGACTGCAGACACAGCCCGTGCCAAGCGGCTTGCAACGTGTGAATCACGCCCTCGATGAGCGACAGGCCTTGAGGCGATGCCCCGGTGTTCAGCTGCGCCAACACCGCCAGCCGAAGCCGCCTCAAGGCGCTGGGGTTGATGAGGGGCCAGGAGTCCACCAACAACAGCATGGGCGCCGGAACTTCCCAAACCAGGTCTTGGCGCCAACTGCTCAAGCCGGTGGGCGAATCCTCGTGCCAGTTGAGCAATCGAACCTGATGGTGCGTGAGCGGCAATTGCACAGCCCTGGCCTCGTGCAGCAACAGGCCCATGACGGTTTGTCGCTCGGCCAAGCCAGGCGGGTGAACCGGCGACCCCCCTTGAATCACCAACAATTCAAATTGGGGCCGCTCAAACCCCCAAGAGCTGCTGACGGTGACGCACACCGATTCGTCGGCAAACCAGGGCAGTTGCTGCAAGCGACTGGCCAAGGCCATCATGGGGCGAGACCGCCACGGCGCTTGCTGGCCTGTGGCGGGCCAATCGGGGAGGTCCCCATGGATGGGGTAAACACGTGCGGTATTCATTGATGACGCTAATGTAACCACAAAATACTCATTTGTGGGCGGCGCTGCGCGCACGCGTGCAGCTGGCGACTTATAAAATGTTGGCCGTTCAAGGAGCGTTGCAGCCCCCATGCGGGGTCAGGCTTGAACAGATCATTCTGCAACGACGCTCACCCCGATCACAGGTGAGCCATGTCTACCCCTTTTGCCCCTCAATCCCAACCGGAGTTGTCTAAGGTTCAGCCCTTGCGCTTGTCAGGGCTTGAGCCCGTGAGCTTGGATGCGAACAGCTTGTTCGTGAACATTGGCGAGCGCACCAACGTCACCGGCTCCAAGGCCTTTGCCCGAATGATCCTCAATGGCCAATACGAAGAGGCCTTGAGCGTGGCGCGTCAACAGGTGGAAAACGGCGCGCAGATCATTGATGTGAACATGGACGAAGCCATGCTCGACAGCGAAGCGGCCATGGTGCGTTTTTTGAACCTCGTGGCGGCCGAGCCCGACATTGCCCGCGTGCCGGTGATGGTGGACTCGTCGAAATGGTCGGTGATTGAGGCGGGCTTGCGCTGCATTCAGGGCAAGGGCATCGTCAACTCCATCAGCCTGAAAGAAGGTGAAGACAACTTCATTCACCAAGCGCGACTGATTCGACGCTATGGCGCAGCAGCAGTGGTCATGGCTTTTGATGAACAAGGCCAGGCCGACACCTACGAACGCAAAATTGAAATTTGCGAACGGGCGTATCGCACCTTGGTGGACCGTGTGGGCTTTCCCCCGGAGGACATCATTTTTGATCCCAACGTGTTTGCCATCGCCACGGGCATTGAAGAACACAACAACTACGCGGTGGACTTCATCGAAGCCACGCGCTGGATCAAACAACATTTGCCGGGTGCCAAAGTCTCGGGCGGCGTTTCGAATGTGAGCTTTTCATTCCGGGGCAACGACCCGGTTCGTGAAGCCATTCACACCGTGTTTTTGTATCACGCCATTCGTGCGGGCATGGACATGGGCATTGTGAATGCCGGCATGATTGGCGTGTACGACGAACTCGAGCCCGAGCTGCGCGAGCGGGTGGAAGACGTGGTGCTCAATCGCCGGGACGATGCCGCAGAACGCCTGCTGGAAATTGCCGAGCAGGCCAAGGGCGCCAGCAAAGACGTGAGCCAGCAGTTGGCTTGGCGTGGCACGCCCGAAGCCCCCACGCCGGTGAATGAACGCTTGGCCCATGCCCTGGTGCATGGCATCACCGACTTCATCACCGAGGACACCGAGGCGGCCTATCAAGCCGTGATGGCCCGAGGGGGGCGCGCACTGGAAGTGATCGAAGGCCCGCTGATGGATGGCATGAACATCGTGGGTGACCGCTTTGGTCAAGGCAAGATGTTTTTGCCCCAAGTGGTGAAAAGCGCGCGCGTCATGAAGCAAGCCGTGGCGCATTTGGTGCCCTACATCGAAGCAGAAAAGCAGGCCTTGGCGGCCACTGGGGCCGATGTGCGCAGCAAGGGCAAGATCATCATGGCCACGGTGAAGGGCGATGTGCACGACATTGGCAAAAACATCGTCACCGTGGTGCTGCAGTGCAACAACTTCGAGGTGGTCAACATGGGCGTGATGGTGCCGTGTCACGACATTTTGGCGCGCGCCAAAGTCGAGGGCGCCGACATCATTGGTTTGTCGGGGCTCATCACCCCCAGCCTGGAAGAGATGCAAATCGTGGCTGCAGAGATGCAAAAGGATGAGCATTTCCGACTGCGCAAAATCCCGCTCATGATCGGTGGCGCCACCACCAGCCGCGTGCACACCGCCGTGAAAATTTCCCCCCACTACGAGGGGCCAGTGATTTATGTGCCCGACGCTTCGCGTGCGGTGGGCGTGGCCCAACACCTGTTGAGCGATCAAGCCAGCCAATACATTGCCGACATCAACAACGACTATGCGCGCGTGCGTCAACAGCACGCCAACAAACGCACCACCCCATTGGTGAGCCTGCAAGCCGCCCGTGACAACGCGCCGGTCTTGAGCCATGACGATTTGCCGCAGCCCAAGTTTTTGGGCCGCCGGCTGCTGAAAAACTTCGACTTGAACGAGTTGGCCGCGGCCATTGACTGGGGGCCGTTTTTTCAAACCTGGGACTTGGCCGGGCCCTTCCCGGAAATCCTCAAAGACCCCGTGGTTGGCGACGAAGCCGTGCGCGTTTTCAGCGACGGCAAGCGCATGCTCAAGCGCTTGATCGAGGGCCGATGGATTCAACCCCAAGGCGTGGTGGCGTTTTACCCCGCCAACCGCCGTGGCGACGACATCGTGCTGTGGACCGATGAGTCGCGCACCGAAGTCTTGATGGTGTGGCGAGGCTTGCGCCAACAAACCGAAAAGCCCGTCATCGATGGCGTGCGCCGCCCCAATCGCTGCTTGTCCGACTTTGTGGCGCCGGAAGGCTTGCCCGACCACGTGGGGGTGTTTGCGGTCACCGCCGGCCATGGCGTGGAGGAGCGGGCGCAGCGCTTTGTGCAAGACCACGACGACTACAGCGCCATCATGCTCAAGGCCTTGGCGGATCGTTTGGCCGAGGCCTTTGCCGAGGTGTTGCATCAGCGCGTGCGCACCGACTTGTGGGGCTATGCCCCCCAGGAGCAGTTGAGCCTGGAGGCCTTGATCGACGAGCAATACCGAGGCATTCGCCCCGCACCTGGCTACCCCGCCTGCCCCGATCACCGGGTCAAAAGCGACCTGTTCCGCGTGCTGGGCTGCGAGGACATTGGCATCGACCTGACCGAACACTGGGCCATGAATCCGGCCTCCAGCATTTGTGGGTTTTACTTGCACCACGCCCAAGCCCGATACTTCAACGTGGGCGCAGTGGGTGAAGACCAGCTGCAAGATTTGGCCGCGCGCGATGGCGCGTCGATGGAAGCCATCGAGCGCTCCATGCCCGGCTTGCGACTTTGAACCTTCAGGAGCAACACATGAAACCTTGGTTAATGGTGGGCTGCTTGGGCTTGGCTGGGGTGACCAGCCTGTGGGCCCAAAGCATTGAGGGCGACTGGAAAACCATCGACGACAAAACGGGCGCGGCCCGCTCGGTGGTGCGCATCCAGGCCAAAGGCAGCGAGTGGGAAGGCGTGCTTCATCAACGCCTGGACCCCAACGCCCAACCCGATGCCCGGTGCACCGCTTGCCCCGGCGATCGCAAGGACCAACCCCTACAAGGCCTCACCCTCATTCGTGGCCTCAAAGCCCATGCCGATGAGGCTGGCGTGTGGGAAGGCGGCACCATTCTTGACCCCGAAAGTGGCACGGAATACCGCTTGAAAGTGCGCTTGACCGCCCAGGGCCAACAACTGGAGGTGCGCGGTTACGTGGGCGTGCCCTTGTTGGGCCGCACCCAGGTGTGGCTGCGGCAGCCCTGAACGGACGCCAGGCGCTAAGGCGCACTGGATTGGCGCAAGCGGTATTGCAGGGCTTCGGCCACATGGTGGCGCTCGACCCTGTCGCTGGCTTGCAAGTCGGCAATCGTGCGCGACACCCGCAGCACCCGGTGCACCGCGCGGGCTGACCAAGCCAGGCGCGCGGCCGCTTGTTGCAAAGCGGCTTGCGCATCCGCCGCGATGGGCAGCGCATCGAGCTCCGCCACCGTCAGGGCCCGATTGGGTTTGCCTTGGCGAGACCAAGCCCGCGCCCAGGCCGCTTCGGTGCGCGCTTGCACCGTGGCGCTCGACTCACCCGGCGGGGCTTGCCACACCTCGTCCATCGCTTGCGTGGGCACGGACACTTGCAAATCCACCCGGTCCAGCAGTGGGCCACTCACCTTGCCCTGATAGCGGGCGACCTGGTCGGGTGTGCACCGGCAGGGCAAGGACGAACCCAAATGGCCGCAAGGGCAAGGGTTCATCGCGGCCACCAACACGAACTGGGCTGGAAATTGCGCCAGATGCCGGGAGCGGGACAAGGTGATGAACCCGCTCTCCAAAGGCTCACGCAAGGCCTCCAGGGCTGCGCGATCAAACTCGGGCAATTCGTCCAAAAACAGCACCCCCAAATGCGCCAAGGCGGCCTGACCAGGACGTGGCGGCACCCCGCCACCGACCAGGGACACCGCCGTGGCGGTGTGGTGTGGCCGACAAAATGGCCGTTGGCCCCAGCGCACCAACTGAAACTGCCCACTCAGGCTTTGCAAGGCTGCGCTGGCCAAGGCCTCGTCGGGGCGCATGCGGGGCAACAACTGCACAAAGCGCTCGGCCAGCAAGGTTTTGCCCGAGCCCGGCGGTCCTTGCAACAACACGCTGTGCTGACCCGCCGCCGCCACTTCTAAAGCGCGCTTGGCACTGGCTTGCCCTTTGACCTCTGACCAATCGGTGTCGGGGGGCCGGGCACTGGCAGCCCCTGTGCCCGAAGGCAATTGCACCCAGGCCTCATCGTCCACAGGGGGCTCGCCCCGCAAGTGCGCCACCACATCGCGCAAATGGCGTCCACGCCACAACGGGCCGCCGGGCACGCAAGCGGCCTCCTCTGCGCTGCCCGCTGGCAACACCCACGGCAGCGAGCTGCCCTGGTGCACGGCATGCAAGCGCATGGCCAAAGCGCCGCGCACGGGTCGTAAATCCCCAGCCAGGGACAGCCCGCCGGAAAACGCGCAGGCGGCTAAAGCGTCCAGGGGAATTTGCCCACTGGCCGCCAAGACCCCCAAGGCCATGGGCAAGTCAAAGCTGCTGGAGTCTTTGGGCAAATCGGAGGGGGCCAGGTTCACGGTGATGCGCTGGTTGCTGGGGAAGTCGAACCCCGATTGCTGAATGGCACAGCGAACGCGTTCCCGCGCTTCCTTCACGGCCCCTTGGGCCAGCCCCACCAAGGTGAAGCTGGGCAAGCCATTGGCCAAATGCACCTCCACCTGAACCGGGCAACTTTGCAGGCCCATCAAGGCCCAGCTGTTCACGATCGCTAAGCCCATGGCCGGCTCCTCGGATGTCTGAAACCGCCAGTGTCTGGCGCGGTGTGGGCGCGTGGGTGGCGTGTGACTCGGTTTGGGGCAAGGGTGGCACGCGCGCACCGATTTGGTGCTTATGCCTGCGCCCAAGGCCGCAATTGCGCCCCGAATCGAGGCAAAAAGCCCGAAACAGGGGGCGAAAACCGAGGCAAAGGCTGGCACGAACCCTGCAAGAGGGGTGCATTCCTTTTTCATTTCTGGAGTTCATCATGACAACAAAAACACTGCACCGATTGATTGCCGTGGCCGCCTTGGGCCTGAGCGCTGGCCAGGCCTTCGCCGAAGCATCGCCCGTGAGCTTCAACGTGGGCGCCGTCAGCGAATACCGTTACCGCGGCCTGGCCCAATCGAGCTTCAAGCCCGCCGTGCAAGGCGGCGTGGACTACGCAGCACCCAGCGGGGCTTACCTGGGCGTGTGGGGTTCGACCATCGACTGGATCAAAGACGATGGCAAATCGCACGGCGGTGGCGCCACCACCGATACCGGCTCCACCAACCTTGAAATCGACCTGTATGGCGGCTTCAAAGGCGCCACCGCCAGTGGCACCGGCTACGACGTGGGCGTGCTGACCTACTACTACCCGGGCAACAAATACAGCAACCTGGGCGCCAACGCCAACACCACCGAGGTCTATGGCGCGCTCACCATCGGTGTGTTGACCGCCAAGTATTCGCACAGCCTGACCAACTTGTTTGGTGTGAAAAACAGCAAAGGCAGCGGCTACCTCGACCTGAGCGCCACCTTCGATTTGGGCAACGGCTTCTCGCTCACTCCGCACGTGGGTCGTCAAACCTTGGCTGGCACCGTGGATGGCGCCTCGAACAGCGTTTACTCCTACTCTGATGCATCACTCACGCTGGGCAAGGATTTGGGCAATGGTTTGAGCGCCAGCGCCATGGCTGTGGCCACGTCCAACCAATCCAGCTGGCCCAGCTCAGACCAACACTCGGCGAAATCCAAAGGCAAGAGCGCCGTGGTGCTGGGCCTGAAATACGCCTTCTGATCAACAAGGAGCAGCGAATGAAATTCATCACCGCCATCATCAAACCCTTCAAGCTCGATGAAGTCCGCGAAGCTTTGTCAGCCATTGGGGTGCAAGGCATCACGGTGACCGAAGTCAAAGGCTTTGGTCGCCAAAAAGGCCACACCGAGTTGTATCGGGGTGCCGAATACGTGGTTGATTTTTTGCCCAAGGTGAAGATCGAAGCCGCCATCGACGAGGGCTTGCTCGACGCCGTCATTGAAGCCATCGAAAACGCCGCGCGCACCGGCAAGATCGGTGACGGCAAGATTTTTGTGCAAGACCTCGAACAAGTGGTTCGGATTCGCACCGGCGAAACCGGCAAGACCGCCCTTTGACCCATTGCTGACAGAAAGCGAGTCATCATGAAAAAACTACTGATTGCCCTCTCCTTCAGCCTCGGGCTGTGGATGGGCGCCGCACAGGCTTCAGAAACCACCCCAGCCGCCGCCACGCCGGTGGCTGTGCAAGTGGCCGCCAACGACACGCCGGCTGCGGCCGCCCCTGCGGCGGCACCGGCGGCAGCTGCGCCCGCAGCAGCCCCCGCCCCCGTGCCCAACAAGGGCGACACCACCTGGATGACGGTGGCCACTTTGTTGGTCATCCTCATGACCATTCCCGGTCTGGCCCTCTTCTACGGCGGCTTGGTTCGCTCCAAGAACATGTTGTCCGTGTTGATGCAGGTGTTTGTGGTCTCGTCCCTCATTTACGTGTTGTGGGTCATCTACGGCTACAGCGTTGCCTTCACGGGTGGCAGCCCCTTCTTTGGCGGCTTCGACAAGCTGTTCTTCAAGGGCATCACCCCAGATAGCGTGGGCGCCACCTTCAGCAAAGGCGTGGTCATCCCCGAGCTGTCCTTCGCTGCCTTCCAAGCCACCTTTGCTGCCATCACCTGTGCGCTGATCGTGGGCGCGTTTGCCGAGCGCATTCGCTTCTCTGCGGTGCTGTTGTTCTGTGCCCTGTGGTTCACCTTCAGCTATTTGCCGGTGGCGCACATGGTTTGGTATTGGGACGGCCCCGACGCCATCACCGATGCCGCATCGGTGGACAAAGTCTCGGCCGCTGCCGGTTACCTCTGGGCCAAAGGCGCACTCGACTTCGCCGGTGGCACGGTGGTTCACATCAACGCCGCCATCGCGGGTTTGGTGGGCGCCATTTTGGTGGGCAAGCGCGTGGGCTTTGGTAAAGAGTCCATGCCTCCGCACAACCTGGTGTTCACCATGATTGGTGCCTCGTTGCTGTGGGTGGGCTGGTTTGGTTTCAACGCCGGCTCCAACCTGGAATCCAATGGCGTGACCGCTCTGGCCTTCGTCAACACCTTGGTGGCCACTGCCGCCGCCACGCTCAGCTGGAGCGCTGCGGAAGCCCTGCTCAAAGGCAAAGCCTCGATGTTGGGTGCGGCCTCGGGTGCAGTGGCGGGCTTGGTGGGCATCACCCCGGCTTGTGGTTTCGTGGGCCCCATGGGCGCCATTGCCATCGGCTTGATTGCTGGCGTGCTGTGCTTGTGGGGCGTGACGGGCCTCAAGCGCATGCTGGGTGCCGACGACTCGCTCGATGTGTTTGGTGTGCACGGCGTGGGCGGCATCGTGGGTGCCTTGCTCACCGGTGTGTTCGCTGCACCTTCGTTGGGCGGATCCGGCATCTACGACTACGTGGCCAATGCCGCCAGCCCCGACTACGCCATTGGCGCGCAAGTGTGGGTGCAGTTGCAGGCGGTGTTGGTGACCATTGTGTGGTCGGCGGTGGTGTCCTTCGTGGCCTACAAAATCACCGACCTGGTCATCGGTCTGCGCGTCCCCGAAGAAGAGGAACGCGAGGGCTTGGACATCACCTCACACGGCGAATCGGCCTACAACCGTTAAATCGCACAGGGCCCGGCCAAGCCGGGCCACGTCCCTCATCCTTGGTTGGCCCACCCTCGCGGTGGGCTTTTTTTATGGGCGCTGGCTGGTGGACGATCAGAAGCTGAATTTGGTGCCCAGCGTCCAAATCGATTGGCCGCCTTGGCGTGACACGCTGCCGTCGAGTTGCACGCGATCACTGAGTGCCGTGCGCAGGCCCGCCCCGAACAAGGGGGTGGTGCCCTTTTGTGTCACCCATTGCACGTGCGGGGTGAGGGTGCCGCCTGTGAGCTCGTAAGCCCAGCCCATGAGGGGCAACTGTCGATCCCCGTGGTCTTGGGTGAAACCCAGGTTCAGGTGCAGGGCGCCGCCGTTCACGTTGCAGGTGTTGATGAACCAGGCAAATCGAGCGCCAGGGTTGTCCTGATCGCGCTGGGTGAAGCCACCCGCCAAGCCTTGGTTGCACCCTTGTTCTTGGCTGGGCGTGATCAGCCATTTGACCGAAGCGGTTTGGGCCACTGCCCCTGAGCTGGCCGTAGTTTGGCGGGCAAAACCCAGCTCCAGCCCCGGCAGGGGTGCGAAGGCAGGCGCCACCGTCGTGCTGTGTTCACCGTCGGCGCCGCGGGTGTGCCACAGCTCCACATGGCCGTGGCCGGCTTCATTGGTGCCGGCATCGTCCACATCCAAAGGGCGGCCGGCTTGGGCCGACCAGCTGATGGCCAAGCAGGCGAGCCCCAGGCCCCAAGCGGGGACACGGGTGAAACGAGAGCAAGGGGTGTGAGAACAAGCGGTCATGACAGGGGCAGTGCAGGTTCGCCCAATGGGCGATGGGGTTGAAGATGAGGCGACAGTCTACGTCCGCCTGGCACTGCACAATGGGGCCAAGGGCAACGGCCTTGTTGCGTGCAAACAGGAGGACAGACATGACCCAACCGTTGACGCTGGCCCATGGCGATTGGCGCTGCGAAGTGGTGCCCGCCTTGGGGGGCTGCTTGGCCGGGCTTTGGCACCAAGGCTTGCCGGTGTTGCGCTCACCCGGCGCGGCGGCCATCACCTCGGCACGGCAATCGGCTTGCTATGTGCTGGTGCCTTATTCCAACCGAGTGGGCCACGCCGAACTGAAGTGGCAAGGCACCAGCCATCCGCTGGTGCGCAACAACGGCGCAGAGCCCCACGCCATTCATGGCATTGGCTGGCAGCGACCCTGGGCCGTGCTCGATCACAGCGCCGACAGCGTGCTGCTCAGCCACGAGCATCGGCGTGAACCCGGCTGGCCGTTTGCCTATGACGCCTCGCAGTGGATTCAGCTGGGCGACCAAGGCCTCACCATGAGCTTGTCCATCACCAACCAAGACGAGGTGGCCACCCCCGTGGGCTTGGGCTGGCATCCCTTTTTTGTGAAACACCCGGGCATGGGCTTGCAATTCGAAGCCACCCAACGGTGGGACATGGGCGACGACCAATTGCCCACGCGCGCCAGACCGGTGTCGGGCTTGGACGTAGCCCTCGATGCCCTGAACATCGACCATTGCTTTTCGGGTTGGTCGGGCCAAGCGGTGCTGCGGGGTCCGGATCAGCGGGTTTGGCAGCTGCAATCGAGCTTGAAGCACCTGGTGGTCTTCACCCGACCCGACCGCGACGACGTGGCGGTGGAGCCGGTGAGCCATGTGAACAACGCCTTGAACCTGCTGGCCCAAGACCCGGGTTTGGAGCCCGAAGACTTGGGCGTGACCGTGCTGGCGCCAGGCGAGTCCTTGAGTGCGCATTGGAGTTTGAGCGTGGTCGGCGCCAGCTAAAAAAAAGCCCCAGGCGCAAGACACCTGGGGCGGTTGAGGCGACGAAGCCCGAGGGGCTTAGAACGGAATGTCGTCGTCCATGTCGTCGAAGCCGGACTTGGCGGGCGCTTGGCGTGCACCGCCGCTGGCCGCTGCCGGTGGGGCCGAACGCGCCGGGCGGCTGTATTCGCCACCGCCACCGCCGCCTTGGCCACCGCCACCACCTTCGCCCATGCCTTGGCGTGAGCCCAGCATTTGCATGCTGTCGCCGCGAATTTCGGTGGCGTATTTTTCGACGCCGTCTTTGTCGGTGTATTTGCGGGTGCGCAGCGAGCCCTCGACGTAAATTTGCGAGCCCTTTTTCAGGTATTGCCCGGCAATTTCGGCCAGCTTGCCAAAGAAGCTGATGCGGTGCCACTCGGTGGCCTCGCGCATTTCGCCGCTTTGCTTGTCTTTGTAGCGGTCGGTGGTGGCCACGCGGACGTTGGTCACTGCATCGCCCGAGGGCATGTAGCGGGTTTCGGGGTCGGCACCTAAGTTGCCGACGATGATGACTTTGTTAACAGATGCCATGCGAGCCTCGTGTGTGTCGTTGGATGCAAGAAAGGGGCATTATGAAGGCTGGCGGGCGCAACGTGACGCCCCCACCTCCACCCCACGGTGTTTCATTGGCGTGCTTTGGGTGATGCAGGCACGGGCGCCATGCCCCGCGCCACCACGCCCCAGACGAAGAGCGCGGCCGCGCAGGTGGCAAACAAGGCGCCAGCCCCCCAGCCTTTGACCAAGGCGCCGCCCGCCCAGCCGCCGACAAAAAAGCCCAGCGACTGCAAGGTGTTGTAGAGCCCCATGGCGGTGCCCCGGGTGCCGGTGGGGGCCAACCGGGTGACCAAGCTGGGTTGTGTGGCTTCCAGCACATTGAAGCCCGTGAAAAAGCCCCACAGCAGCAGCCCCAGGACCCACAGGCCCGCATGGGTTTGCTGGGCCCACAAGAGGCCCAATTGCACCAGCACCAAGAGGGCAATGGCGGCCAAGAACACCGCTTTCAAGTGGCCGCGTCGTTCCAGCGCAAACAACCCCCCCATGAGCAACACCGAGGCCACCACGGCGGGCAAATACACCGACCAATGCGCCGAGGCGTCCAGGCCCGCAGCAACGAGCAGGGCGGGAATGGCCATCCACATGGCGAGTTGCACCGCATGCAACACAAACACGCCGAGGTTCAGGCGCATGAGGCCAGGGTGGCGCAAGACTTCGGCAAACGGGGCGCGGGCCTCGGGGGCGGGCAAAGGGGGGGCGGGTGGCACCAGCCAAACGATGACGGCCACGCCCAGCAAGGCCAAGGTGCCGGTGAGCTGGAACAGGCCCGAGAGGCCCCAGTGGGCCGACAAGATCGGGGACAGCACCAGCGAGACCGAGAACATCAGCCCAATGCTGATGCCCACCAAGGCCATGGCTTTGGTGCGCACGGTGTCACGGGTGAGGTCGGTGAGCAGGGCCGAGACCGCCGCAGAAATCGCGCCCGCGCCTTGCAAACTGCGCCCCACCAACAAACCCATGACGGAGTCGGCCGCCGCCGCCCAAAAACTACCCAGCGCAAACACCAGCAAGCCCAGCACGATCACGGGCTTGCGGCCCCAACGATCGGAGGCCATGCCGTAGGCCAGTTGCAGCATCGCTTGGGTGAGGCCATAAATGCCCATGGCCACGCCCAGCAGCAAGGGGTCATCGCCGCCCGGGTAATGGCGCGCCTCGATGGCAAACACGGGCAACACCAAAAACAGGCCCAGCATGCGCAGTGCATAAATCAGGGCCAAAGCGCCGCTGGCGCGACGCTCCTGCGGCGTCATGGTGTGCGCGCTGGTTTCGGCGCTGGGCAAAGAGGAAACGGTCACAAAGGGGGGTGCCTGGGGCAGATCAACAATCGGGAATCGCGGGTCATTCTCTAACAATTTGGCGGGGCCCAGCCGCATACACTCGTTGCCATGGCCAAGGACAAAACCCAATACGTGTGCAGCGACTGTGGCGGCATCAGCCCCCAGTGGCTGGGCAAATGCCCCCATTGCGGGGCTTGGAACACGCTCGAAGAAACCGTGAGCGCCGCCACCGCGGCCACCAAGCACCGATACGCCCAAACCGGCGCCTCGCTGGCACCCGCCAGCCAAGTGCAGCCCCTGAACCGCATCCAGGCGGCGTCCATCGAACGACACCCCACGGGCCACGACGAGTTGGACCGGGTGCTGGGTGGCGGGGTCGTGCCCGGCGGGGTGGTGCTCATCGGTGGTGACCCTGGGATTGGCAAATCCACCCTGTTGCTCCAAGCCCTGGATGGTTTGCATCGACAGGGTTTGCGAACCCTGTATGTCACCGGCGAAGAGTCGGCCGCGCAGGTGTCTTTGCGCGCCCACCGCTTGGGCTTGGGCGACAGTGAAGTGCCGGTGATGGCCGAAACCCAACTGGAAGTCATTCAGGCCACGGTGCAACAGCAACAGCCGCAATTGGTGGTGATTGACTCCATTCAAACGGTGTTTTCCGACCAGCTCACCTCCGCGCCGGGCTCGGTGGCGCAGGTGCGCGAGTGCGCCGCCATGCTCACCCGCATGGCCAAGCGCGAAGGCATCACCGTGGTGCTCGTGGGCCATGTCACCAAGGAGGGGGCGCTGGCCGGGCCTCGGGTGCTCGAGCACATGGTCGACACGGTGCTGTATTTCGAGGGCGACACCCATTCCAGCCACCGGCTGATTCGGGCCATCAAAAACCGCTTTGGCGCGGTCAACGAAATTGGCGTCTTTGCCATGACCGAAAAAGGCCTCAAGGGCGTCAGCAACCCCAGCGCCATTTTTCTGAGCCAGCACGCCGAACCGGTGCCGGGCAGTTGTGTGCTGGTCACGCTGGAAGGCACGCGCCCTTTGCTGGTGGAAATTCAGGCCTTGCTCGACGCGGGCGGGCCATCGCCCCGGCGCTTGTCCGTGGGTTTGGAGCGTGACCGGCTGGCCATGCTGCTGGCGGTGTTGCACCGCCACGCGGGCGTGGCGTGCATGGACCAAGACGTGTTTGTGAACGCGGTGGGCGGCGTGCGCATCACCGAGCCGGCGGCCGACTTGGCCGTCATGCTGGCCATTCAAAGCAGCTTGCGACATAAACCCTTCCCCAGGGGTTTGGTGGCTTTTGGCGAAGTGGGCTTGGCGGGCGAGGTGCGCCCGGCGCCGCGCGGGCAAGAGCGCCTCAAAGAGGCCGCCAAGCTGGGGTTTTCCGTGGCCCTCATCCCGGCGGCCAATGCCCCCAAAAAGCCCATCGAGGGGCTCACGGTGGTGCCAGTGGCGCGGGTGGAAGACGCCATTGCTTGGGCGCGACAGGCGGCCCAGTAAGCCCCCGTTGGGGACATAGAATGGCTGTCCCCGATGACCCGAATGCCCAGCTTTGGCGGGCGATTGAAAGGAATGGCGATGACTGCTCTGCCCCCCTCCATGGCCGACCGCGATGGCAAGATTTGGATGGATGGCCAACTGCTGGATTGGCGCGATGCCAAGATCCACGTGCTCACCCACACCCTGCACTATGGCTGTGGCGCATTCGAAGGGGTTCGGGCTTACAACACGGTCAACGGCACGGCCATCTTCCGCTTGCAAGAGCACACCGAACGCTTGTTCAACAGCGCCAAAATTTTGCGCATGAAGATCCCCTTCACCCCGAACGAGGTGAACGAGGTGCAAAAGCAAGTGGTGCGTGAAAACCAACTCGAGAGCTGCTACATCCGCCCCCTCACCTGGATTGGCTCGCAAAAATTGGGCGTGTCCCCCAAGGGCAACACCATTCACCTCATGGTGGCCGCTTGGGCTTGGGGCGCTTACCTGGGCGACGAGGGCATGAAACGCGGCATTCGCGTCAAAACCAGCAGCTACACCCGCCACCACGTGAACATCACCATGACGCAAGCCAAGGCGGTGAGCAACTACACCAACTCCATCTTGGCCAACATGGAAGCCACCGATGAGGGCTACGACGAAGCCTTGTTGCTCGACAGCTCGGGCTTTGTGTCCGAAGGTGCGGGCGAAAACATTTTTGTGATCAAAAACGGCGTCATCTACACCCCCGACTTGTCGGCGGGCGCGCTCAACGGCATCACCCGCAACACGGTGTTCCACATTGCCCAAGACTTGGGCCTTGAGATCGTGCAAAAGCGCATCACCCGCGACGAAATCTACATCGCCGACGAAGCCTTCTTCACCGGCACGGCCGCCGAGGTCACGCCCATTCGTGAACTCGACCGCATTGAAATCGGCGCGGGCAGCCGTGGCCCCATCACCGAAAAAATCCAAACGGCGTTCTTTGACATCGTCAACGGGCGCAATCCCAAGTATGCCCACTGGCTCACGCCGGTGGCCTAAGCGTTGTCATTGGGAAGCACCATGAAAGCACCTGTCATCGTTCAGCCCCAGGACCTCAATGGTCATGGCGGCGTGTTCTGCCCCAACCCCAAAGCGTCCATGGACTTGTGGAACAGCCACCCCAAGGTCTTTTTGGATGTGGCCCGCACGGGTCAAGCTCAGTGCCCTTATTGCGGCACCCGTTACCAATTGCCCGAGGGCGTTAAAGCGGCCGCCCATTGAACGTGCCGGATTTGTCGATCGATCGCCCGGCGCGCGAGGCCCCGCACACGCGCAGCGTGGTGGTGGCGCCTCAGTGGGTGGGCGACGCCATCATGGCCGAGCCCTTGGTGCGCGCCTTGGCCCAAGCCGGACACGAAGTCACGGTGGCAGCCATGCCGTGGGTGGCGCCGGTGTGCGAAGCTTTTGCCAGCGCGCACGAGGTCATCACCTTGCCTTTGCAGCGCAAGGGCTTGCAGTGGGGCAAGCGGTGGCAAACCGCGGCCAGCTGGTCGCGCCGCTTCGATCAAGCTTGGGTCTTGCCCAATACCTTCAAGAGCGCCTTGTTGCCCTGGATGGCCAGCGTGCCGCAGCGCATGGGCTATGTGGGCGAAAGCCGTTGGGGCTTGCTCAATCAGCGCCTGCCCAACCCCTCCAAAACCGAACGCCCCCCCATGGTGGAGCACTACTTGGCCTTGGCGCAAGCCTTTGCCTCGGAGGGGCTGCCAGCTTGGGCCCAGCCCGGCGCACCTGCCAGCTTGGACGACCACGGCGTCGACGAGCGCGCCCCTCAGTTGGTGGTGGATGCCGACGCGGTGGCCCAGGTTTGGCAAGACTTGGGCCTCACCTTGGGCGAAGCCCTGGTGATGGCTCCGGGCGCCGAATATGGCCCCGCCAAGCGCTGGCCAGAGGCCCATTGGGCCGAAGCCATCACCCGCAGCGAATGGCCGGTGGTGTTGTTGGGCTCGCCCAAAGAACGGGACTTGTGCGAGGCCATCGTGGCGCGCTTGCACGAGCGGGTGCGCACCCGCGTGTTCAACCTCGCAGGGCAAACCGATTTGCGCCAGGCCCTGGCCCTGGTGGCTGGGGCGCATCGGGTGTTGTCCAACGATTCAGGGGCCATGCACATGGCCGCCAGCTTTGGTGTGCCCCAAGTGGCCTTGTTTGGCTCGTCTAGCCCTTTGCACACCCCGCCGCTGAACCCGCATGCCACGGTGATTTGGCTCAAAGACGATCCGGCCCTGGATCCGCCTTTGAGTTGTGCGCCTTGCTATGCCCGCGAGTGCCGCTTCAAGCACACGCGGTGTCTGACCGAGATCAGCCCTCAGCGCGTGCTCAAGGCCTTGAGCATCTGAGCGTTCAGGCGCTCGATGAGGCTTTGCGCATCGGGCAAGTCGTGAATCAGGCCCGTGGACTCCCCCACAGTGGCGTGGGCCCGCTCGGGGTCTGCCGCGGCCACGCCCGCTTGGTAATCGGCTTGCGCTTGCGCCAATTCGGCCCTGAGGGCGTCGGGTCGGCCTTCCCATTGCCGATGCAGTCGGTTGCGGATGGCGCGAAAGTCGAAGGGCTCGGGCCAAGGCAAATTGCGCAAACGGTCGAACACATCGCTGCGCGCCGTGCCATCGCCGTTGGTGGCCACGGCTTGGTCGAGGGCATACCGAGGCGCCAGGCATTCTTGGGTGGCCCACAAACGCGAGCCCATCAAGGCCCCATCGGCACCCAGCATGAGTGAAGCGGCCATGCCGCGCCCATCGCCCACCCCGCCAGCGGCCAACAACATCACGTCCGGCGCGCGCGCCGCCAAGGCATCGGCCAGCTCGGGAATCAAAGCGAAGGTGCCCCGCCCTTGCGAGGCCTTCATGCCATGGCCGCCGGCTTCCATGCCTTGTCCCACCACCACTTGAGCCCCGGCATCCAACACGGCTGGCAATTGCGACAAACTTTGGATTTGGCAAATCAAGGTGGCCCCGTGCTGGCGAATGCGAGGCGCATAGCGGGCCACCTCGCCAAAAGACAGCATCACGGCCCGAGGCTGGTGATTGGCCAGCAGCCAATCCAGGGCGCTGGCGTCTTCGTCGAGTTTCCAAGTGATGAAGCCACAGCCCAGGCGTTGGGCGCTGGGCGCATCGGCTTGCAAGGTGTCGACAGCCAGGGTGTATTCGCGTTGCAGCCAGTCGAGCTGGCCATAGCCGCCGCCCACCAGGCCCAAGGCACCCGCGCGGCAACACGCGGCGGCCAATGCGCCGCCAGCAGCCAAAGCCATGGGCGCGAGGGCCAAGGGGGTGGTTAAATCAAAGTGTTGGGTGAATCGGTTGTCGATGCGCATGCCGGGGTTTTACACCACCGCAGCGGGCGCGGTTCGAGGCAACCACACGGCAAAGCTCACACCACCACCGGGCCGGTCTTCGCAGACCACCCGCCCGCCATGGCGAATGACAATCGAGCGCACCAGCGCCAAGCCCAACCCCGCCCCTTCTTTTTCGGCGGCACCGGGCAGACGGAAAAAAGGCTCAAAAATTTTCTCGTGATACAGGGCCGGCACACCGGGGCCGCGATCGCTCACGCGCAAGCACAGCCAATCGGCATCGGGTTGGGTCAGGGCCACGTGCACCTCCTGGCCACCCGCGTGCTTGCGGGCGTTTTCCAGCAAGTTGCGCAGCAAGCGGTGCAGCAACTTGGGCACCCCCATCACCCAATGGCTCTTGGGCGACGCACCCAAATCCAACTCCACCTGGGCATGGGCGCATTCTTCGCTGGCCAGTCCGGTGAGGTCCACCCGCTCGAAGGTTTCCACTTCGGCCTGCATCGAGTCGAGCCGGCTGGACAACAAAATTTCGCCAATCAACTCGTCGAGCTCGGCGATGTTGCGCTTGATCTCGTCGATGCGCTCTGGCGAGGGCACCTCGCCCATGAGCTCCAAGCCCATGCGAATGCGCGTGAGTGGGGTGCGCAACTCGTGTGAGGCATTGGCCAACAAGGCGCGCTGCGATTGCACCAGCGCCTCGACCTGTTCGGCCGCGTGGTTGAACTGTTGCGCCAGCGAGGCGACTTCGTCTTGGCCCACCACCCCGACACGGGTGGACAAATGGCCTTGCGACCACCGTTCAACCCCCTGCTGCAAATTTTCGAGGCGGCGGGTGAGGCGTCTCACCACCGGGTAAGTGCCCAGCGCCACAGCCAAGGCCAGGAGGGCCAGCAGCCAGGCGATGTCGTTCACGGTGAGGCCTAAAAATGTGGGCTGGGCGCGTGGCAAATGAATGAGGAAAGCTTCGCCGTTGTTGAGCAGGGTGAAGAATTCGGGGCCCTGGCCAAATTGCCCCACGGGTGCACGGCCCTCCAGCGCTTTTTCCACTCTCATTTGATTGGGGTCGCGCATTTCCAAGCGTTTCCAGTCGGCGGGCTTTCTGGGGCGAACCGGGCCTTGTCCCAAAAACTCGCCATTGATGTCGC
This sequence comes from Betaproteobacteria bacterium, assembly GCA_038126555.1. Classification (GTDB taxonomy): domain Bacteria; phylum Pseudomonadota; class Gammaproteobacteria; order Burkholderiales; family Burkholderiaceae_C; genus Limnohabitans. Next base: position 47,090 of record JAYPFZ010000006.1, read on the forward strand.
GCACCACCACTTCGCGCACCGGGGACTCGACGAACTGGCTGAACAAATAACCCACCAAGATGGTGGTGGCCCCCACCGCCACAATCACCGCCAGCCACAAGCGCGCATACAAGCGCCGGGTGAGCGCTTGCAGCATGGGCAGGCCTTGGGTCCAGCGCATGCGCCTCAGTCTTGCAGCTTGGCAAACACATAACCCACACCGCGCACGGTGAGGATGCGTTTGGGGGTCTTCACATCGGCCTCAATGGCTTGACGAATGCGGCCCACGTGAACGTCGATGGAACGGTCGAAGGCTTCAAGCTCCTTGCCGCGCACGAGTTCCATGATTTGATCGCGCGAGAGCACGCGGCCTGCACGCTCGGCCAGCACAGTGAGCAAGTCGAATTGGTAGGAGGTGAGGTCACACGGCGAGCCGCCAATGGTGACCGTGCGGGCATCGCGATCGATTTCGAGCGAACCAAAGCGCATGACCGGACTGACGGGCTCGGCTTTGGCCTTGGGGTTGCTGTGCCGACGCAGCACGGCACGGATGCGTGCCAGCAACTCGCGCGGCTCGAAGGGCTTGGGGATGTAGTCGTCGGCACCAATCTCAAGCCCCACCACCCGATCCATGGGGTCACCTTTGGCGGTGAGCATGACCACCGGGGTGGTGCTCACGGGTGCGGGCAAGGCGCGAATTTTTCGGCACACCTCCAAGCCATCGGCGTCGGGCAGCATGAGGTCGAGAATGACCAAATCCACACGCGGGCTGGACTGAACCACCTGCAAGCCATCGGCCGCATTGCCGGCGTGCGAAATTTTGAAGCCTGAGCGTTGCAGGTAATCGGCCACCATATCGGCCAACCGGGCATCGTCTTCAACAACAAGCAAATGTTCCATGGTGATCACTCCATACCAGCGGGGGAATCATTCTGTGCGGGTTTCGTCAAGTTGTCGTAAAGCGAGCCCGTCGAGGTGGCCCGATGCACCAGCCAAAGCACCGGCAAGCCCAGCAAGGCCGTGTGCATGAAAAAGTGGGCATAGCCCTGGGCATCCACCCAGACGCCCGAAAAGCCCGCCAAGTATTTCGGCAACAACAACATGATGGAGCTGAACAAGGCGTATTGCGTGGCTGAAAAACGCACCTGGGTGAGCGACGACAAATAGGCAATGAAGGCGGCCGAAGCAATGCCACTGCTGAGGTTGTCGGCGCTGACCACCGCCACCAGCAGGGGCACGTTGTGGCCCATGCCGCTGAGCCAAGCAAACAGCAAGTTGGTGGTCGCGCTGAGCACCGCCCCCAGCATGAGCACGCGCGCCACGCCCAGCTTCATCGACAACACCCCGCCCACAAACGCACCGGCCAGCGTCATGAACACGCCAAACATTTTGGTGACCCAGGCGACCTCTTCCTTGGTGTAGCCCATGTCCACGTAAAACGGGTTGGCCATGATGCCCATGACCACATCGCTGATGCGGTAGGTGGCAATCAGGGCCAGCACCCACAAGGCGTGGTGGCCGTGGCGCTGGAAAAAATCGGCAAATGGCGCCACCACCGCTTGCTGCACCCAAGCGCTCAGGTTGCGCGCTGGCGCCTGCGGCACCGGCACGGGCTCAGGCGCCGTGAGCACCGTGAGCAGGCCCACCGCCAAGGAACCGGCCATGAGCAGGTAAGCCCACTGCCAAGCGGCTTGTTGATAGGTGCCCTGCCCAGCCACTTCGGCCGAAGCGGCCAGCCACAGCACGCCTGCGCCCGACCAAATCATGGCCAGTCGATACCCGGTTTGGTAGGTCGCCGCCAGGGCGGCTTGCAAGCGCTCGTCGGCCGATTCGATGCGAAAGGCATCGAGCGCAATGTCTTGGGTGGCCGAGGCCAGGGCGGTGAACACCGCCCAGCCCACCAAGGCATTGAGCGTGTGTTGTGGGTCGCTCAAGGCCATGCCCACAATGCCCACCATCAGGGCAACCTGGGACAGCAGCAACCAGCTGCGCCGCCGCCCCAACCCGCGGGTGAGCAGGGGCAAAGGCATGCGGTCGACCAGCGGGGACCACACCCACTTGAAGCCGTAGGCCAGGCCCACCCAACTGAAGTAGCCAATGGTGGAGCGGTCGATGCCCGCCTCGCGCAGGCGAAAGCCCAGCGTGCCCAACACCAGCAACAGAGGCAAGCCCGCCGAAAACCCCAGCGCCAGCATGCGCAAGGCACTGGGGTGGGCGTAGACCCGCCAACTGGCCCACCACGACACAGGGGGTTGCGGGGGCGCGTCAGGGGGGGAGGCATTCGAAGCGGTCACAGCGGTTATTCTCTCGCCATTCCTGTCCTTTGTGCGCCGCCATGAACGTCACTGAATTGCCTGTGCCAGACCCCAGCCGCCGACGGTGGATGACCGGCTGCGCCTTTTGCGCCATGGGCTTGGGCTGGGGCAATGCCTTCGCTCGCGAAGGCGTGGATGTGGAGCGGGGCAACACCTCCCAATTTGCCAAGTTTGTGGACGCGGGCGATTTGGAAAAAACCGCGGGTCAGCAATACCAGCAGCTCTTGCAAAACGCCGCCAAACAAAATGCGCTGGGCCCCGACACCCACCCGCAGGTGCGCCGCTTGCGCGGCATTGGGGGCGATCTGATTCCCCACACCCACGAGTGGAACACCCGCGCCCGCGACTGGCGTTGGGAAATCAACCTGATTGGCTCCAAACAAATCAACGCGTTTTGCATGCCCGGCGGCAAGATTGCGTTTTTCTACGGCATCCTCAAAGAACTCAAGCTCGACGACCACGAGGTGGCGATGGTGATGGGGCACGAGATGGCGCACGCCTTGAAAGAGCACGCGCGCGAACGCATGGGCAAAACCGCAGCCACCGATGGTTTGGCCCGTTTGGGCGGTGCGCTGGTGTCGGGCATTTTTGGCATCGATCCCAACATCACCGGGTTTCTGGCCCGACAAGGCGCCAATTTGCTGACCTTGAAATTCAGCCGTGAAGATGAAACCGAAGCCGACTTGGTGGGCATGGAGTTGGCCGCGCGAGCCGGCTACAACCCCCGAGCGGGCGTGAGCCTGTGGCAAAAAATGTCGGCAGCCAACAAAGAAGCCCCGCCGCAATGGCTCAGCACCCACCCCTCGGGGACCTCGCGCATTGAAGAGATTGAGCGCAACCTCAACAAGGTCTTGCCGCTTTACGAGCGCAACCGCAAAAGCTAAAGCGACTCAGGTGCCGCCCACAAACGGGTTGCTTTGCCGCTCCCGTCCAAACGTGCTTTCGGGGCCGTGGCCGGGAATGAACACCGTGTCGTTGCCCATGGGCCAGAGGCGCTCGGTGATGCTGGCAATCAGGGTGTCGTGGTCGCCTTGCGGAAAGTCGGTGCGACCAATGCTGCCCGCAAACAGCACATCGCCCACAAAAGCGCGATTCAATTCGGGGGAGTGAAACACCACATGCCCTGGCGTGTGCCCCGGGCAGTGGCGCACGTTGAACACATGCGCACCCAGTTGCACCGTGTCGCCGTCATTCAGCCAGCGGGTGGGGGTGAATGGGCGTGCAGGCCCCAAGCCAAATCGGTGGCCTTGCTCGGCCAAGGCATCGATCCAAAACTGATCGCCCGTGTGTGGCCCGATGATGGGCAAACCCTTGGCCTCGGCCAACTCGGCGCAAGCCCCGGCGTGGTCGATGTGCGCGTGCGTGACCCAAATTTGCGTGAGCGTGACGCCCAGTTGCTTCAGGGCGTCTTCAATCACCTCCAGATCGCCGCCGGGATCGACGATGGCAGCCTCGCCACTGGCGTCATCCCAAATGATGGAGCAGTTTTGTTGAAAGGCGGTGACGGGGACGGTGGCGTAGTGAAGCATGGCGAAGTCGTGGTGAAACGATGAAAGCAGAGTTTAGGGCGCAGGGGCTGCAAGACACACATCCACCCACTGACCTTGGGTGATGAACGCCAGTTGTTCGGGGGTGACGCGCACGCCGTTTTGGGTGCCGCCAGCGGCAGGTAGCAATTCATCGAAGGTTTTGAGGGAGGCATCCAAATACACGGACATGGGCGTGGCCAAGCCAAAAGGGCACACCCCGCCCACGGGGTGGCCGGTGAGGGCGGTCACCTCGTCGTGCGAGAGCATCTTGCCTTTGCCCAGCGCATTTTTCAGCTTGGTGTTGTCCACCCGCACATCCCCGCGCGCGACCACCAGCACGGCTTGGCCACTGGCCAGGCGAAAGGCCAGGGTCTTGGCAATTTGGCCTGGCGCCACGCCAAAGGCTTGGGCGGCCAGCGCCACGGTGGCGGTGCTTTGGTCGTGTTCGATGATGGGCAAATCCAGGCCCAGCGATTCAAAATGGGCGCGAACGCTTTCGGTGCTCATGGGGCTTACAGCTTGAAGTCGTAGTGAATGCTCAAGGGGGCGTGATCGGAAAACCGCTCGGTTTTGTAGATGTCGGCATGGCGGGCGTGTTGGGCGAGTGCGGGCGTGGCCAGGTGGTAGTCCAAACGCCACCCCACGTTGTTGGCCCAGGCTTGGCCGCGGTTGCTCCACCAGGTGTAGCAAGCGTCGGTGGTGTCGGGGTGCAGTTGACGGTAAACGTCAACGGCGGTGCCATCGCCCAGCAAGCGCGTCATCCACTCGCGCTCCTCCGGCAAGAAGCCACTGTTCTTTTGGTTGCTGCGCCAGTTCTTCAAATCGATGGCCTGGTGGGCAATGTTCACGTCACCACACAGCACGAAGTCGCGCTGCAACGCCAGGGCATCTAAGTGTGGGCGAATGAGGTCCAAGAAGCGGTATTTGGCGTCTTGACGTTCCTCGCCCGAGCTGCCACTGGGGAAGTAAACGCTCAAGATCGAGCGTTTGGCTTGGGGCGTGTCAAAGCGCAATTCCACGTAGCGGCCTTCGGCGTCGAACTCGCCACCATCAAAGCCCACGATCACGTCGCTGGGTTCCTGGCGCGTGTAAATGCCCACGCCCGAATAGCCTTTTTTCTCGGCGCAATGAAAGTGGCCTTGCAAGCCGGCAAGGGTTTCGAACCCGCCAGCCAAGTCGGCTTGCTGGGCTTTGAGTTCTTGCACACACATACAATCCGGTGCAGTTTTTTCCACCCACGCTTCCAGCCCTTTGCGAGCCGCAGATCGAATGCCATTGAGGTTCAGGCTGGTGAGTTTGAACAAGGTTTTCTCCCATGACGAAGGCAAACACCAGCAAAGCACTGGCTCAGGAATTTGTTCAATTTTCGCTGGAATGTGGGGTGCTGAAATTTGGCGAGTTCAAAACCAAGGCGGGCCGCCTGTCGCCTTACTTTTTTAACGCCGGCCTGTTCGACGATGGCGCCAAGCTCAGCCGCCTGGCCAGCTTTTATGCGCAAAGCCTGTTGGCCCACGAGGTGCCCTTCGACATGATTTTTGGCCCGGCCTACAAGGGCATCCCCTTGGGCGCGGCGGTGGCCATCGAGTTGGCCCGCCTGGGGCGCTCGGTGCCGTTTGCCTACAACCGCAAAGAGGCCAAAGACCACGGCGAGGGTGGCACGCTGGTGGGCGCTCCGCTCAAGGGCCGGGTGTTGATCGTCGACGACGTGATGAGCGCGGGCACAGCGGTGCGCGAGTCGATCGCACTGATTCAGCGCGCGGGGGCCACGCCCAGCGCGGTGGCGATTGCACTTGATCGCCAAGAAATGGCCACCGAGGTGCAAGCCGATGGCAGCACGCGCGATGTGCCACACAGCGCGGTGCAATACGTGCAAAACCAATTGGGCTTGGTGGTGAGCGCCATTGCAAGCCTCGATGACCTGTTGGCTTTTTTGCAAGCCCAAGGCGGCCAAGGCGAGTTCGGCGGTCACTTGCCTCAGGTGCAGGCCTACCGCGACCGCTACGGCGTGAGCTGAGGCCTCAGGCGGCCGGGCCGTTGAGGAAATCGCTTTTGCCCAGAACCACGCCGTTGTGGCGCAAGATGGCGTAGGCCGTGGTGATGTGGAAGAACACATTGGGCAAGGCCCAGGTTTTCACATAGTCTTCGCCCGACAGGGTGCGTGTGCCCAGTTTGCCCACCGGGAAAGTGATGGCTTTGGCTTCGAGGCCGTCGAGCGCCGTGGGTGACACGCCTTGGAGCCAGCTCACCGTGCGGTCGATGCGGGTGATGAGTTCATCCAAGGTGTTTTCGGTGTTCTCAAACTTGGGCGCTTCCAATTCGGCCACCCGCGCCACACACAGCTTGGCGGCGTCGCAGGCGATGCAAATTTGAGTCTTGAAGGGCAGCATGTCAGGCGCCAGGCGGTATTGCACCAAGGCTTGTTCGTCGTAGCCGCGAGCTTGCACATCGGCTTGCGCAAGCGTGAGCAAATGACGCAGGTTGCCCAAATATTTGATGAAGACGGGGAGGGAAGCGGAGGAGAGGGAAATGCGCATGGGGGTTTTCCGAAATGATGAAACCAAGGGAATCGGGTGGTCGACTGTCGCCACAAACCTCGCTAGACAACAACGCTAGCCTAACTTCTTCTTCAGCAACTCGTTGACCTGTTGCGGATTGGCTTTGCCTTTGCTGGC
>JAYPFZ010000007.1:0-35953 GCA_038126555.1 Betaproteobacteria bacterium
ATGCAAGCGCTCTCCCAGCTGAGCTATACCCCCGTTGGGTGTCGAGAGAGCAGATTATAGACAGATTTTTTAGACTTTCTCTAAGCCCGACAAAATCCGCTCCAACACCCGCTCGCGGTCACTCAGGAAAAGAATCTGATCCAAAGAAGGCGTTTGGGGCGTGCCCATCACCAGCACCCGAATGGGCATGGCCAGCTGCGGCATTTTCAGCTGATGCTGAGCCAACACGGCTTTGATCAATGCGTTCAAAGGCTCCAATTGCCACTCCACCGTGGACAAGGCCTGGGCGAAGTCCCGCAAGGCAGGGCGCACGGCCTCGGTGACATGCTTGTTCAAGTCCTCGGGGCTGGGGTGCACGGGTTGCTCGAATTTGGCCAGCCAGTCGGCCAAAACCACCAAGGTGTCACAGCGGTCTTTGAACAGGTCGCAGCGGGACTTGAGGCGTTCATCCTGGAGCATGTGCGCCAAGCCCATGCGCTCCAGCCAAGGCGCAACGTGGGCTTGGAGTTGCTCACCCGAGCAGGCCTTGAGGTGCTGGGCATTCACCCAGCGGAGCTTGGCTTCGTCGAACTGAGCCGCGCTCCGCCCCAAGTGGTCCAGATCAAACCAGGCCAAGAACTGTTCACGGGAAAAAATTTCGTCATCCCCATGGCTCCAGCCCAGGCGCGCCAAGTAGTTGACCATGGCGTCGGGCAAATAACCTTCATCGCGGTATTGGGTCACCGCTTTGGCGCCATTGCGTTTGCTCATTTTTTCGCCCTGCTCGTTGAGCACGGTGGGCAAGTGGGCATAGACCGGCGGGGTTTGGCCCAAGGCCTGAAACACGTGAATTTGACGCGGGGTGTTGTTCACATGGTCGTCGCCGCGAATCACATGCGTGATGGCCATGTCGATGTCATCGACGACCACGCAAAAGTTGTAGGTGGGGGTGCCATCGGGCCTGGCGATCACCATGTCGTCGAGCTCGGTGTTCGACACCTCGACGCGCCCTTTCACCTTGTCCTCCCAGCTGACCGAACCGGTCAACGGGGTTTTGAAACGCCACACCGGTTGCACGCCTTCGGGAATGGCGGGCAGCACTTTGCCTGGCTCGGGGCGCCAGGTCCCGTCGTAGCGCGGCTTTTGCTTGGCGGCCATTTGTCGCTCTCGCAAGGCGTCGAGCTCGGCCATGCTCATGTAGCAGGGATACACCCAACCCTGCGCCTTGAGCGTTTCCAGCACAGCGCGGTATTTATCCATGCGCTGCATTTGATAGAACGGGCCTTCGTCTGGGTCCATGCCCAGCCAGCTCAAACCTTCCAAGATCACATCGACTGCAGCCTGAGACGAGCGTTCTTGGTCGGTGTCTTCAATGCGCAGAATGAACGTGCCTTGTTTCGACTGAGCGAATGCCCACGGATAGAGCGCCGAGCGGATGTTGCCCAGATGAATGAAGCCCGTGGGCGACGGAGCAAAGCGAGTGCGAATGGTCATGGTGTTAAACAGAAATCGAGTCCAGACCCAAGGACAAATCAGCCTTCAAGTCGTCGAGGTGTTCCAAGCCCACCGCGATGCGAATGAGCCCTTGGCCAATGCCTGCAGCTTGGCGCTGCACTTCGGTGAGGCGGCCATGTGAGGTGCTGGCCGGGTGGGTGATGATGGTTTTGACATCCCCCAAATTGGCCGTGACCGACATCACCCGCGTGGCGTCAATGACATCGAACGCGTTTTTGCGCAAGTCGCCACCTTTGACATCGAACGACAACACCGCACCGCCCCAGCCCGACTGCTGACGCATGGCCAACTCGTGTTGCGGGTGACTGGCGAGTCCGGGGTAATACACCCGGTCAACCTTGGGGTGTTGCTCCAGCCACTGGGCCATCGCCAAGGCTTGCTGCGACTGCGCCTTCATGCGCAAGCTCAAGGTCTCCATGCCCTTGAGCACCACCCAAGCATTGAAGGGCGACAAGCTCATGCCCGCGCTGCGCATCACGGGCACAAAGGTTTTTTTCACCAAGGCCTCAGAGGCACACAAGGCACCAGCCACCACTCGACCTTGGCCATCGAGGTATTTGGTGCCCGAATGCACCACCACGTCGGCGCCCAAATCGATGGGGCGCTGCAAGGCCGGGGTGCAAAAGCAGTTGTCCACCGCGAACAACGCACCCGCAGCTCGGGCCACCTCGGCCAATGCCGCGATGTCACACACCTCGGTCAACGGGTTGGTGGGCGTCTCCGCAAACAACAGCCGCGTGTTGGGCTGCACAGCATCACGCCAAGCCTGCACATCGGTTTGCGGCACAAAGGTGGTGGCCACCCCAAACTTGGCGAACTCGGTGCCAATGAGCTTCAAGGTGGAGCCGAACACCGATTGCGAGCACACCACATGATCGCCCGCCTTGAGCAGACTCATGCAAAGCAGCAAGACAGCCGCCATGCCACTGGCGGTGCCCACGCAAGCTTGCGCCCCCTCCAGGGCCGCCAAGCGCTGCTCCATGGAAGCGACGGTGGGGTTGGTGAATCGGGAGTAAATGAAGCCGTCTTCTTCGCCCGAAAACCGACGGGCGGCGGTCTCGCTATCGGGTTGCGTGAAGCTCGAGGTCAGAAACAAGGCTTCGGAGTTTTCACCGTATTGCGATTTGTCGACGGCCGCACGAACAGCCAAGGTGTCCAGGTGCAAATCAGTGGGAAGCGGTTTGAATGTCATGGGGTTCCCTCAAGGGGCGAGGTTGGGCGTGCCCTGCTCGCGCTGGGCCTGCATGGCATCGATGAGTTCGGGGGTGATGTCGCCGGTGACGTAGTGGCCGTCAAAGCAAGAGGCGTCAAAGCCATTCAAGGGTTGGGCGTTGGGCATGGCCGCGCGGCGCACCGCTTCCTTCATGGCGTCCACATCTTGGTAAATCAACGCATCGCAGCCAATCACCGCTTGAATTTCGGCCACGCTGCGACCGTGGGCCACCAACTCTTCGCGCGTGGGCATGTCAATGCCATACACGTTGGGGTAACGCACGGGGGGCGCCGCTGAGGCCAAGTAAACCTTGTTTGCGCCGGCGTCTCGGGCCATTTGCACAATCTCTTGGCTGGTTGTGCCCCGCACAATGGAGTCATCCACCAGCAACACATTGCGGCCTTTGAACTCACTCACAATGACGTTGAGTTTTTGACGCACTGATTTTTTACGAACCGACTGGCCCGGCATGATGAAGGTGCGGCCCACGTAGCGGTTTTTCACAAACCCCTCGCGATACGGCAAGCCCAAGCGATGCGCCAATTGCATGGCACTGGGCCGGCTCGATTCGGGAATCGGAATGACCACATCAATTTCGTTGGGGGGCACAGTGGAGATGACGCGCTTGGCCAAGGTCTCGCCCAAATTCAAACGCGCCTGATAGACCGACAGCCCATCCATGGTGGAGTCTGGGCGAGCCAAATACACATACTCAAAAATGCAAGGCGAGCGCTGCGTGCTCGCTGCGCACTGCTGGGCATGCAATTGCCCTTGTTGATCAATGAACAAAGCTTCGCCGGGCGCTACATCGCGCACCAAACGGTGGCCCGTGCCTTCGAGCGCCACCGACTCACTGGCCACCACCCACGTGCCGTCGTCGCCCTGCCCCAAACACAAAGGACGAATGCCATAGGGATCGCGGAAGGCCAACAGGCCATGACCTGCAATCAGGGCAATGACGGCGTATGAACCCTTGACCCGCTCGTGCATCGCCTGCACCGCGCGGAACACATCGGCCGGGGTCAACGGCAAGCCCCGTGTGGTTTGCTCCAACTCATGGGCCAACACATTGAGCAGCACCTCGGAGTCGCTGTCGGTGTTCACATGACGGTGGTTGGCTTCAAACAAGCTGGCGCGCAATGCTTGGGCATTGGTGAGGTTGCCGTTGTGCACCAACACCAAGCCAAAGGGCGCATTCACATAAAAGGGCTGGGCTTCTTCCTCGCTTTGCGCGTTGCCCGCCGTGGGGTATCGCACCTGACCCAAACCCGAGTGCCCCGGCAAGGCCCGCATGTTGCGCGTGCGAAATACATCACGCACCATGCCCTTTTCCTTGTGCATGAAGAATTTGCCTTGGTGTTGCGTGACGATGCCGGCCGCATCTTGGCCACGGTGCTGCAACAGCAGCAAGCCGTCGTAAATCAGTTGGTTGACTGGGGCGACACCAACAACGCCAATAACTCCGCACATGAGGAGATGAACCTTCCAAACTCAGAGGGCAACAAGGGGGCCATCAGTTGATGACTGCGAAGTGCAATGGTTACACCCAGGGAATCTTGCCAAAACGACAAACGGTGCAAAGGCGTTTGCTGCAGCACCAGCACCAGCAACATGGCGAGCAGGCCGCCTCGAACCAGGCCAAAAGCCGCGCCCAAGGTTCGGTCCAAAGCGCCCAAACCCACACGAGAAGCCAATTTGCTCAGAACAAACGACGTCAGATTCACCAGAACCAAAATGGCCAGCACACACAGCACAAAGCCCAGCACATCGCGCACCAACTCGCTCATGGCCCCTTCGGGCAGGATGGCGCTGAAATGGTGAGCCCAATGGGGAGACAGCCACAAGGCCGCGACCCAACCCACCAAAGAAAACACCTCACGGATCAGGCCACGCCATACCCCCTGGAGCATGGCCAAGGCCAAGAGGAGGAGGAAGAACCAGTCGAGGGCAGCCATCAGAGTTTGAGCAATTGCCCAGTGAGATTCAGGCCCTTGGCTTTCTCAAGTGCAGCCCGAGCCTGTGCTTCGCTGGTGAATGGCCCCAAGCGAACCCGAGTGCGCATCCCGTCGCTGGTTTTCACCGACTGGGTGTAAGTCTTCAAGCCTGCACGTTCCAGTTTGCGACGCAACTCACGAATCTTGGCTGCATCGGTGAAGGCACCAATCTGAACGACATAGCGCTCGGCCTTGTCCTCGGATGCCGCTGCGGGTTTGTCGGTAGCCGCTTCGGGTTTTGGGTCTGCCTTGACGGGCGCAACCTTGGAGGCTGGCGCGGCTTCAACTGGGGGCTTTTGCGTTTCAGCCTTTGGTGCTTCGGGCTTTGGCTCTTCCGGTTTTTTGGGCTCAGCCTGCTGCGGTTCGGCCGACGTGGCAGGTGCTGGTGCCGATTCAGACACCGGAGGCACGGGGCTGCGCGGGGAGACGGCCTCGCGCTTGGGCATGTCTACGCGCACGTTCATGGGCGCAGCGGTGCGGGGCTCATGGTCAAACACCAGCGGAAAACCAATGACCGCCAACAACACCAAAATCAAAGAACCGATCAGCCGGCGGCGTGCCCGAACGCGCAACGCGTCCAAAGAATCCTCCCCCGCAGACATGGCATGTTCAGCCGAAACATTCGCAGGGGATCTGGATTTAAAAAACGCCATGGGCCAAGATCGCAAAAAAAGGGGAAATTGACAAAACCGTGTCAATGCCGGTGGGCCTGAACCCGCATCACTTCACCAACGGTGACGAAGGATCCAAACACCAAAATTCTATCAGTGGGGTCTGCCGCAGCCCGGGCCTGCGCCAGCCCTTCCACGGGGCTGGTGACGGTTTGCGCCTGGGCGTCTGCGGGCGGGCCCGAGGCCTGCCAAATGCGCATCAAATCGTCGGCTGAGGCCGCCCGTGGCGTGGGCAAGTCGGTGAACCACCAGCGTTGCACCAAGGGGTTGAGTGAGCGAAACATGGCGGCCAGGTCTTTGTCGGCCATCGCTCCCATGACGGCATGCGTCACCGGGTAAAAGCCCATCGCGTCCAAGTTGTTGGCCAACGTGGCCACGGCATGGGGGTTGTGCGCCACATCCAACACCAACCCAGGCTGGCCCGGCATGATCTGAAAGCGGCCAGGCAAGGTGGTTTGCGCCAAGCCCACCCGAACGGCTTGCGCCGACACTGGCAATTGACCGCGCAAAGCCTCTAAGGCGGCCAACACCCCGGAGGCATTGATCAGCTGATTGGTACCGCGCAAACTGGGGTGAGCCAAACCCGACAAGGCCCATTGGCGACCGCGCCACGACCACTGCTGCCCATCACCCTGAAAGCCAAAGTCGCGCCCTTGCAAACGCAAGTCCACACCCAAGTCGGCGGCGTGTTGCAACACCGATTGCGGCGGCATGGGATCGGACACCACCGTCACCCGACCGGCACGCATGATGCCGGCCTTTTCACGCCCAATGTGTTCGCGGTCTGGCCCCAAAAATTCGGTGTGATCGAGGTCAATGCTGGTGATCACCGAAACGTCAGGGTCCACGATGTTGACGGCATCCAAGCGACCACCCAAACCCACCTCCAGGATGACCACATCCAAGTCTTGCTCGGCGAGCACGCCCAAAATGGCCAAAGTGGTGAACTCGAAATAAGTGAGTGAAGTGCCTGCCATGGCGGCTCGAACACGCTCGAATTGCGGCAGCAATTGCTCGGCTTGCACCGACTGCTGGCGCAAACGACAGCGCTCTTCGAAGTGCACCAAATGCGGCGAACCATACACGCCAGTTCGATAGCCAGCCGCTTCCAACATGCCCTCCAACAGGGCGCACGTGGAGCCTTTGCCATTGGTTCCGGCCACCGTCACCACCGGCACGTTCAGGTTCAGCGCCATGCGTTGCGCCACCGCGCGAACGCGATCCAAACCCAGTTCAATCGCCTGTGGATGTTGAGCTTCGGCCCAGGCGAGCCATTCATGCAAATTCATGGGGGACATTCTCCGACATCGGTCACCGCACGCTCGAATGAGGCATGATTCACCCATGAGTCTTCCCCCATTGACCCTTTATGGGATCCCCAACTGCGACAGCGTGAAAAAAGCCCGTGCTTGGTTGAACGATCAAGCGTGGCCCCACGAATTCCACGATTTCAAAAAGCAAGGGCTCAGCGAAGCCTTGATCGACCAATGGCTGGCGCTTGTGCCTTGGGAAACCTTGCTCAATACGAGAGGCACCACTTGGCGCCAGCTCAGCGAGGCCGAACGGGCCCAGGGGACAACGGCTGCGGGGGCCCGTGCGCTCCTGTTGGCCCATCCCAGCCTGGTCAAACGGCCCGTGTTGCACAATTTGTCAACCAACACCCTGGTGGTCGGCGTTAAACCAGAGGAATGGTTGGCTTGGCGACCCGCCTGAGTCACCCATTGACCCATTCATCGAACAAGAGGAACCCCATGACAAACCGTCTGCTCATTCAAACCGTCGCCGTCACCTTCGCCAGCTTGTCGCTGTCTTCAGTGGCCCATGCCGATGTGTATGGCAATGTCATCTCCACCACCGCCATCCAAAAGCAATTTCCCGTCACCAAACAAGTGTGCAGCGAACAGCAAGTGATGGTTCAGCAACCCAAGTCAGGCGCAGGCGCCGTCATGGGCGGCATTGCGGGGGCTGCTGTGGGCAACTCCATTGGCAAAGGCGACGGCAATGCCTTGGCCACCATGATTGGCATTGTGGGCGGCGCGGTTCTTGGCGAGAAAATCGAAGGCGAGAAGGCCCCACAACGCCAAACCGTTCAAAACTGCACCAACCAAACGGTGTATGAAACCCGCACCACGGGCTATCAGGTGGTGTATGAATACGCGGGCCAGCGTTACACGGTCGAGATGCCTCGCGACCCCGGCCCCACCATTCGATTGCAGGTGACGCCCGTTACCAACCAGTGAGCATCAGGCCGCGCACAGCGCGGCGCGTGCCTCGGCGTATTCCCGCTTGAGGCGTGCCACCAACTCGGCCGTGGGCACCACCGCTTTGACGGCACCAATGCCTTGGCCACTGCCCCAAATGTCTTTCCAGGCTTTGGTTCGGCCCGAACCAAAATTCATGCTCGAGGGGTCGCTCACCGGCAAGGCGTCGGGGTCAAGGCCGGCATTGCGAATCGATGCCGCCAAATAATTGCCATGCACCCCCGTGAACAAATTGCTGTAGACGATGTCATCGGAGTTGCTCTGCACGATGCAGTCCTTGTAGTCGGCTGAGGCGCGAGCCTCTTCGGTGGCAATGAACACCGAGCCCATGTAGGCGAAATCTGCGCCCATGGCCTGAGCGGCCAGCACAGCCCGGCCGGTGGCCATGGAACCACTCAGTGCCAGCGGGCCATCAAACCATTCGCGAATTTCTTGAATCAGCGCAAACGGGCTCTTGGTGCCGGCGTGCCCACCGGCTCCGGCCGCCACGGCAATCAAGCCATCGGCCCCTTTTTCAATGGCCTTGTGCGCAAACCGGTTGTTGATGATGTCGTGCAACACCACCCCGCCATAGCTGTGTGCAGCTTGGTTGACCTCTTCACGCGCCCCCAAGGACGTGATGATGATGGGCACTTTGTATTTCACGCACAAAGCCATGTCGTGCTCCAACCGATCGTTGCTTTTGTGCACGATTTGGTTGATGGCAAACGGCGCCGCCGGTTGGTCCGGGTGATCGCGGTTGTGCTTGGCCAGGGCCTCGGTGATTTCAGCCAGCCATTCATCGAGTTGCTCGGCAGGGCGCGCATTGAGTGCGGGCATGGAACCCACCACCCCCGCCTTGCACTGGGCAATCACCAAGGCCGGGTTGCTGATGATGAACAGCGGAGAGCCAATGACCGGAAACGGCACGTTTTTCAACACGGGGGGCAGAGACATGGCAAGCCTTTCAGGTCGACGGGCTGACCACCAGCCCGTCGATGCGTTGGAAATATAAGGGCCTTAAAAGGCTTCCAGTGCCATGGCGGTGACACTGCCTGCGCCCGCCACAATGCGCTCGCGCAAGCCAGGGGCTTGGCTCAAGATGTGATCGGCGTAAAAACGGGCCGTTGCAATTTTGGCCTTCATGAAGGCTTCAGACTCACCCGCCGCCAGGGCCTGCTCGGCCGCCAGCAAAGAGCGGGCCATTTGCCAGCCAGCCATGAAGTTGCCACACAACATCAGGTAAGGCACGCTGCCTGCAAAGGTGTCGTTGAGCGATTCCGATTGGCTGGCCACCAAAAAGTCCACCGATTCATCAAAGGCTTGTTTGGCCGCTTGCAAACGCTGGGCCATGGCCAAGTCGTCGGCACTGCCATTCGCTTGCAGCGCGGCAATGGTGGGCAGCACTTGAGCGCCAATGGCTTTCACCGTCTGGCCGCCATCGCGCAAGGTTTTGCGGCCAATCAAGTCGTTGGCTTGGATCGCCGTGGTGCCTTCGTAGATGGTCAGAATTTTGGCGTCGCGGTAATGCTGAGCTGCACCGGTTTCCTCAATGAAGCCCATGCCGCCGTGCACTTGCACGCCCAGCGAAGTGACCTCCAGGCTCATTTCGGTGCTGAAGCCCTTCACCAGTGGCACCAAGAATTCGTAGAAGGCCTTGCTTTGCGCACGCACCGCGGCGTCGGGGTGGTGATGGGCACGATCCGCCGCACCCGCAGCCACACTGGCCATGGCGCGAGCGCCTTCGGTGTAAGCGCGCATGGTCATGAGCATGCGACGCACATCGGGATGATGAATAATGGGCGCAGCCCCTTTGACCGAGCCATCGACCGGGCGCGACTGAACGCGATCGCGGGCGTAGGCCACCGCGTGTTGGTAGGCCCGCTCAGACACCGCAATGCCTTGCACGCCCACCGCATAGCGGGCAGCGTTCATCATGATGAACATGTATTCGAGGCCTCGGTTTTCTTCGCCCACCAAGTAGCCCACTGCACCACCGTGATCACCGTATTGCAGCACGGCGGTGGGGCTGGCCTTGATGCCCATTTTGTGCTCGATGGACACACAGTGCACATCGTTGCGCTGGCCCAAAGAGCCGTCGGCATTGACCATGAACTTGGGCACCACAAACAAGCTGATGCCCTTGACGCCCTCGGGCGCCCCTTGCACGCGAGCCAGCACCAAATGGACGATGTTCTCGGCCATGTCGTGCTCGCCATACGTGATGAAAATCTTGGTGCCAAACACGCGATACGTGCCATCGGGCTGAGGCTCGGCACGGCTGCGCACCAAAGACAAATCGGAACCCGCCTGGGGCTCCGTCAGGTTCATGGTGCCCGTCCATTGGCCGCTGATGAGCTTGTCCAGGTAAGTGTTTTGCAACGATTCAGAAGCCGCCGTGAGCAAGGCCTCAATGGCCCCATCGGTGAGCAAGGGACACAGCGCAAAACTCAGGTTGGCCGAGTTCAAGATCTCGTTGCAAGCCGCCCCAATGGTTTTGGGCAAGCCCTGACCACCGTGGGACGTGGGATGCAACAGGGCTTGCCAGCCGCCTTCCACGTATTGACGATAGGCCTCTTTGAAACCGGGCGTGGTGGTGACCACGCCGTCTTGCCAAGACGACGGCTGGGTGTCGCCCGTCCAGTTCAGGGGCGCCACCACCGATTCATTGAACTTCCCGCACTCCTCCAAAACCGCCTGAGCGGTCTCCAACCCCATGTCTTCAAAACCAGGCAATTGCGCCGTCTCGTCGAGGTCGGCCAAATGCTTCATGTTGAACAGCATGTCGCTGATCGGTGCGCGGTAAGTCATGATCAATCTCCGAAGAAAAGCATCAAATTTGTTGCGTCAAAGCGGGGACGGCCTCGAACAAATCGGCCTCCAGCCCGTAATCGGCCACACTGAAAATGGGCGCTTCCGGGTCTTTGTTGATGGCCACAATGACCTTGGAGTCCTTCATGCCAGCCAAATGCTGAATGGCGCCGCTGATGCCGCAAGCCACATACAACTGGGGGGCCACGATCTTGCCGGTTTGACCGACTTGCAAATCGTTGGGGGCATAACCCGCATCGACAGCGGCTCGGCTCGCGCCAATGGCAGCACCCAGCTTGTCGGCCAAGGGGGTCATGACTTCATTGAATTTCTCCGAGCTGCCCAAAGCTCGGCCACCCGACACGATGATCTTGGCGGCGGTGAGTTCAGGCCGATCGCTCTTGGCCAACTCGCTGCCCACATAGGCGCTCTTGCCGCTGTCACCAGCCGCAGACACCGACTCCACAGCGGCACTGCCGCCCGTGGCCGGTGCGGCATCAAAGCCCGTGGTGCGCACCGTGATGACTTTTTTGCCATCGGTGGACTGCACGGTGGCAATGGCGTTGCCGGCATAAATGGGGCGCTCAAAGGTGTCGGCCGATTTCACAGCAGTCACGTCGGACAACTGCGCCACATCCAGTTTGGCCGCCACGCGCGGGGCCACGTTTTTGCCACTGGCCGTAGCGGGGAACAACACATGGCTGTAAGCACCAGCCACCGACAACACGGTAGCGGCGACGTTTTCGGCCAGACCATTGGCCAAGGACGCATCGTCGGCCAGCAACACCTTGGCGACGCCAGCCACTTGGGCAGCAGCCTGGGCAGCGGCTTGGGCGTTGTGGCCAGCCACCAGCACGTGCACGTCGGCATCACACGCCAAAGCAGCGGTGATGGTGTTCAGGGTGGCGCCCTTCAGGGACGCGTGGTCATGTTCAGCAATGACGAGTGCACTCATGTCAGGCTCCAATCACTTTGGCTTCGTTTTTCAATTTGTCCACCAGGGTCGCCACATCGGGCACCTTGATGCCGGCCCCACGCTTGGGGGGCTCGCTCACTTGCAGGGTTTTGATGCGCGGCGCAACGTCCACACCCAGCGCTTCGGGCTTGTGCACATCCAAAGGTTTTTTCTTGGCCTTCATGATGTTGGGCAGGGTCACGTAACGCGGCTCGTTCAAGCGCAAGTCGGTGGTGATGATGGCGGGCAGATTCAAGGACAGCGTTTCCAAGCCTCCGTCCACTTCGCGGGTGACCACGGCTTTGCCGTCGGCCACTTCCACCTTTGAGGCAAACGTGGCTTGCGGCCAGTCGAGCAAGGCGGCCAGCATTTGGCCGGTTTGGTTGCAATCGTCGTCAATGGCTTGTTTGCCCAGAATGACCAGTTGCGGCTGTTCTTGGTCGACCAAGGCCTTGAGCAACTTGGCCACGGCCAAAGGCTGCAACTCTTCGCCAGACTCCACCAACAAACCACGGTCTGCGCCAATGGCCATGGCGGTGCGCAGGGTTTCTTGACATTGCGTCACGCCACAAGACACCGCCACCACTTCGGTGGCCGCCCCTTTTTCCTTGAGCCGCACCGCCTCTTCGACGGCAATTTCGTCGAAGGGGTTCATGCTCATCTTCACGTTGGCAATGTCGACACCGGTTTGATCAGATTTGACGCGCACTTTGACGTTGTAGTCGACGACGCGCTTGACAGGCACAAGGACCTTCATGGGTTGGCTCTCCAGCAAATGAGAATTGACGTAACGTAAACTTGGGCCATTCTAAACACCCACAGTGCCCCTTGTGCTGACGGTCCCTTCCCTGCCCTTTCGCCGCCTGTTGCGCTTGATCCTTGGCCTGTGGCTGATGCTGACGGCCGCCACGGTTGCGCTGGCCCAAACCTGGGGCCGCACGCCCGAAGTCCAAGCCTTGGCCGGGCGCCTGGCTGCCCAGCAAGCCCTGCCCGAAGCCTGGGTCTTGGATCGCCTTGCCAACGCCCGTTTTCTAGACCACATCCCCGCCCTGATGTTGCCGGGCGAGCCGGGGCAGCGCAAAAACTGGGCGGCTTACCGCAACCGCTTCATTGAGCCCCAGCGCATCCGTGCCGGGGTGAAGTTTTGGCGTGAACACCGCAAAACCTTGCAACGCGCCAGCGACACCTACCAAGTGCCCGCCTGGCTGATCGTGGGCGTGCTGGGCGTAGAGACCCTTTATGGCCGCCACATGGGCAAGATTGCCGTATTGGACGCCCTCACCACCTTGAGCCTGGCCTTCCCCCCCGAACACCCGCGCGCTGCCGAGCGGCAAGCGTTTTTCGAAAAAGAACTGGGTGTGTTTTTACGGCAAGGCCGCACGCAACCCGAAATGCTGGCCGCCAAAGGCTCGTATGCCGGGGCCATGGGCTGGGGCCAGTTCATGCCCTCCAGCATCGAGCGCTTTGCCGTGGATTTCGATGGCGATGGTCGCATCGATTTGATTCGCAGCGTGCCCGACGCCATTGGCTCCATTGCCCACTACTTCCAGCAACACGGCTGGAAGCCCGGCCTGCGCACCCACTACGACGTGACCGTGAACAGCACCGCCGAGCAGCTTGATACCTTGCTGATTCCCGACATCTTGCCCACCTTTAGCCTGCAACGCCTCAACGAGCTGGGACTGCTCTTGCCCCCCGATGCAAAAGGCCTCACCGGCCCCTTGGCTTTGGTGGAACTGCAAAACGGCGACGCCCCCAACAGCTACGTGGTGGGCACCGAAAACTTTTACGCGGTCACGCGCTACAACTGGAGCAGCTACTACGCCATGGCGGTGATCGAGTTGGGCCATGTGGTGCAAACCACCGAACGCAGAACCCGAGCCAAGCGCCACTCAGAGTGATGAATCACCCGCATGGTTGAGCCAGCACTCACGCCCAACTTGAGCACCATTGCGCCAGTCTTCGTTCAGGGGCTTGCGCTGAGCCTTGGCCTGATCGTTGCCATCGGTGCTCAAAACGCTTTTGTGCTCAGACAAGGGCTTAGGCGTGAGCACGTGGGTAGCGTGGTGCTCTTTTGCGCCAGTGCTGATGCAGCTTTGATCGTGGCAGGCGTATTTGGCATGGCGCAGGCACTGGGTGAACGCCCAGCCTGGGCCTCTGCCCTTGCCCTGGCAGGTGCAGTATTCATGGCTTGGTATGGCTGGAAAGCGCTGGTGCGCATCCGTCATCCAGACCGACTTCAAGCTTCAACAGATGGTCAAGTCTTGACCAAGGGCGCAGTGCTGGCGCAAGCCGCCGCCTTCACGTTGCTGAACCCTCATGTTTACCTGGACACGATGTTGCTGGTTGGCGGTTTGGGCGCTCAACAACCAGCCCATCTTCGGGGTTGGTTTGCCGCTGGCGCTGCCTTGGCCAGTGCCGTCTGGTTCACGCTTCTGGGCTTTGGTGCACGGTGGATGGCGCCATGGTTCGCCCACCCCAAATCTTGGCAAGTGCTTGACGCTTTGATTGGCCTCACCATGTGGGTGTTGTCCGGCCTGATGATTCGACAGGCCCTGAACGGATTCTGAACATTCGACGCTCAACACCGGAGTGAATCACCCACCCGTTGCCAAGCTGACGTAAATCGGAATCCCCACAATGATGTTCAAGGGGAAGGTCTGCCCCAAGGACAGCCCAAAATACAACGACGGTTTGGCCTCCGGTATCGCGTAGCGAACCACTGCCGGCACGGCAATGTAAGAAGCGCTGGCGGCCAACACCATCAACAGCGCCGTGTCACCCCCCGAAAGGCCCAAGCCCCGGCCAAGCCCCCACGCCAAGCCAGCGTGCGTGATGGGGCCCAACACACCATAGGCCAACAACCAAGGCGAGGTGCCCTTGAGCGATTGGAAGTTCTTGGCCGTCAGCAAGCCCATGTCGAGCAGGAAAAACGCCAACATGCCTTTGAACAAATCCACGGAAAACGGCGCCATCACTTGTTTGCCCGCATCGCCAGACAGCATGCCCACCAGCATGGCCCCCAGCAGCAGCAATTGCGCGCCATCGGTCAGCGATTCACGCAGGGTATGGCCCACGCCGTGCATGGCCGAGGCCGTCGAGCCGGTTTGTCGTTGTCGCTCGGCATTCGCCCACAGCACCGCCAACACAATCGCCGGCGATTCCATCAAGGCCATGGCGGCTGCCATGTGCCCGGAATAGGTCACGCCATGAGTGTCCAAATACTGCACCGTGGTGATGAAGGTCACCGCACTCACCGAGCCATAAGTGGCTGCAAGTGCCGCCGCATCAAATCGCGACACCCACCGTTGCAACAAGGGGTAAGCCAGCAACGGAATGGCAATGGCCAAGGTCACCGCCGCGCCCAGGCCTTTCATGACATCCAGCGAAAACCCCGAGTGCGAAAGCGCAAAACCGCCCTTGAGGCCCAAGGCCATGAGCAAGTAAAGCGACAAAAAACGGGAAATGGGGGGCGGGATTTCCAGATTGGATTTCACCAACCCCGCAAAAATACCCAATAAGAAAAACAAGATGGCCGGATCAAGGAAATTGCTCATGGCTTCCCATGTGAACAAGACAGCCAATTGTCTTGATCACCCGAAAACCTTGCAGGCTCAATCCTTTGTCAGTCGGGGCCGGTCCTCGTACACCTCACGGACTTCGCGCACCACAGCGTCCTCCACATCGGGGTGGCTGGCATGCTCAGTCGGTGCGGCTTGCGCACCAGAGAAGCCTTGCGCCTGAAACCCCCGCTCGCGAAACGCACGCAGGCCCTGCCACATCATCACCACCTGCGGCTTGCGCCCGGTCACCATCCACCGCAGCGTGGCAAAGACCCCATACACCAGCAGCCACAGGGCCACCAAGCCCATGAACACCAAGCCCATCAAGGCCAACATCAATCGCGTGAATAAGTTCATGGGCTCATCCTAGCGTCTTGGTCCTCACAACACCGAGCGCAGGGTTTGCGCCGCCACTTGCAAATGCGGCAAAAACAGCTGGCGAATCTCGTCTGCACCCATGATGGACGTGGGCAACACCACATTCAGCGCCGCACACACCGCGCCTTGCATGTTGCGCAAGGGCACCGACAACGCACTCACGCCCAGTTCGTGTTCATCCACACTCAGGGCATGGTCCTCGCGCTGGGCCTGGGCCACGCGCGCGCGCACCTGTTCGGGGTTGGTCACGGTGTGCGGGGTCAATCGGGTGAAAGTGCGCCCATTGAGCCACGCTTCAAGCCACGCCTCACTTTGCGCCGCCAACAGCACTCGCCCCGTGGAGGTGGCATGCACTGGCAAGCGTGCGCCCAGGTGCAAGCCATAGGCCATGAGGCGGGTGGCGTCGCTGCGCGCCACGATCACCACCTCTTCGCCGTCCAAGACCACGGCTGAAAACGCGTGGCCATGTTGAACCGCCAATTGGTTCAGCATGGGCTGCACCAAGCGAGGCAAGCGTGCCGAGGCCAGGTAGCTGCCCGAAAAACGCATCACCTTGGGAGCGAGCCAAAAAAAGTGCCCATCGCTCTCCAAGTAACCCAAGTGGTGCAGGGTCAGCAAATGGCGGCGCGCCGAGGCGCGGGTGATCCCCGCGCGTTGTGCGGCCAAGGTTGCATTGAGCCGCTGGCGCTCGGTGTCAAAGGCCTCCAGCACGGCCATGCCCTTGACCATGCCTTCGATCACATCGGCTTTGGCAATTGGATTCATTGCGCGATATTCGCACAATTCGAACGATGATCGCGCAAATCTTGCCGCCCATCCCGGCGCGCAAGGCTGGGCTTGCCTATGCTTGCCCCACCAATCAGGAGACCAACATGCGAACCCAAGTGGCCATCATTGGCGCGGGCCCTTCTGGCCTGTTGCTGGGTGCCTTGCTGCACAAAGCCGGCATCGACAACGTGATTCTGGAGCGCCAAACCGGCGACTACGTGCTGGGGCGCATTCGCGCCGGTGTGCTCGAACAAGTGTCGGTTGCCGCTTTGGACGAAGTGGGCGTTGGCCAGCGCATGCACCAAGAGGGCTTGGTGCACGAGGGCTTCGAATTGCTGTTTCAGGGCAAGCGCCACCGCATCGACATGCAAGCCCTCACGGGTCACAGCGTCATGGTGTATGGCCAAACCGAGGTCACCCGCGACCTCATGAACCACCGCGCCGCCCAAGGCCTCACCACCGTCTACGAGGCCCAAGGTGTCGAATTGCACGACTTCGACGGTGCCGCGCCCTATGTCACCTACACCCACAACGGCCAATCGCACCGACTGGACTGCGACTTCATTGCCGGCTGCGATGGCTTTCATGGGGTGAGCCGCGCCAGCGTGCCCGAAGGGGCCATTCGTGAATACGAAAAGGTCTACCCCTTTGGCTGGCTGGGCTTGTTGTCAGACACCCCGCCGGTGTCGCACGAACTCATTTACGCCAACACCGAGCACGGCTTTGCCTTGTGTTCCATGCGCAGCCCCACCCGCAGCCGCTACTACGTGCAAGTCCCCCTCACCGACAAGGTGGAGAGCTGGTCAGACGATCGATTCTGGGAGCAACTCAAGCGCCACCTGGACGACGAGGGTCGGGCCAATTTGGTCACGGGTCCCTCCATCGAGAAAAGCATTGCGCCTTTGCGCAGCTTTGTGGCCGAACCGTTGCGCTTTGGTCGTTTGTTCTTGGCCGGCGACGCGGGCCACATCGTGCCGCCCACTGGCGCCAAGGGGTTGAACCTCGCGGCCACCGATGTGAAATACCTGGGCAGCGCCCTCATCGAACACTACGCGCACCACAGCGAAGAAGGCATTGAGCGCTATTCCGAGCGGTGTCTGCGCCGCATTTGGCGCGCCGAGCGGTTCTCGTGGTGGTTCACTTCGCTGATGCACAATTTCCCCGACGACACGGGGTTCAACCACAAGATGCAAATGGCCGAGCTCGACTACTTGGTGCACAGCCCTGCCGCCATGAAAAGCGTGGCCGAAAACTACGTGGGTCTGCCGCTCGACTTTGGCGATTGAGCCCAAGGCTCAGGCGAACTCGCCTTTGAATCGGTCGCGCAACAGGTTTTTTTGCACCTTGCCCATGGTGTTGCGAGGCAAATCGCTCTCGATGTAACAGCGCTTGGGAATTTTGAAATTGGCCAAGCTCGATTTCAGCGCCGCCAAGATGGCGTTGGGATCGAGGGTGACACCGGGCTTGGGCACCACCACCGCCACGCCCACCTCGCCGAAGTCGGGGTGCGGCACGCCAATCAAGGCGCTTTCAGCCACGCCCGCCATGTCGTTGATGTAGCCCTCGATTTCAGCGGGGTAGACGTTGTAGCCGCCACTGATGATCAAGTCTTTGCTGCGGCCCACGATGCGCACATAGCCGCGCTCATCCACCAGGCCCACATCGCCGGTTTTGAAGTAACCATCGGCGGTGAATTCTTCGGCGGTTTTTTCAGGCATGCGCCAGTAACCACTGAACACATTGGGCCCCTTGACCTGAATGCCGCCCACTTCACCCGCACCCAGGTTCTGCCCCGCATCGTCTTGCACGCGCAGGCTCACCCCGGGTAAGGGAAAGCCCACCGTGGCGCCTCGGCGTTCGGTTTGGCCGTCGTATCGCGCATCGGCACGGTAGGGGTTGGAGGTGAGCATGATGGTTTCGCTCATGCCGTAACGCTCCAAAATGGTGTGGCCCGTGCGGGTCTGCCAGTCGTTGAAGGTTTCGATGAGCAAGGGCGCAGAGCCCGAAATGAACAAGCGCATGTGGCGCGCCGCCGCTGGCGTGAGCGAAGGCTCGGCCAACATGCGGGTGTAGAGCGTGGGCACGCCCATGAACACCGTGGCCCTGGCCATCCACGCAATGGTTTGGCGCGGGTCGAACTTGGACTGCCACAGCAAAGGGCTGCCATTGAGCAGCGCCCCATGCAAGGCCACAAACAAACCGTGCACGTGAAAAATGGGCAAGGCGTGAATCAGCACATCGCCGGTTTGCCAACCCCAATAGGTCTTGAGCACTTGCGCATTGCTGAGCAAGTTGCCATGACTGAGCATGGCCCCTTTGCTGCGGCCGGTGGTGCCGCTGGTGTAGAGGATGGCGGCCAAATCGCTGGCCTGCCGCGCCACCGGCGTGTGCTGGTCGCTGCAATGCACAGCGCGCTCGAGCAAGGTGCCGGTGCGGTCGTCGCCCAGCGTGAACACGCTTTGGGTGCCCGCCTTGAACGCCAGGGTGCTCACCCAGGAAAAGTTATTGGGGCTGCACACCACCACGGCGGGCTCGGCGTTCTCGATGAAATACGCCACCTCTGCACTTTGATAGGCGGTGTTCAACGGCAGAAACACATGGCCCGCGCGCAAGGTGGCCAAATACAACATCACCGCCTCCACCGATTTGTCGACCTGCACGGCCACGCGTGACGCTGGCGGCAAGTTCAGGCTTTCGAGCAAGTTGGCGATCATGGCGCTGGCGCGATCGAGGTCACGCCAGCTGTAGGCGAGACCGGAATCGGTCTCGATGGCCACGGCATCGAGGTCAGCCGGAAAAGCGGCGCGCAAGGCGCTGAACAAATTCATATTTTTCGACATCGGGTTCTCCTGTTCATTCCGTCGCTGCGCGCCGTTGAGACCAAGCCATCAACAACAGCCCCGCCCCAATCATGGGCACACACAGCCATTGGCCCATGCTCAGGCCAGCGGCCAGCAGGCCCAAAAACGCATCGGGCTCTCGGAAATACTCGGCCACAAAACGCAACACGCCATAGCCCAACAAAAACAGCCCCGATAGCCAGCCCAGGGGGCGCTGCTGGCGCGCAAAGGCCCACATCACCACAAACAACAGCAAGCCTTCGAGCAAAAACTGGTAAATCTGCGAGGGGTGTCGCGGCAACAGGCTCCCGCTTTGGGGGAACACCATGGCCCAAGGCAGGCTCGGGTCGGCCGCTCGGCCCCACAACTCCCCATTGATGAAATTGCCCACCCGCCCGGCCGCCAAGCCCGTGGGCACACAAGGGGCCACAAAGTCGGTGACGGCCAACCAAGGCAAGCCCTCGCGGCGGGCCAACCAGGCCATGGCCACAATCACCCCCAACATGCCGCCATGAAAACTCATGCCGCCTTGCCACAGGTAGAGCACTTCGAGGGGATGGCTGAGGTAGTAATCGGGCTTGTAAAACAGGCAGTAGCCCAAGCGGCCACCCAGCACCACACCCAAGACGCCGTAAAACAGCAAGTCGTCGATGCTGCGCACCGACCATTGGCCTTGCACCACCCGTTGGGCCCAAGGGGGATGGCCCATGCGAGCCTTGGCCAGTAGCCAAAACAGGCCAAACGCGGCCAAGTAAGTGAGGCCATACCAATGGACCTTGAGCGGGCCCAAGGCCAAGGCAACGGGATCGAATTGGGGATGCACCAACATGCGAAGCATTGTCGCCCAAGGCTGGCGATCGGCGATGGGCGGTGTCACCTAGGCAGAGTCGGGGCGTTGGCGAGGCTGGTTAAACTGGACGCCTTCACTGTTTGACCCCCATTCAAGACCATGGCCACGACCCCCAAAAAAGTCATTCCCCTTCGCTCCGCCAACATCACCGAAGGCAAATCCCGCGCGCCCAACCGCTCCATGTATTACGCCATGGGCTACGAAGCGGGCGATTTCGGCAAGCCCATGGTCGGTGTGGCCAATGGCCACTCCACCATCACCCCTTGCAACAGCGGCCTGCAAAAGCTGGCCGATGCCGCCATTGCCGGCATTGAAGAAGCGGGTGGCAATGCACAGGTGTTTGGCGTGCCCACCATCTCCGACGGCATGGCCATGGGCACCGAGGGCATGAAATACAGCCTGGTGAGCCGTGAAGTCATTTCCGACTGCATCGAGACTTGCGTGCAAGGCCAATGGATGGATGGCGTGGTGGTTGTGGGTGGCTGCGACAAAAACATGCCCGGCGGCATGATGGGCATCTTGCGTGCCAACGTGCCGGCCATTTACGTCTACGGCGGCACCATTCTGCCGGGACGCTGGAACAACGAAGACCTCAACATCGTGAGCGTGTTCGAAGCCGTGGGCCAAAACGCGGCCGGCAAAATTTCCGACGACGAATTGCACAACATCGAAACCCACGCCATTCCCGGCACCGGTTCGTGTGGCGGCATGTATACCGCCAACACCATGTCCTCGGCTTTTGAAGCCATGGGCATGTCGCTGCCCTACTCGTCAACCATGGCCAACCCCCACGATGAGAAGCAGAACTCGGCCAAAGAATCGGCCAAGGTGCTGATCGAAGCCATCAAGATGAACCTCAAGCCGCGCGACATCGTGACCAAAAAGGCCATCGAAAACGCCGTGGCGGTGATCATGGCCACCGGTGGCTCCACCAATGCGGTGTTGCACTTCCTGGCCATTGCCCACGCAGGCGGCATCGACTGGACCATCGACGACTTCGAGCGCATGCGCAAAAAAGTGCCCGTCATTTGTGACCTCAAGCCCAGCGGCCGCTATCTGGCCGTCGACCTGCACAAAGCGGGTGGCATTCCCCAAGTCATGAAGGTCTTGCTCAACGCCGGCTTGTTGCATGGCGACTGCATGACCATCACCGGCAAAACCATTGCCGAAACGCTCAAAGACGTGCCCGACCAGCCGTCGGCCGACCAAGACGTGATCCGCACCGTCGATCAAGCCCTTTACAAGGAAGGCCACCTGGCCATTCTCAAAGGCAACCTGTCGCCCGAAGGCGCCGTGGCCAAGATCACGGGTTTGAAAAACCCCGTCATCACCGGCCCAGCCCGCGTGTTCGACGACGAGCAATCGGCCCTGCAAGCCATCTTGGACGGCAAGATCAAGGCCGGCGATGTCATGGTGTTGCGCTATTTGGGCCCCAAAGGCGGCCCGGGCATGCCCGAAATGCTGGCCCCCACCGGCGCGCTGATTGGCGCTGGCCTGGGTGAATCCGTGGGCCTCATCACCGATGGCCGCTTCTCGGGTGGCACCTGGGGCATGGTGGTCGGTCACGTGGCGCCCGAGGCGGCCGTGGGCGGCACCATTGCCTTGGTCCACGAAGGCGACTCCATCACCATCGATGCGCACCAGCTCAAACTGCAACTCAACGTGCCCGACGACGAGATTGCCAACCGCCGCAAGGCCTGGGTGGCACCGGCCCCCCGCTACACCCGTGGCGTGCAGGCCAAATTCGCGTTCAATGCTTCCAGCGCCAGCAAAGGGGCCGTGCTCGACCTCTTCTAAGCCCCCTCACCGGCCCTTGGGCAAAGCCCCTGCGGCCGGTGGGCTTGAAAGCTTATGTATAGGTTGGCTCTTATATACTGCCACCGCGAACCCAAACATCAACTTTTTCTAACGAGGATTGCATGAAACACGCTGCTGTTGCCGCCGCCATTGCCCTGATGGCCTCCGCTCCTGCTTTCGCTGACCAGGCCCTGGCCCAATCCAAAGGCTGCTTGGCTTGTCATGGCGTGGGCAACAAAATTGTTGGCCCCGCTTTCAAAGACGTCGCCAAAAAATACGCCGGCAACAAAGGCGCTGAAGCCATGCTGGCCGCCAAAGTCATCAAAGGTGGCGCTGGCGTGTGGGGCCCCGTGCCCATGCCCCCTCAGGCAGCCGTTTCTGAAGCCGACGCCAAGAAACTGGTGCACTGGGTGCTCTCCCTCAAGTGAACCTGAGCTGAGCGCAACAAAAAACCCGCCATTGGCGGGTTTTTTCATGCCTGAGGCGCGGGACATCGGGCCACCCAGGGCCCGAACCCGAGCTCAGTGGGTGTTGGCCAGCTGATCCAAGATGGCGGGGTTTTCCAAGGTGGACGTGTCTTGGGTGATGGCCTCGCCCTTGGCAATCGAGCGCAGCAAGCGGCGCATGATCTTGCCCGAGCGGGTCTTGGGCAGGTTGTCCCCAAAACGAATGTCCTTGGGCTTGGCGATGGGGCCAATTTCTTTGGCCACATGGTCGCGCAGGATCTTGGCAATTTGCTTGGCTTCGTCGCCCTCGGGGCGGGGGCGCTTGAGCACCACAAAGGCGCAAATGGCCTCACCCGTGGTGTCGTCGGGACGGCCCACCACAGCAGCCTCGGCCACCAACTCGGTGCAGCTCACCAAGGCGGATTCGATTTCCATGGTGCCCATGCGGTGACCCGACACGTTCAGCACGTCGTCGATGCGACCGGTGATGGTGAAGTAGCCGGTTTTCTCGTCGCGAATCGCGCCGTCGCCCGCCAAATAGTATTTGCCTTGGAAATCGGCGGGGTAATAGCTCTTTTTGAAGCGCTCGGGGTCACCCCAGATGGTGCGAATCATGGACGGCCAGGGGCGCTTGATGACCAAAATGCCGCCTTGGCCATTGGGCATGTCTTCGCCGGTTTCGGACACGATGGCCGCTTGAATGCCCGGGAAGGGCAAGGTGCAAGAACCCGGCACCATGGGGGTGGCACCCGGCAGCGGGGTGATGACGTGACCACCCGTTTCGGTTTGCCAGAAGGTGTCGACGATGGGGCAACGGCCACCACCCACGTGCTGGTAATACCACTCCCAAGCGGCGGGGTTGATGGGCTCGCCCACCGAACCCAGCAAGCGCAGGCTCTTGAGGTTGTAGCGATCGGGGTGCACCGCTTCGTTGGTTTCGGCCGCCTTGATGAGCGAGCGAATGGCCGTGGGCGCGGTGTAGAAGATGGTGACCTTGTGCTTCTCGATCATTTGCCAGAAGCGGCCCGCATCGGGATAGGTGGGAATGCCTTCAAAGACGATTTCCGTGCCGCCCAAGGCCAAGGGGCCGTAGGCGATGTAGCTGTGGCCCGTGACCCAGCCAATGTCGGCCGTGCACCAAAACACATCGTCGGCCTTCAAGTCGAAGGTCCACTCGGTGGTGAGCGCCGCATGCAGCAAATAGCCACCCGTGCTGTGCTGCACGCCTTTGGGCTTGCCCGTGGAGCCCGAGGTGTAGAGCAAGAACAAGGGGTGCTCGGCTTCCACCCACACCGGATCGCAGGTGGTGCCTTGGCCATCCACCACGTCTTTGGCCCACACATCGCGGCCAGCTTGCATGGCGATGTCAGCACCCGAGCGCTTGACCACAATGACGCTCTTGACGCTGTCGCAACCGCCCAGGCCCAGGGCCTCGTCGACGATGGCCTTCAAGGGCAGCAGCTTGCCGCCACGCACCTGGTTGTCGGCCGTGACCACGGCTTTGGCGCCCGTGTCCTCGATGCGGTCGCGCAGCGATTGGGCAGAAAAACCGCCAAACACCACGGAGTGGATCAGGCCCAAACGGGCACAGGCTTGCATGGCCGCCACGCCGTCCACCGACATGGAGATGTAAATGATGACCCGGTCGCCCTTGACCAAGCCCAAAGATTTGTAAGCGTTCGCAAACTGGCAAGTGCGCGCCAACAATTGCGAATAGCTGGTGTTGGTGACCGCGCCATCGTCGGCTTCGAAGATCAGGGCGGTTTTGTCGCCCAAGCCGCGCTCGATGTTGCGGTCCAAGCAGTTGTAAGAGGCGTTCAGGGTGCCGTCTTCGAACCATTTGAAGAAGGGGGCATTGGATTCATTCAGCACCTTGGTGAAGGGCTGCTTCCAGCTGATCAGCCGCTTGGCCTGTGCCGCCCAAAACCCTTCGTAGTCGGTCTCGGCTTGCTTGCACAGCGCATCGTAGGCAGCCATGCCTGAAACGGCGGCCTTGCTGACGAATTCGGCGGGGGGTTGGTGCACGACCAGCTCGTGGTGATTGCTCATGAAAGCGTCTCCTGCTCGGAAAGGTTCTGAAATAAAGCCTTGGACTTTCGGCCCCAGCTCTTACATGCCACTGACTTGAGAGGAATCTGAGGGCTTACCCCCAGGAAGACTCGGATAATGGTGGACTTTGATTGATCTGAGTCAGACGCCCATGAGCCAACCCTCCCCCAATTTGCTTGCGAAATTCATCTTTGCCAGCCGCTGGTTACAACTTCCGCTGTATCTGGGGCTGATTGCCGGCCAAGCCCTATACGTTTACCACTTCTGGGTGGAACTGGTGCATTTGCTGCACGCGGCCTTCGGCAACGCCGACGCCTTGCAAGCCCTGGTGGACGGCATTGGCTACAAGGCCGATGCCCCCGTCACCCACCTCAACGAAACCATCATCATGCTGGTCATCTTGGCCTTGATCGATGTGGTGATGATCTCCAATTTGCTGATCATGGT
Organism: Betaproteobacteria bacterium; assembly: GCA_038126555.1. Classification (GTDB taxonomy): domain Bacteria; phylum Pseudomonadota; class Gammaproteobacteria; order Burkholderiales; family Burkholderiaceae_C; genus Limnohabitans. The sequence continues at coordinate 24,517 of JAYPFZ010000007.1, forward strand.
GATCGTGGGCGGCTACGAAACCTTTGTTTCGCGCATGTATTTGGAAAGCCACCCCGACCAGCCCGAATGGCTCAACCACGTGAACGCCTCGGTGCTGAAGGTCAAGCTGGCCACGGCCATCATTGGCATCTCCTCCATTCACCTGCTCAAAACCTTCATCAATGCCGCCAACTACGACGAGAAGGTGCTGATTTGGCAGACCCTGATTCACCTCGCCTTCTTGCTCAGTGCCTTGGCCATTGCCTACACCGATCGGCTCATGTCGCACGCCCATCCGGCCGCGCACGGCGGCGACCACTGAGCGCCCGGCTAGCCCACTAAACTTGCCCTTCAACTTTCAACTGAGTCTTGCCATGACTGCCATTCGACAAAACGACCTCATCGACTCCATCGCGGGTGCCCTGCAATACATCAGCTACTACCACCCAGCCGATTACATCGAACACCTGGTTCGCGCCTACGAGCGCGAGCAGTCACCGGCCGCCAAAGACGCCATGGCGCAAATCCTCACCAACAGCAAGATGAGCGCCACCGGCCACCGCCCCTTGTGCCAAGACACCGGCGTGGTGAACGTGTTTTTGAAAGTGGGCATGAACGTGCGCTGGGAAGGCTTCACGGGCAGCCTGGAAGACGCCGTCAACGAAGGCGTGCGACGCGGCTACAACCACCCCGAGAACACCTTGCGGGCGTCGGTGGTGGCCGACCCCCAGTTCCAGCGCAAAAACACCAAAGACAACACCCCGGCCGTCATCTTCACCGAGATCGTGCCGGGTGACACCGTGGAGGTGACCGTGGCCGCCAAGGGCGGTGGCTCGGAAAACAAATCCAAGTTGGTGATGCTCAACCCCAGCGACTCGGTGGTCGATTGGGTGCTCAAAACCGTGCCCACCATGGGCGCAGGCTGGTGCCCGCCCGGCATGCTGGGCATTGGCATTGGCGGCACCGCTGAAAAAGCGGTGCTGATGGCCAAAGAAAGCCTGATGGAAGACCTCGACATGTATGAGCTGCAAGCCAAGTCCTCGCGTGGCGAAGCGCTCACCCCCGAGGAAGAACTGCGACTCGAACTCTTCGACAAGGTCAACGCCTTGGGCATTGGCGCGCAGGGCCTGGGGGGCCTCACCACCGTGCTCGACGTGAAGATCAAGATGTACCCCACCCACGCCGCCTCCAAGCCCGTGGCCATGATTCCCAACTGCGCCGCCACCCGCCACGCCCATTTCGTGCTCGATGGCTCCGGCCCGGTTTACCTCGATCCCCCCAGCCTCGACCTGTGGCCAGCCGTGGATTGGAAGCCCAACACCCAAACCAGCCGTCGGGTCAACCTCGACACCCTGCGCAAGGCCGACATGGCCGAGTGGAAGGCGGGCGACACCTTGCTGCTCAGCGGCAAGCTGCTCACCGGCCGCGATGCGGCCCACAAACGCATTCAAGACATGCTGGCCAAAGGCGAGCCCTTGCCCGTCGACTTCACCAACCGCATGATTTACTACGTGGGCCCCGTGGACCCCGTGGGCGACGAGGCCGTGGGCCCCGCCGGCCCCACCACCAGCACCCGCATGGACAAGTTCACCGACATGATGTTGGCGAAAACCGGACTCATTGGCATGGTGGGCAAAGCCGAGCGCGGCCCCGAAGCCATTGCCGCCATCAAGCAACACCAGTCGGCCTACCTCATGGCCGTGGGCGGTGCCGCTTACTTGGTGTCCAAGGCCATCAAGCACGCCAAGGTGCTGGCTTTTGAAGACTTGGGCATGGAAGCCATTTATGAATTCGATGTGGTCGACATGCCCGTCACCGTGGCCGTCGACGCCTCGGGCACCAGCGCCCACACCACGGGCCCCGCTGAGTGGCAAAAGCGAATTGCCAGCGGCGAATTCAAAGGCATTGGTATTGCGGCCCGCTGAGGCCTGAGGCCTTCAGTGCAAATGGCGCGGTCGGCGACCGCCGCCATGGCCTGAGGCCCCACCCGATCCCCGGGGCGGCTTGCCCAGCTCCAGGGAGTTCACCAAGGCGTCAAAGCGCTCGGTGAAAAGTTCGTCGATGGACTGCACCACCCCGCCCAGTTCGGCGGGGTCGAAATGCCGCTCCATGAGGTGCATGACGTCGTGCACCAGCAAATCGCGCTGCACCTGCATGATGGCCGCAGGGGTGGGCCCCACAAACAGCATGAAGAAATCGTCGCGGGACTCTGCGCCGGGTTCGTCTTCGTCGGGGTCGAACTCGACGTCGTAAAACGTGATCTCGATGGCAGCACCTTGGGCCGCCACATCGTTCAGGCCCATGCACACATCGTCTAGGGTTTGACGGAAGTCATCGTCGCCTTGCACCGTCCAGCACATTTGCACCACGCGGCGTTGGGCATCGAACAGCAAGCCCGGCTCTTCTTCGTGAAAACTCACCGCCCCGGTCTGGAAGGAATTGCCGCCTGCGTAGCGCCACAAGGGGCGCAGTGACTCCTCGACCTGAGCCAGGCTCACATCGTCACGCACGGGCACTTCGCCATGGACATGGATTTCGTAGGGGGCGTTGAAGGCAGTCATGAAGCCATGATAGCGCCGACCGCACGGCCGTAGCCATCTTGTGGCATCAGTTCACCACCCCGGCTCACTTTCACCGCACAGAACTTGAATTCGGGGATCTTGCCGAATGGGTCCAGGGCCGGGTTGGTGAGCTTGTTGGCCGCTGCTTCGTAATAGGCAAAAGGCACAAACACCGCGCCCGGCGGCGTGCCTTCGTCACAGCGGGCCACCAAACTCAGTTGGCCACGTCGGGTCTGCAAGGTGACGACATCACCGGGGGCAATGCCCAGGGCTTGCAAGTCGGCCGAACACAGGCTGGCCGTGGCTTGGGGCTCGATGGCGTCGAGCACCTGGCTGCGTCGCGTCATGCTGCCCGTGTGCCAATGCTCCAGTTGTCGCCCGGTGATGAGCACAAAGGGGTAATCCTGATCGGGCCGCTCGTTGGCGGGAATGAGGTCGGCGGGCACCAGCCTCACCCGGCCATTGGGTGTGGGGAATTGGTCGGTGAACACCGTGGGCTGTCCCGAATCGTCTTCGCTCAGGCAGGGGTAGGTGACGCTGTCGTCTTTCAGCAGGCGGCGCCAGGTGATGCCGGAAATGGCCGTGTGCATGGCCTGACGCATTTCCTCGTAGACCTCGGCCACGCCTGCGTGCTCGCCCACGTAGTTCCAGTTCAGACCCAAGCGGTTGGCGATTTGCTGAATGATCCACAAATCAAGCTGGGCCTCGCCCGGCGGCGCCACGGCGGGCCGCCCCAGTTGAACCATGCGGTCGGTGTTGCTGACCGTGCCCATTTTTTCGGGCCAAGCACTGGCGGGCAACACCACATCGGCCAGCCACGCGGTTTCGGTCATGAAGATGTCTTGCACCACCAGGTGTTCGAGGTGGGCCAAGGCTTCCCGGGTGTGGTTGAGGTCGGGATCGCTCATGGCGGGGTTTTCGCCCATGACATACAGCCCGCGCACTTTGTGCGGATCATCATCCGGCGCAAACACCTTGTCCATCAACTCCACCACCGTGTAGCCGGGCTGGTCATCCAGAGGGGTTCCCCAGAACGACTCAAACCATGCCCGAACGCCTGGGTCGGCCACGCGCTGGTAGTTGGGATACATCATGGGAATGAGGCCCGCATCGCTGGCGCCTTGCACGTTGTGTTGCCCCCGCAAAGGGTGTAGGCCCGACCCCGGCTTGCCAATCTGCCCGGTGATGGTGGCCAAGGCAATCAGGCAACGCACGTTGTCGGTGCCATGCACGTGCTGGCTCACCCCCATGCCCCACAAAATCATGGCGCTCTTGGCGGTGGCGTAGGCCCTCGCCACTTCGCGCAAGGTGTCTGCAGGAATGCCGCAAATGGGTGCCATGGCTTCCGGCGAATACGCCTGCACGTTGGCCACCAGTGCGTCGTAGTTGTCGACGCGTTGCGCAATGAATTCGGGGTTCACCAAGCCCTCTTGCACGATCACATGCAACAAGGCGTTGAGCATGGCCACATCGGTGTCGGGCTTGAAATTGAGCACCCGCCAAGCGTGCCGCCCGATGTCGGTCCCCCGTGGGTCGGCCAGCACGATGCGCGCGCCCCGCTGGGCAGCGTTTTTCATCCAGGTGGCAGCCACCGGGTGATTGGCCGTGGGGTTGGAGCCAATCACCAGAATCAGTTCGGCGTGTTCGACGTCGTTCACTTGGTTGCTCACCGCACCCGAGCCCACCCCTTCGAGCAGGGCGGCCACGCTGGACGCATGACACAGGCGGGTGCAATGGTCGACGTTGTTCGAACCAAAACCGGTGCGCACCAATTTTTGAAACAGATAGGCCTCCTCATTGGAGCCTTTGGCCGAACCAAAGCCCGCCAGGGACTTCGGGCCATGCTGGGCTTTGAGGCGACGCAAACCACCAGCCGCCAGATCCAGGGCTTCTTCCCAAGAGGCCACTCGGAACACGCGGTGCCAGTTGGCGGCGTCGCGACTGAGCGACTCCAGCTCGCTGGGGTCTTTGGGCGCATCGGCACGGCGAATGAGTGGCACCGTCAAGCGCTGGGGATGGTGCGCATAGTCGAAACCAAAACGGCCTTTCACACACAAGCGGTTGTGGTTGGCAGGGCCATCGCGTCCCTTCACCCCCACGATGCGTTCGTCGCGCACCTGATAGGTGAGCAAACACCCCACCCCACAGAACGGGCACACCGAGTTCACTTCACGGTCCACGGCCTGATCCCCCACCAGGGTTTTGGGCAACAAGGCACCGGTGGGGCACACCTGCACGCATTCGCCACAGGCCACACACGAGCTTTGACCCATGGGGTCTTGGGCGTCGAACACGATTTGGCTGTGCGCGCCTCGGAAGGCGTGACCGATCACGTCGTTCACTTGCGTTTCACGGCACGCGCGCACGCAGCGGTCGCACTGAATGCAGGCGTCGAGTTGGACCAGCATGGCCGGGTGAGACGCATCGACTGCAACGGCTTCGCGCCGAACCGATTTCAGGGCCTCGCGGGGCTCAACCCCCAAGCGATTCGCCCAATCGCTGAGCTCGCCAAAGGCGCCCGTCTCTGGCGATTGCGAGGACCACTTCCGGCCCTCGTCGGGCATGTCGGCCAGCAGCATTTCGAGCACCATGCGCTGGCTTTTGGTGGCGCGCTCAGACTGGGTGTGCACCTTCATGCCAGCCGTGGGTGCGCGGCAGCAGCTGGGGGCCAGCACCCGCTCGCCCTCGATTTCGACGACACACGAACGGCAATTGCCATCGGGGCGCAAGTGGTCGTGCTGGCACAAACGGGGCACCGACAGACCCAAGCGATCGGCCACCTGCAACAGGGACTCCCCCGGTTGAGCCCGCACCGATTGGCCATTGAGTTCGAATTCAATCCAAGCCGCTGAAGAGCCCATGTCAAGACACCTCGTGCATGAAATGCTGCTGCACGCAGCGAATGGGGTTGGGGGCCGCCTGGCCCAGCCCGCAAATGGACGCATCCCCCATGACCTGCGCCAAATCGCTCAGGGTGGGCTGGTCCCATTGGGGGGATGCCATCAAGGCCGCAGCCTTGGCCGTGCCAACGCGACACGGTGTGCACTGGCCACAGCTTTCGTGTTCAAAAAAGCGCATGGTGTTCAAAGCGGCGTCACGGGCCCGGTCTTGATCGCTCAAGATCACCACCGCAGCAGACCCAATGAAGCAGCCATGGGCTTGCAAGGTGTCGAAGTCGAGCGGCACATCGCCCAAGGACGCCGGCAAGATGCCCCCCGACGCCCCGCCCGGCAAGTAGGCGTAAAACTGGTGCCCATGGAGCATGCCGCCGCAATGCTCGTCGATCAGCTCGCGCACCGTGATGCCCGCATCCACGAGTTTCACCCCGGGTTGCCGAACGCGGCCACTCACACTGAATGAGCGCAAGCCTTTGCGGCCATGACGGCCATAGCCACTGAACCAAGCCGGGCCCCGCTGCACGCGGTCGCCCACCCAAAACAACGGTTCAAAGCTGTGCGCCAGGGTGGGTCGGCCAAACAACCCCACCTCGGCGATGTAGGGCGGCCGCATGCGGGGTTCGCCCCGCTTGCCCTCGATGCTTTCGATCATGGCGGATTCTTCGCCGCAAATGTAGGCGCCGGCACCCCGCCGCAACTCGATGTGGGGCAAGGGCACTGGGGCATTCGCCTGCAAGGCGGCCAGTTCACGCTGCAGCAACGCGCGGCAAGCGTGGTATTCGTCGCGCAGGTAGATGTAAATGGCGCTGATGCCCACCACCTGGGCGGCGACGAGCATGCCCTCCAAAAAACGGTGGGGGTCCCGTTCCAGGTAGATGCGGTCTTTGAAGGTGCCTGGTTCGCCCTCGTCGATGTTCACCGCCATGAGGCGTGGCGCCACCTGCTTCGAAACGATGTCCCACTTTCGGCCCGCTGGAAAGCCTGCTCCGCCCAGGCCACGCAGGCCCGAATCGCTGAGGCATTGAATGACCTGTTCTCGGGTCACCTGAGCGGCATGCACTTGCCTCAGCAGCTGGTAGCCGCCAGCCTGAACATACGCCGCATGGCCCACCGCATCGGGCAGGGTGTCCAGGGTGTGTTCCGCAGACACCACGGCGGCCTGGACCTGTTGCACCGGATCAAAACGCCCGAGCCCCGGTGGCAAGGCCTGCACCTTGTCGCCAGAGCGAACCTGCGCGAGGACGCGATCGGGCGTGGCCGCAGCAACCGGCACCTGATGAACCACGGCCACAGGGGCTTGCTCGCAGCGCCCCACACAGGGCGCACGCACCACGCGCACCCCGGGAGCCTGGGTCAAACGCTCGACCTCGGCCAACAAGGCCTCTGCACCCGCCAAGGCACAGCTCAAGCCATCGCACACCCGGATGGTCAAGTCGGCGGCCGCCTCACCCTCCCGCAACACATCGAAGTGGTGATAGAAGGTCGCCACCTCGAACACCTCGGCTTGCGAACACTTCATCCACTGGGCCAGCGCCGCCAAATGGTCGGTCGACAGGCCACGGTGCGCATCTTGAATGCGGTGCAAATACTCGATGAGCCAATCCCGCCGGGGCGGCTGATCACCCAGGAGTGCGGCCACTTCGGCCTGTGCGGCAGGCGAGGCTTGTCGCCCCTTGAGCCGAGCGCGTGGTGGGTGCATGTGAATGGGCTGCGTGTCACTCATGGCGTCATTGTCAAGGCAAACGGGATCAACCACCGACCACTGGGGTTGTCACCTGTGCGAACAAATCCGGGGGAATCTGTTGGTTAACCCTAAAAACAGATTGGGGGTGCAGTCCTATATTGGTCTGACCAAATTTCATGCCACTAGGAGATCTTCATGTTGAAACCTTCACGTCGTGCGCTCTTGGCCAGCTTGACTGGCGTCTGTCTCGGCCTCGCCTCACTCACCGCGGCACAGGCCCAAAACTACCCCACCCGACCCATCACCATCATCGTGCCTTGGGGTGCTGGCGGCGGCACCGATGCCACCGCACGCATTGTGGGCAGCCTGCTCGAAAAAGAATTGGGACAACCCGTCAACGTGGTGAACCGGACCGGCGGCAGCGGCGTGGTGGGGCACTCGGCCATTGCCAGCGCCGCCCCCGATGGCTACACCCTGGGCTTGGCCACCGTCGAAATTGGCATGATGCATTGGCAAGGCCTCACCAAGCTCACCCATGCGTCTTACACCCCCATCGCCCTCATGAACGCCGATCCGGCTGGCATCCAAGTGCGCGCCGATGCCCCCTATAAAAACGTGGGTGACTTGCTGGCCGCCATCAAAGCCAACCCGGGCAAGCTCAAGGCATCCGGCACCGGCCAGGGTGGCATTTGGCACTTGGCCATTGCTGGTTTGCTTCGCGACCAAAAAATCGACGCTTCGGCTTTGCCTTGGGTCCCCAGCAATGGCGCGGCCCCGGGCTTGCAAGATCTGGTGGCAGGCGGTGTTGATGTCGCACCCGTCTCGTTGCCAGAAGCCCGCTCGCTCATCGATGCAGGCAAAGTGCGCAGCATCGCCATCATGAACGACAAGCCCTCGGCGCTCTACCCCAATGTGCCCACCTTGAAATCGGCCATTGGCAGCAACTGGACCATGGCCGCCTGGCGTGGTGTGGTGGCCCCCAAAGGACTGCCCGCCCCCATTCAAGCCAAGCTGGCTGACGCCATGAAAAAAATTGCGGCCAGCAAGGAATACAACGACTTCATGAGCAGCCGGGGCTTTGGTGTGATTTACGCACCGCCAGAAGCTTTCTCTGCTTTCATGGCCAAGTCCAACACCGAGTTGGGCGCCACCATGAAAGCCGTGGGCTTGGTGAAGTGATCGCGTGAAATTCAACGACGCCATTTTTGGTGTGTTGTTGATGGTCCTGGGTGGGGTCGTTTTGACCATCATCCAGGGCTTTCCCAGCATCCCGGGTCAAAAATTTGGGCCAGCGCTGTTCCCCGGTTTGATTGCCAGCGGTCTGTTGGTGTGCGGCCTGATGCTGACCCTGCAAGGCTTGCGCCAGCGACAGGCTTGGGTGCAATTGGGTGATTGGGTGCGTCAGCCCCGCCGCTTGCTGAGTCTGGCCATTTTGCTGGGCGGCATCTCCCTCTACATCGAGGTGTCCGAACAGGTGGGCTTTTTGCCGCTGTCGGTGTTGACGGTGAGCGCGCTGATGATGAGCCTTCAGGTTCGCCCCAGCCGTGCCGTGCTGCTGGCCATCGCGTTGAGCCTCATGATTCACACCCTGTTTTATCAGTTGCTTCGCGTGCCTTTGCCATGGGGCTGGCTCATGCCTGTGTCTTGGTAAAGCCCTGGGAGACCCCGCAATGTTGGACACTTTGTCGCAAGCCGCCAGCATGGTGCTGACGACGCAAGTCCTGCTGGTCATGTTGGCCGCAGCCCTTTATGGCTTGTTCGTGGGTTCGGTGCCGGGCCTCACGGCCACCATGGCCACTGCCTTGCTGGTGCCCGTCACGTTCTTCATGGCCCCCATCCCGGCGATTGCGGCCATTGTCACGGCCACGGCCATGGCCATTTTTTCGGGCGACATCCCCGGTTGCTTGTTGCGCATCCCGGGCACCCCAGCTTCTGCGGCCTACACCGATGAAGCCTACGCGCTCACGCGCAAAGGCCAGTCAGAGCTGGCCTTGGGCGCGAGCTTGGTGTTCTCGGCCATTGGCGGCCTGTTTGGCACCTTGGTGCTGATGTTCGCTTCGCCCACCCTGGCCGAGTTTGCCTTGCGCTTCAGTTCTTTCGAATATTTTTGGTTGGTCTTGCTGGGCCTGACCTGCGCCATCGTGATCACCACCGCCAGCCCGGTCAAAGGCGTGGTGACCTTGTTGCTGGGCTTGTTGGTGTCTTGCATCGGGCTGGGCAACCCCGCCGGCTTTCCTCGCTTCACGTTTGACAACACCGAAATGATGGGCGGCATTGGCATGATCCCCATGATGATTGGCATGTTTGCCATTTCAGAGGTCATTCGGTTTTTGGTGGACACCTCGCCGCCCGCCCCTCCCGTTGTGGGGCAAGTGGGCTCGGTGCTGAGGGGCCAGTGGGAACTCGCCAAGACTTACCCCAAGCAAGTGTTGCGGGGCAGCGTGCTGGGCACTGCCGTGGGGGCGCTGCCCGGAGCCGGCGCAGACATCGCAGCCTGGATGTCCTACGCCATCAGCAAAAAACTGTCGAAAACCCCCGAACGCTTTGGCCAAGGTCACCCCGAAGGCATTGTGGAAGCAGGTGCCGCCAACAACAGTGCCCTGGCGGGTGCCTGGATTCCCGCCTTGGTGTTTGGCATTCCCGGTGACTCCATCACGGCCATCATCATTGGGGTGCTCTACATGAAGAACATGAACCCGGGGCCCACCCTATTCACCACACAACCGCAAAACATTTACGCGGTGTTTTTGCTGTTCATCTTGGCCAACCTCATCTTGATTCCGTTGGGCCTGTTGTGCATCAAGGTGGTCAAGCAAATCTTGCGCGTTCCGCGCGAAGTGCTCATGCCGGCCATTCTCATGTTTTGCTTGGTGGGCACCTTCGCCATCAACAACTCTGTGTTCGACATCGGCGTGATGCTGGTGTGCGGTGCGGTCGCCTACTTGCTCGAAGAAAACGGGTTTCCCATTGCACCCGCCATCTTGGGGGTGGTGTTGGGCACCATGCTGGAAGAAAACTTCGTCACCTCCATGATCAAAGCCGATGGCGACTTGAGCGCTTTTTTTGGCCGACCCATTGCAGCGGGCTTGGGGGTGGTGACGCTGCTGGTGTGGTTCATCCCAACGGTCTTGGCGTGGCGCCGACGGCTTCGGGGTTGAGCAACGCATCCACAATGGTGGGGATTTGCCCGCGCATCATTTCACGGCCCGGCACCCACGTGCAGCCACAGGCCTGGGCCAGCGTCAGCAGCGGGGTCATTTCGGGCATGACGATGGCATCGAAAACCACCAACTCGGGCGGCAATTGCGTCACGGCCAGAGGCAAGCGTGAATCGCTCAACATGCCGACCGGCGTGGCGTTAATCAACACATTCATGCCCTCGATTTGCGGGGGCCCCGTCTCCACCACGGTGGTGGGCGACAACCGTTGGATGCAGCCGCGAATGAAGGCCACGCGGTCTGCATCGAGGTCGTGCAAGCGCATGCGGGCCGGTTGCTGAGCCGCCATGGCACAGGCAATGGCCCCGCCCGCCCCGCCCAATCCCATGAGCATCAGGTGCTGCCCCCGCACTGCCAGGCCGCGCCGCTCAAACGCTTTCACACATCCCATGCCATCGAAGATCTCACCGGTCCAGCCACCGTCTTGGCGTCGAATCAGCGCATTGATGCCTTGCAGCACCTGGGCTTGGGGGCCCCATCGATCCGCGAGGTTCAAGCCACGAACCTTGAAGGGAATGGTGAGAATGAAGCCGTCGAAGTTGGCCAGTTGCATCAAACGCGGCATCACCTCGTCGAACTGGGCCGCGGGCACATGCAGGGGCACCAACAGGGCATCAACCCCTCGCTGGTGAAACTCCCATGTGATCATCTCGGGAGAACGCACCTGTTCAATGGGGTCGCCCACAATGCCATACATGCGCGTTTTGCCCGAGACGAAATCGACTTGATGGCTCACGATGACCCTCGGGTGGCGAGCTTCACACCCGCCACTTTTTCTTGGGCCAACACCAGCGCGGGGACATGGTCTTGGCCATAACCCAGGGCGCTGGCGAGACTGATGGCTTGGTGCACCGCACTGCCCACCATGGCGGGCACTTGGTGGGACTCCGCCAAGTGGGTGTAGTAGCGAACGTCTTTGCGGGCGTTGTTCAGCGCAAACCGCAGGCCATCGAGTTGCCCGTCGAGGGTTTTGGCCATGGCTTGAAACAAACCGGAGTTCACGGGCCCTTGGCCCACCACGTTCACGAGCTGATGCAGATCCACACCCGCCTTCTGCCCCACGGCAAAAGCTTCTGCGGTGGCCGTGCAAATGGCCTG
>JAYPFZ010000007.1:36053-49371 GCA_038126555.1 Betaproteobacteria bacterium
GCCGAGGACTGGGGCTCGCTGGTCGAGCAATCGATGACGATCAAGCCCGGTTGCGCACCGGTGAGCACGCCATTGGGGCCAAGCATGACTTGCTCGACTTCCGGGGAGCCGGTGACGCACAAAAAAAGCAGTTCGGCGCCTTGCGCCAATTCGGCATGAGACGGTGACACTTGGGCACCAACGGCCAACAAATCTTGCAATCGCTGCGTTTGTTGGTGGATGGTGAGCGAGAGTGCATGGCCCTTGAGCAACAAATGCTTGGCCATGCCATGACCCATCATGCCCGACGCCCCCACAAAACCAATGTTCATGCTGTTCTCCGTATTGCTGGGATGACCTCGCTTGCCACGGAGTCAGTCAAAACCACGCCCGATGTGTCATCAAGGCTTCAGCGTAGAGTCAATGCGGAGAATGAGGGAGAGGGTAAACGTGGTGCCCGGGACCGGAATCGAACCGGTACGCTGCCTCTCAGCGAGCGGCGGATTTTAAGTCCGCTGTGTCTACCAATTTCACCACCCGGGCACGGGCGTCATTGTCGGTCAATTCGTGACGGAACTCGGTGATGCGTCCTGGGGCACGGTTTGCTCCACCAACCGCACGCGCTGTCCGGCCTCATCGGGGATCCACACCTTGGCCCCTTGGAAAAACACATCGAGCAATTTCCAGTTGGGCGCGAAGAGGGTCCAGGGGGACCGACCGTAGGCGCTCTTGCCCATGCCACTGGCCAACTTGAAATGCGTGAGTTGGCCTTGGCCATCCCAGGCACACACCCAAGTCGCCGCCTTGGACACGAAATACACATACTCTGCCGGCTTGTAAACCGCCACGGGTGCCACCGGGGTGGGTGTGCCGGTGGAAGTGGCGCACACGGCGGCATCCGATGTGGCGCTGGCGGTGTGGGTTGAAGTCGGGTTCAAGGAACCGCTCGTCGGTGCCGGCGCTGGGACAGGCGCAGGCGCGGGTGCGGGCGTCAAATCAGGCGCAGGGGTCGACGCAGGTGCAGGGCTTGCCGCCGGATTGGGTGCCGGCGTTGCGCCAGCGTCGGATGGCGCAGCTGGGCTGGCCGCATCGGTGGCAGGTGGCTGTGTCGCCGCATCTGCGGCACTGGGAATTTGGGGTTGAACCTCCAGCGTGCGCTGGCCATCTGGGGTTTGCGTTTCGCCTTCCACCCACAAGGATTGAAGTTGCTTCCAAGCCTGAACCACGGGCTCGAAGGGATAGGCCCACACCAACGCAATCACCACCACCAACGCACCCGCCACCACGCTCACGCCACTGGGCATGTGCCAATTGGAGGCGCTGGGGTAGCGCGGGTCGTTGAAATCCACTTGCGTTTGGTTGAGGCGAATGATGCCTTGCAGTTGCTGACGGTCCACTGTCGGGTTGACCTCATCGGCCTCGTCGGTGGTCAACGGGGCTGCCGTCTCCTCGGCCCCCAAAGCCTTGAGGACACGACGACGAGATTGGCGCTTGATGGACTCGGAATAAAAGTGACCCTCACCCCCTTCTTCCAGCTCGCGCAATTGCGCCACCGACAAGGAAGTCAGATTCGACAGGGTTTGTAAATCCAGAGATTTCGACTCACGCAGGGCTCGCAAGTCCTGGGGTTGCGCCATTGGGTCCATGGCCATTCCTCTAACAACACGCAATAGGGAAGCGGCATTATCACCGCTTGAAATGGGCCTCAGGCTGCAGAGCGCCAACTGCGCCACAGGCGCACCAGCCCCAACGCTTGTTGGTGCCAAAAGCCTTGGCCATAGTCACGCCCCAACTCGACTTGGTCGCGAATCCCCGTCTCGTAAAAATGGGGGTCGTAGCGGGCGGTGCGAAAGAGCAAGTCCCACCAAGGAAACAGCACGCCAAAGTTATGCCCACCGAGCACCGCACCCGGAAATTCATGGCCGATGCCAATGGCATGGTGCAAGCGATGAAAGCGCGGGCTCACGAAGAACCGCTCGGCCCAAGGCCACCACGCCAATCGCAAGTTGGCGTGCTGCAAGCTTTCGGCCAATTGCGTGAGGGCCACCCAGACCAAAAACTGACCCGGTTCCACCCCAATGAGCAAAGCCACCAGACTCATGAGGCTGGCGTGCAAGGCGTCGTCGAGCACGTGGTTGCGGTTGTCCGTCCAGGCGTTGAGGTGGCGCTGCGAATGGTGCAAGGCATGCAGGGCCCACAAGGGTTCCCATTGGTGTTGCAAGCGGTGGTAGCCATAGTTGAGCGCATCCAGCACCACCAGATAAATGAGAAAGCTCACCCAGCCCACATCGGTCACGCCGGGCCACAATTGATCGATGCTGAAAGTGGGTAGGCCCGCCAGACGCAACGCATTGATCAGCTCTTGCACCCAGGGCTCCAGCGTGAAGAAAAACACCAGCCGGAAAACCCCCAGGCGGTGAATCAAGGTGTAGAGCACGTCGACGCGCACCTGCGCAGTCCATTGCGGTGGCTCCACGGGCCGCCAACGCTCCAAGGGCATGAGCACCAGGGCAATGAACATCACTTGGCACAAGCCCATGACCAACCACGCCATGGCGGTGTAGCCCATCTCCAGCAAGTTCCCCAGACCCATGGCAAATAACAAGGGGGCAACCCACTCGCTGTAGATGGCATCTTGCAACGACTGCACCCCCTCCCACAGGTTCATGGCTTGCTCCCCGTCTTGAGCACGAGTTGCGCGCGTTGCTGCACCCACGCCTGATAGGCCGGGTGGTGATCGAGGGTGTCAAAGCAAAACCCTTTGGCCTTGAGGCCGTCGATCAAGGGGCGCAAAACGGCTGGTGCCCACGGGTCTTGACGCGACCAAATGCCCAAGTGGGCCACCAGAATGTCGTTGGGCCGAATGCGGGTCAAGGCTTGTTGCAGCAGCTTGGCGTTGGGGAAGCGGTCGCTGGGCAACTCATCGCCTAAAAAACCAGCGGGCGACCAACCCACATGGTCATAGCCGCATGAACGAGCGACCTTCACCAAGGCCTCAGAGGTTTTGCCACCCGGCGCACGAAACAAGGGCAAGGCGGCGACCCCCGTGAGCGCTTCCAAGCGGTGGGCGGCGCGGCGAATCTCGGCGCAGTATTGGGGCGCAGACCAATTCAGGGTGCGTCCCGCTTGGGGGCCCGCACTGGGCCGCACTTTGAAGTGACCATTGGGCAAGTCGGCTTTCCAATACACGTGGTCAAAGGTGTGGGACGCAAAGCGATGGCCCTCTTGGGCTCGCGCTCGCCACCAGGGGGCCCAGTGTTGACCCAGGCTGCCATCGCCTTGTTGGGTGCGCTCATTGGCCGCAAAGAAAGTGACGCGCACTTGGGTCTCGCGCAACACCTCAGCAATGAGGGGGGCCACCCCCATGTGTCCGGTATCGAAGCTCAAGTAAACCCGCTGGTGACAGCTGGCGGGCGGCTCAGGGATGGGGCGCGCTGCTGCAGCGCCGGCCCCGCCCAGGGCCAAGCCCAAGGTCAGTGCCAAACGCTCACTGAGCCTTGGCGCGCGCCAACGTGAAAATGCCATGGGGCGATTTTCCCACCTTGATTTGTCGAACCACCCGGCCCGAAGCCAAGTCCACCACGCTCATGCGGCCAATCCAGCGCGACGACACCAGCAAATACTTTTGATCGGCCGTCACCTCCATGCAGTCTGGGCCACCCGGCCCCGGCAGGGTGCGCACCACTTTGAAGGTGGTGTAGTCGATCTGGCTGATGGTGTTGGCCACCCGGTTGCTCAGGAAAACATGACGACCATCGCCCAAAGCCCGAAAGGCATGCGCGCCATCGCCTGTTTCGATTTGGCCGACTTTGCGCGCTGGGTTTTGCGTGATGTCGTAGATCTGCACAAACCGATCCCCCGTGAGGGCCACCAACAAATGCTTGTCGTCGGGGGTGCCAAACACATCGGCGGGCATGGCCCCAATGGGGAGCCGCCACTTCAGGGTTTGGGTGGCCAGGTCCACCGCCACCAGCTCATTGCTGTCTTGCATGGTGGACCACATCGTCGTGCTTTTGCTGTCGATCCAGATGTGGCTGGGGGTTTTGCCAGAGGGGATGCGTTTGGCCAAAGTGGGTTGACGCCCATCCCAGCGGTAAATGTCGATGTGGTTGAGCCGGTTGGCCACCGTCACAAACCACTTCATGTCCGGCGAGAAGCGCAGGTGATAAGGGTCGAGGGTGCCTCGGATTTCGCGTTGCACCTCGGCGGTCTTGGGGTCGACAAACAACAAGGAGTTGCCACCCGCATTGGCCACAATGATGGATTGACCATCGGGGGTGAGGTAGAGGTGATGGGGCTCTTTCCCGGTGGGTATTTTTTTGATCGTGGACCAACTCGTGGGGTCAATCACACTGATGTTGGCGTCCAAGGAATTGAGGACAAACAACGGGGGTGCAGCCCAAGCCCAAGACACCAAGCTGGCGCCAACCATGGCGCACAACACCCGCAGCACAGATCGCATAAAACCACCGTTTGAAAGACGACCCCTCAGTCTACCGCCAGACCCTATGATCGACCCATGACCAAGGTCAATCTTCTGGGCACGGCGCTGGAGTTCCAGCGGCTGACCCCTCAAGTGGCGAGCCCACAGCCAGGCCCCCACCCCACGCTGGTGTTTTTGCACGAAGGGCTGGGCAGCGTGGCCCTGTGGCACGCCCGCCAGCCTTGGTGGACCCAACAACTGTGCGACGCCATGGGCTGGCCCGGCTTGGTGTATTCGCGCCAAGGGTATGGGCAATCGGACACCATTGCCGATGTGCGAGGCACCCAACGCCACGGCCCCGACTACCTGCACCGACACGCCTGGGAAGTGTTGCCCGAATTGCTGGCCGAATGGGGCATCGAGCGGCCCGTGCTGGTGGGCCATTCCGATGGCGGCAGCATTGCCCTGATTCACGCGGCGCGGCACCCCGTCACGGCCTGCGTGGTCATGGCGCCGCATGTGCTCGTCGAACCCATTTGCATTGACGCCATCAGCCAAGCCAAACAGGCCTTCGAACACGGCGACTTGCGTGCCCGCCTGGCCCGCTTCCACGACGATGTGGACGCCGCGTTTTGGCAATGGTGCGACGTGTGGCTCTCGGAGCCGTTTTCACACTTCGACATCCGCCGGTTGTGCCACGACATCACCGCCCCCGTGCTGGCCCTGCAAGGCCGGGAAGACGCCTATGGCACCTTGGCACAAATTGAAGGCATTGAACCCAGCGGCCGCATCGAGCGCGTGGTGTTGGAGCAATGTGGCCACTCCCCCCATCGCGATCAGCCCGTGCTGGCCTTGACACAGGTGGCGCATTTTTTACGGCAACTGTGAAAGAATGACAGCATGAGTCAAGACGCATTGAACACCGAACGCTTTCACCGTTTTCTGGCCGATTTCACTCAATTCATGGATGGGCAGCCCAGCGAGGCCGATGTCCTCAGCCAGGGCCGGGACATCCTGGCGCAACTGGTCAGCCAAGACGACTGGCTCAGCCCTGAATTTGCGCAACCCCACCCGCAGTATTACCAGCAATACCTGCTCTACCTCGACCCCAAGGAACGCTTCAGCGTGGTGAGCTTTGTGTGGGGCCCCGGCCAAGCCACCCCCGTGCACGACCACACCGTTTGGGGCCTGATCGGCATGCTGCGAGGCTCGGAAATCGCCCAGCCCTATTCCCGCATGAGCGATGGCCGCTGGGCCCCGGCGGGCCTGGCCCTCGATTTGCACCCCGGCGATGTCGAGGTGGTGTCGCCCCGCGTGGGCGATGTGCATCAGGTGCGCAATGCCCACGCCGACCAAACCTCCATCAGCATCCACGTGTATGGGGCCGACATTGGCAAGGTGAATCGCCACGTGTATTTGCCCGATGGCAGCCGCAAGGACTTCATCTCGGGCTACAGCAATCGGCCCGCACCGGCAGAGGTGGCAGCGCCCGTGCGGGGGGCCGATCCCACACCGGCAGCGTCGCCCACCGAAGCCACACCGCCGGTGGCGGTTGCCACCAGAACCGTCCCATCGGCCTTTCCCCGGGTGGGCCCACGCGAGGTGCACCAAGCCTGGAAAGACCTCACCGAAATCGCCTTACTCGATGTGCGAGAAGAAGACCCTTACGCACAAAGCCACCCGTTGTTCAGCGCCAACCTGCCGCTGTCGCGCATCGAAGCCGACGCTTGGCGCCGACTGCCGCGTCGCACGGTGCGCATCGTGGTGTTCGATGCCGGCGAAGGCTTGGCCGAGCCTGCCGCCGTCAAACTCCGTGCCCTGGGCTATACCGATGTGAGCCTGCTCGAAGGCGGCCTCACCGGTTGGGCCGCCGCTGGCCTGGAGCTGTTTCGCGACGTGAACGTGCCCAGCAAGTCGTTTGGCGAATGGGTGGAAGACAAACGCCACACCCCCTCGCTGTCGGCCCAGGAAGTCAAAGCCCTGCTCGACAAGCAAGCCGATGTGGTGGTCATGGACGTGCGCCGTTTCGACGAATACCAAACCATGAACATCCCCGGTAGCGTGTCCGTGCCCGGCGCCGAGTTGGTGATGCGCGCGCGCGCCTTGGCGCCCAACCCCAGCACCCGCATCGTGGTCAATTGCGCGGGGCGAACCCGCAGCATCATTGGCACGCAATCCTTGGTGAACGCAGGCGTCCCCAACCCCGTGTGTGCGTTGCGCAATGGCACGATTGGCTGGACGCTGGCGGGCCAGTCGCTGGAGCACGGCGCCCAGCGCCGCTTTCCCGATGACGTCCCCGACGAGGTGCTCACCCGCGCCCGCCAATCGGCGTTTGCGGTGGCCATTCGTGCGGGCGTGCAACGCATCCAGCGCGAGGAGTTGCTCGACTTCCAAGCCCAGACCGACCGCACCACCTACGTGCTCGATGTGCGAACCCCCGAGGAATACGCCCAAGGGCATTGGCCAGGTGCGCTCAGCACCCCCGGTGGCCAGTTGGTGCAAGAAACCGACCACACCGTGCCCGTGCGCGGCGCGCGCATCGTGTTGTGTGACACCGACCAAGTTCGCGCCCCCATGACGGCCTCTTGGCTGGCCCAAATGGGCTGGGAGGTGCACTTGCTCCAAGGCCTGTCGCCCGAAGACCTGAGCGACACCAGCCCCTCGCCCAACCCCCAGCCGGCTTGGCCGGCGGGTGTGCAATCGGTGACGCCGGAAACCCTCAAGGCCTGGTTGGCCGATCGCCAAAACCTCACCCAAGTGATCGATGTGGGCCCGAGCGCAGCCTATGTCAAACGCCACATTCCGGGCGCTTGGTGGGTGCTGCGCACCCATCTGGCACAAGACTTTGCGCGCGTGCACAAAGCCAATCGCTTTGTGGTCACTTGCCAAGATGGCCTGTTGTCCCCGCACGTGGTGCCCGAGGTTCAAGCCTTGGTTCGGGCTGGCGTCGAGGTCTGGTGCCTAGCGGGCGGCAACGCCGCCTGGTGGGCACAAGGCCTGAGTGGTCAGGCGGGTGAATCCTATGTGGTGAGCCAACGCATCGATCGCTATCGCCGCCCCTACGAGGGCACGCAAGTCTCGCCCGAGGCCATGCAGGCCTACCTCGACTGGGAATTTGGTTTGGTGGCCCAGCTCAATCGCGACGGCAGCCACCACTTCAAAGTCATTTAATCGCCATCGGGCGCCTTGGTGGCTTTGCTGGCCGAGGCGCGCTTGGCCAGGGGCATGGACGCCTCGACCAAGCTGGCGTGCAAGGCGGCACCCAGCGGCAAGATTTCATCGTTGAAGTCGTAGCGGTTGTTGTGCAAGGGGTAGAGCCCTGGCCCACTGAGCGCGCCCTGACCAATGCGCACATAAGCCCCCGGCTTGGCTTGCAGCATGAAGGAGAAATCTTCCCCGCCCATGCTCGGGGTCATGTCGCGCCAAACGCGGTCTTCGCCCACCAAACCCTCGGCCACCCGGGCCGCAAACTCCGCTTCAGGCGCGGTGTTGATGGTGGCTGGATAAATGCGTTCATAGGTGACCTGAGCCGTGGCCCCAAAGCTTTGCGCCAAGGTGGGGCACAAGTGGGTGAGCCGCCGTTCGATCTCGTCTTGCACCGCTTCGGTGTAGGTGCGCACCGTGCCCACCAACACCGCCTCGCTGGGGATCACGCTCATGGCCTGCACGCTGCCGGACTGCAAGGCACAAATGCTCACCACCGCTTGGTCAAAGGCGGAGAGGTTGCGCGACACCAGGCTTTGAATGGCGGTGATCAAGTGGCCGCTCACCAGCACCGGGTCCACCGTGTGCTGCGGCCGCGCCGCGTGGCCGCCGCGCCCACGCACCGTGATTTCGATGCGGTCCACCGCCGCCTGCATGGGCCCAGGGGTCACCCCCACCACGCCCAAGGGCGTCTCGGGTGAGTTGTGCTGGGCAAAGATGCGGTCGCAAGGGAAGCGCTCAAACAAGCCATCGTCCATCATGGCGCGCGCACCGGCATGGCCTTCTTCGCCAGGCTGAAAAATCAGGACGGCCTGCCCCCGAAACCGACGCGTCTGCGCCAAATAGCGGGCCGCGCCAATGAGCATGGCGGTGTGACCATCGTGGCCACACGCGTGCATGGCGCCCGCGTAGCAGGATTTCCAGTTGAACTCGTTGTGCTCTTGCATGGGCAAGGCATCCATGTCGGCCCGCAGGCCCACCATGCGAACGCCCGAACGGGGCGCGGGTGAGCGGCCATTGATCACGCCCACCACACCGGTGCCGCCAATGCCCGTGTGCACCTCGTCAACCCCACACAACTTCAGGGCCTCGACCACCCGCTTGGCGGTGTAGTGCTCTTCAAAGGCCAGCTCGGGGTGGGCGTGCAAGTCGCGTCGAAAGGCGGTGAGCTCCGGGTGGAACTCCGCGATTTGGGCAAACACCGGGCCCAAACCCAACCGATGACTCGCATTCATGACCGCACCTCCGTCACGCCCTCAGGCAATTGCTGTTTCTTGAATTCTCGCCACAGCAGGTAAGCCCCGCTGATCACCACCACCATGGCCCCCCACACCACCGGCATATCGGGAACCTGGCCAAACAACAGCCAGCCCCATGCGGTCATGTAAAGGATTTGCTGATACATGAACGGCCCAATCACGGCCGCCGAGGCGTAACGGTGGGCGGCCGCTGAGAAGTAATGCCCCAAGCCCCCACACACACCCGTGACCAAAAACGCCAGCCAGGTGAGCCAACCCGTGGGGGTTTGCCAGTCCCACAGGGCCAGGGGGGCAAACGCCAGCGTCGACACCAAGGCCGACACCCATTGGGTGGCTGCGGGGTGCTCGTCGCGCCCTAAGCGTCGGGTCAACAAATTGAACAGGGCATAAAACACCGCATTGACCACGCACAACAAAATGGCGGGATGAAAGCCGTTGGTGCCGGGCCGAATGATGATGAGCACGCCCACAAAGCCCAGGGCGATCGCCATCCAGCGTTGCACATCCAGCGACTCTTTCAACCAAACCGTAGAGAGCAGCGCAATGAGAATGGGCACAGAAAATTGAATGGCGCCCGTTTCGGCCAACTGCAAATATTGCAAGGCCCAAAAGTTCATGGCCGTCATGGTCACCAGCATGAGGCCACGCAAAATTTGCAAGCCTGGGCGGTTGACCTTCACCAGTTGCCAACCCAGGCTGGGCCCAAAGAGCCCGGCGGTGATGACGGTGTGCAACAAAAACCGCACCCACACCACCTGAATCACGGGGATGCTTTGCACCAACCACTTGGCGCTGGCATCCAAAGTGGCGAACATCAGTGTCGCCAAGGACAACAACAAGATGCCTTTGCGCCGGTTGTGAGCGGTGTCGCTCAGCCATTCACTCATTAAGATGCCCCCAACGTGTTCACCCCATTGTAGGAATTTGCCATGCTCGATCCCCAAGCCCAGTCACTCATCCAACTCCTGGCCGACAACCGGGTGCCCGCTGTCAACGAATTGAGCGTGGCCGACGCCCGCAAGGCCTACAAAGACCGCCGCAGCTATTCGCAGCCCGAGCCCCCGGCCATGGCCGCCGTGCAAGACCTTTCGATACCAACGCCAGACGGCGCCTTGCCCGTGCGGCTGTTCCGACCCACCGCCCAAACCACGCCGCAGCCCGCGTTGGTTTATTTCCACGGTGGGGGCTGGACGATTGGCGACTTGGACACCCACGATGTGCTGTGCCGCCAGTTGGCCCGGGCCTCGGGTGCTGTGGTGATTTCGGTGGACTACCGCCTCGGGCCCGAGCACAAGTTCCCGGCCGCCTACGACGATGCCCTGGCCGCCACCCGCGAAGCCTTTGCCCAGGCCTCGGCTTGGGGGCTGGACCCCCAGCGCATTGCCGTGGGTGGCGACAGTGCCGGCGGCAATCTGGCTGCCGCCGTTTGCCTGGGTTTGCGTGGCACCGACTGCGCACCCGCCTTCCAGTTGCTGATCTACCCAGCCACCCAGCAAAAGCCCGACACCCATTCCTATCACGCCAATGGCGAAGGCTATGTGCTCACGAAAGCGGCCATGCATTGGTTCACCGACCACTACTTGCGCAGCGACGCCGATGTGTCCGATTGGCGCGCCTCACCGCTGGCCGCAGCCGACCACAGCGGCTTGCCACCGGCCTTGGTGATCACCGCTGGCTACGACCCCTTGCGCGATGAAGGCTTGCTGTACGCCGACGCCCTCTCGCGCGCGGGCACGCCCTGCCAATACCTGTGTTTTGAGCGGCAAATCCATGGCTTCATCACCATGGGCCGCATCATCGACGAGGCCAACACCGCCATCGAGTTGTGCGGTGCCGCCTTGCGCCGGGCCCTGCCCGCGCGCTGATCAGGATCAGGCGCGAACCTCGTAAATCCCCAGCTTGCGTTGCAGCGGCGCTTCGTCGGCCATGAACACGAAGCTGGGGCGTTGGGCGTCGAGGTTGGTCAAGGTCACCGGCACATAGCCGGGGGCGCAGGCGGTGTCGGCTTCGGCCAAGGTGAAGGTCGAGTCCAACACCTGCACCTGGGCACGGCCTTCGATCACATGGAAAACCACCGCCGTGGACCGAACCGGCAAGTTCAGGGTTTGGCCAGGCCGCAACATCAAGGCATAAAAGCCCAAGATGTTCTCGGCATCGCGCCCCGTCTCGGGGTTGACGTAAGTGACTTGAATCGCGTCTTGGTGGGGGTGCGACTCGGCCAGGGCCTCCAGTTGGCCGCGCACCGTTTGCCAGGGGTAACGCAACATGGGGTAAGCCTTGTTGCTGCGCTCGAACATGGGGGTGGGCAACACCCCACCGGCGGCATAAGCCACATCGCCGCGCCCAGGCGTGGCCGGTTGGGCTTGGCCATTCACGTGATACGACGCCTCGAGGTAATACACCAGGGGCAAGTCCAGCACATCCAGCCACGTGACGGGGTCGGTGCCGTCGTGGCCATGCTCGTGCCAAAGCCCGGTGGGTGTGAGGATGAGGTCGCCGCGCGACATCGGGCATTTCTCGCCTTCCACCGTGGTGTAGGCCCCCTCGCCCTCAATGATCATGCGCACCGCATTGGGCGTGTGGCGATGGGCGGGCGCCCATTCACCCGGCAACAACAACTGAATGCCCAAATACATGGCCGAAGAGGCTTGCATTTTGTCGAGGCCATGCCCCGGGTTGGCCAACACCAACACCCGACGTTCGGCTTTTTCGATGGGCGTGAGGCGCCCCGCTTCCAACAACAAGGGTTTGAGTTGCTGATACGACCAAGCGGTGGGCTGGGTTCTGGGCTTGGGCGTGTTGGCTGGCATCACGCCACGCAAACTGGGCCACAGCGGCACCAGGTTTTGCGCGGTCAAGGCGTCCACGTATTCGGCGGGCAAATCTTCTAGGCGGCCCAAATCATTCATGCTGGCTCCTTCAGGGCAATTCGCTAGAGATTGTGACACTGGGCCTTGGGGCGCTGTGCTGCGCATCGGACAGTGCGCCGCTCATGCGGCACGCCGGCCATGCAACACCTTGAGGTTCATTTCGGCAGACAAGGTGCTGGCGTAGAACTTCTCGATCATTTCGACCGAGGTGCGGGCGTTGCGGGCGAGGGTGAGCAAATCGATGGCCCCCCCATAGATGAGCCGGAAAGTGATGGCCGTGTGCCGCAAGCTGTAGATGGAGCGCTCCGAGCCGTGCGGGCCTTGCTTGAGGTCGGCCGTTTGCAAAATCCAGTTGAACAACCAGCCCATGATGTCCAGGGCTTTTTTGCGATTGGGCTCCTCTGGCAAAAACACCGAATCGTCGGGCTGGCCATAGCCCCGGGCCAGTTGGTGTGCATGCAAATGCTGATAAATGCGAACCGCTTGCGGCATGCTGATCACCACCGCTTTGTGCCGCTTGACCTCGGGCGGCGTGATGCGCAAATACGAAGGCTGCCCCTGCACCACCTCGATGTGCTTGTGCTGAATTTGCCGCAAGTCGCCCGGCCGCAAAAACGTGAACACCATGAAGCGGATCAACCACTGCATCTCATCGGGCATGACGTGAAAGTGAGAGCGAATCCAGATTTTTCGGTTGGGCTCCCAATCGACAAAGGTCTGCCCGCGCATGCGCTTGGCGGTGCGCAGCAACTGCACATATTCCGACATGGTGAACGCCCCCCTGGGCTTGAGGCGGATGCGGAACTTTGGGAACGTGGGGGTGAAATCCACCCAATGCTTGCGTTGCAAGTGCCGAATGAATTTGCGCACCTGTGCGATGTAGCCATTGATGGTGGTGCTGGCAAAGCCCTGATCGGTGAGGTGCTGAACAAAGTGCTCCAAGGTTTCGTTGTCGATGTCTTCGAATGCAATGTCTTGAAAGAAGGCCTGAATGGCCCCGTCCATGCGGTTCTTGGTCATCAAATACGTGCCGTGGGTGATTTCGTCGCGCTGCACCTTGCGCAACTCTTCTTGCAGGATCTCATCCTTCACCCGCGCAAACTCACGCTGCACCTGGCTCAGGTTGCGATAGGGGTCTTTGACCTCCTCGTAAAAAGCGCGGGCTTCGTCTTGGGCCTTGAGCAAGTCCACTTGTTTGCTGCTGCGGTAGTGGTATTTGCCGTCTTGGTAGAAGCGAATTTGCCAGAACCGGCTCGCATCAATGCGATACAGCTTCAGGGTGGTTGGGAGGCCCGGAACGGTCTGCAAGGTCTCGGGCCAGGGGTTGCGCCGCGAACGCACCTCAGCCACCGGGGCGTCGGCGTCCAACGGCACAGACTGAAGGGAAGATAACGGGCTCATGGACTTTTGAACTTTTAGAACTGCTGTGCTAATTCTCAACCAAAATGTTAAAAAGTTAAAATTAAATATTGATAAAACTCCACATTGAATGTAGAAAAGTGAATTTTTGATTTACTAAATCATTTTTTTAAGTATTTACAGAATTTTTTAAAGCTTTTAAGTTATTTGATTGGGCAAGGAAC
>JAYPFZ010000008.1:0-48924 GCA_038126555.1 Betaproteobacteria bacterium
GTGAGCATGGGGTGTGTGGGGCCTGCCAAGTGGAGGTCGACGGTGAAGTCGTGCGCGGGTGTCTGACCCTGGCCGTGAGTGCCCAGGGCAAAACCGTGAACACCATCGAGGGCTTGTCGGAGTCGGGCGAGCTCAAGGCCTTGCAAACCGCATTCCTGAACCACAACGCCTTTCAGTGTGGCTTTTGCTCGTCGGGCATGTTGCTCACCGCACGCCACATCGTTCGCCACCATCCGAACGCCAATCGCGATGAAATTCGCGACCTCATTTCTGGCAACTACTGCCGTTGCACGGGCTACCAGGCCATTGTGGACGCCATTGAGTCGGTGCTGGTGCAACAGCGTCAAGCCCAAGGAGCCGCCGCATGAACGCCCGTTCCGAATTGCCATTGCCCACCGACACCAGCGCCGTGGAGCAAGGCCACATTGGCACCCCCACGCCGCGCCATGGCGCTCGCCGATTGCTGGAAGGCCGGGGCACTTATCTGGATGACCTGCGCTTGCCGCGTCTGGCGCATGTGGTTTTTTTCCGCAGCCCGCACGCCCATGCCCGCATCAAGCACCTCGATTTGTCGCAAGCGCGCCGCCAGCCGGGCGTGATTGCCGCCTTCAATGGCCATGAAATTGCCGAGTTCTGCACCCCCTGGGTGGGGGTCTTGGGCCACCTCAAAGGCATCAAGTCGGCCCACCAATACGCTGTCGCGCCCGAGCGCGCCTGTTGGCAGGGTGAGGCCGTGGCGGCCATCGTGGCGCAAACGCGTCGTCAGGCCGAAGACGCCCTGGACCATGTGCAAGTGGATTGGGAAGTCTTGCCCGTGGTGGTGGACATGCGCGACGCCTTGTCCAACCGCGAGGTGATTCACCCCGAACTGGGCGACAACCTGTGCTTCACCCGTTCCTTGGAAACCGAAGGCTTTGCCGATGCGTTTGCCAAAGCCGATGTGGTGGTGGAAAAAACCTATCGCTTTGGCCGCCACACCGGGGTCACCAACGAACCCCGCGCCATCGTGGCCGACTACAACCCCGCCGAGCACAGCCTGACCGTTTATCACGCGACGCAGGCGCCCAACATGATGCAAGACATCTTCTCGCGTCATCTGAGCATTCCCGAACAAAACGTGCGCGTGATATGCAAAGACGTGGGTGGCTCGTTTGGCATCAAGGTGCACGTGTATGCCGATGAAATGGCCGCCGCTGCGTTGTCGGTCATGCTCAAGCGGCCCGTGAAGTTTGTGGCCGACCGGGTGGAATCTTTCCTCACCGACATCCATGCGCGTGAACACGAAGCCACCGTGCGCTTGGCGTGCACTCAGGCGGGCGACATCGTGGGCTTTGACCTCGATGACCTCACCGGCATTGGCCCGTATTCGGTTTACCCACGCACCAGCGGCATTGAGGGCAACCAGGTGGTGAACCTCACCGGCGGGCCCTACAAGCACAGCCAATACCGGGCCAAGCTCAATGTGGTGTTCACCAACAAAAACGTGACCTGCCAATACCGTGCGGTGGGACACCCCATTGCGGTGGCGCTCACCGAGGGCATCGTGGACGAGGCGGCCCGCGCCATTGGCATGGACCCCTTGGCATTCCGTCGCCGCAACCTGATTGCCGACGATGCCTACCCCTACACCTTCCCCTCGGGGCTGAAGTTCGAAAAGCTCTCGCACCACCAATGCCTGGACTTGCTGGCCAAGACCATGGACTACGACGCCTTGCGCGCCGATCAAGTCGAGCAACGCCGCAAAGGCGTGTATCGAGGCATTGGTTTGGCGGCCATGATCGAAGTCACCAACCCGTCGCCCGCTTTTTATGGTGTGGGTGGGGCACGCATTTCGGCGCAAGACGGTGCGACCGTGCGCCTGGACCCCACGGGCTCGGTGGTGGTGCTGGTGAGCGTGACCGAGCAGGGTCAAGGCAACGAAGCCGTGTTTGCGCAAGTGGCGGCCACGGCCTTGGGCGTGTCGTCGCAACAGGTCAAGGTCATCACGGGTGACACCCAAGTCACGCCCTATGGCGGCGGCACTTGGGCTTCGCGCGGTGCAGGCATTGGCGGCGAGGCGGTGTTGCAAGCGGCCAAGGCGCTCAAGTCCAACATCCTCGATGTGGCCGCTGCCATGCTGCAAGTCGACAAATCCACCCTCGATGTGCGCGAGGCACAGGTGATCGATCGCCTCACCTCCGAAGTCAAGTTGCCGCTGTCCGAAGTGGGCCGTGTGGGTTACTTCCGCCCCGACACCTTGCCCATGGGCTTTCAGTCGGAGCTGAGCGTCACCCGGCATTACACGCCCCGCGAATACGGCTTCACCTTCACCAATGGCATTCAGGCCGCTTGGGTCGAGGTGGATGTGGAAACCGGCTTTGTGAAGCTGCTCAAACACTGGTGCGTGGAAGATTGCGGCACGGTGCTCAACCCCATGTTGGTGGACGAGCAAATCCGTGGCGGCATCGTGCAAGGCATTGGTGGCGCTTTGTTTGAAGAGTGCCTCTACAGCCCCGAGGGACAGTTGCTCAATGGCTCCATGGCCGACTACCTGGTGCCCATGGCGGGTGAAATGCCCGACATCGTGGTGGGCCATGTGCAAACCCCCACGCGCACTTCCGAGTTGGGCGCCAAGGGCGCAGGCGAGGCGGGCACGGCGGGCGCGCCGGGCGCCATCATGAATGCAATCAACGACGCGCTGGCGCCTTTGGGGGCCAACGTGACCGATCAGCCCTTCACCCCCGAGCGGGTGTTGAAGGCCTTGGGCAAGGTGTGAGGTCAGCATGAGCCAGACCCAATGGATTGATCGCCCCGATGGGGCCCGACTCGCATGGCAAAGCTTGGGCAAGCAAACGGGCCCTGCGGTGTTGTTGTCCAACTCCCTGGCGGCCGATTGGCACATGTGGGATGCCGTGATCGACCGCTTGTCGGCCACGCACCACCTCATTGCCTACGACAACCGAGGTCACGGTCAAAGCACGTGCCCCGATGCGCCCAGCAGCCTCAGCGACCTGGCCAACGATGCCGTCGCGGTGCTCGACGCTGCTGGCGTTCATCAAGCCTGGTGGCTGGGCATCTCCCTGGGCGGCATGACCGGCATGCAAGCCCTGCTGGATCACCCCGGACGCTGGCTGGGCCTCATGGCCTGCCATTGCCGTGCTCGCATCGACCAAGCTGGCATCGACGGCTGGAACCAACGTGAGGCGGTGGCCCGTGAACAGGGCATGGCTGGCATTGCCGAGGGAACGGCGGCGCGCTGGTTTGCCCCCGAGGTGCATGCCCAGCAACCCGAGACCATGGCTCAGGTCAAGGCCATGATTGCGCGCAACACCGCTGCAGGTTTTGCCACCTGCACCCATGCCATCAAAACCATGGCCTTGTGGGATCGCCTGCCCGAATTGAAGGGGCCGGTGTGCTACTTGGCGGGCGCCCAAGATGGCGCAGCGCCACCGGCTGAAATGCAGGCCATGGCCGAACGCGTGCCCGGTTCACGCTTCGAGGTTTTGGACCCCTGCGGCCATTTGTCTTCGATTCAGCGCCCCCAGGACCTGGTGGCGCTGTTCCTCAACTGGTCGTCGACGGCGCGCTGACCTGCTGGCCATACCAGCCGGCGATTTGCTCGCCGGTCATGAAGCTCACCTGAGGGTTGGCCAGCACGGCATCCAGCAATTGCTCGAAAAAGCCAATGCGGTGAGGCACGCCCGTGATGTAAGGGTGCACGCTGATGGCCATCACCCGGGGTTGCTGGGCCCCGTCTTGCACCATGCGATCCATTTGCAACTGGCCACGCACCAACAGCTCGTCGCTGCGGTGGTGTTGCAGCGCCATCATGGGGATGTCGTTGAGCTCGACCGTGTAGGGCACAGACAGCACCGGTTTCGGGCGGGCGTGGATCCAAGTGGGCTGCTCATCCAGCACCCAATCGGCGACGTATTCGATGCCTGCAGCACTGAGCAAATCGAGGGTGGTGTCGGTCTCGGTGAGTCCGGGGCTTTCCCAACCCACCGGGCGTTTGCCGGTGAAGCGGTGAATGGTGCTCAGGCACTGCTCGATGGCCTGGGCCTGATCGTCCACCTTGTGCATGGGGCCTTGGATGTGACCATGGCCCATGAATTCCCAGTTGGACTTCAGCGCGGCCTCGGCCACCTGAGGGTAGGTCTCGCACACGATGCCGTTGATGGCCAGCGTGGGCACAATGCCGCGCGAAGCCAAAGCCTGGTGCAAGCGCCAAAAGCCCACCCGCATGCCGTATTCGTGCCAGGCCCAGTTGGGCAAATCGGGCAACAGCGGCTGACCCATGGGGGGCGAGAGCACGGTGCGGGGCATGGCCCGCTCAATGGACCAGTGCTCCACGTTGACGATCACCCAGGCCAGCACATGCTCGCCATTCGGGGTGCGCAGGGTGGGGCGCTCGGTGATGGGGGAAAAGGGGGCGCGATCGCTCAGGAGGGACATGGGGGCCTTTCTCAAGTCATGACCATGCCGCCGTCGACCAAAATGGACTGGGCGGTCATGCCACTGGATGCATCACTGGCCAGAAACACGGCCAAAGCGGCAATTTCTTCGGGGTTCAAGATGCGATTCATGGGCACGCGCGAGAGCACGGCTTGAATCAGGGCCTCGGGGTCGCCCGAGGCGGCGGCGGTTTGGGCTTTGAGTTCTTCAACCATGTCGGTTTGCACAAAGCCCGGGCAAATGGCGTTGACGGTCACGCCCGTCTGGGCGGTTTCCAGGGCCACACACCGCGTGAGGCCCACCACCGCGTGTTTGCTGGTGTTGTAGGCGCTTTGGTTGCGCGAGCCCCATTTGCCCGCCGTCGAGGCGATGTTGATGATGCGCCCCCAGCCGTTGCCCACCAAATGGGGCAGCACAGCTTGCATGAGGTGCAACACCCCAAAGAGGTTGACCTCCATGAGGTCGCGGAAGTCTTGGCTGCTGTATTGCAAAAAAGGCTTGGCCTGATAGACGCCTGCGTTGTTCACCAAAATGTCCACCCGACCCATGCGTTCGATGGCCTGTTGCACAACGGCTTGGCAGGCGGCTTCGTCGCGGACATCCAAGGCCAAGGGCAGCACATCGGGGCCCCCGCCCAGGGCTTGGTGCAATTCGCCCAAACTGCCGGGGGAGGAGGCCAGCGCCACCAGCTTGGCCCCTTGGGCTTGCAAGGCTTTGGCGATGGCCAAGCCAATGCCCCGTCGGGCGCCGCTCACCAAGGCCACTTTGCCGTTCAAAATGCCAGTCATGCCACTTGCTCCTGTGTCGTCAGGGTGAAGAGAATAATGGCTGGGTGGCGGCAAGTCTGTCCGCTTTGTGCCATGATTTGATTCCCTTCACGATGAGGTTGTCATGATTCAGTCCCGCCCTTTGTTTGAGCTCACCTTGCAGGTGCCCACCATCACCGATTTGGGGCCCACCCCCAACGGCCATCGGAAAATTGCAACCGTTGCAGGTGGCCGGTTTGAAGGCGAGCGCATGCACGGCACCGTGGAAGCCTCGCCCGGTGGCGATTGGCTGTTGTTGCGCCCCGATGGCGTGCTGGTGTTGGACGTTCGCCTGACCCTCAGAACCCACGATGGGGCCTTGATTTACATGACGTATCGGGGCTTGCGCCATGGTCCTGCCGAGGTCATGGCCCGACTCAATGCCGGGGAACCGGTCGATCCCTCGCTTTACTATTTCAGAATGACGCCGATCTTTGAAACCAGCGATGCTCGCTACGCCTGGATCAACCAATTGGTGGCCGTGGGCGTGGGGCGTCGTGAAGCCACGGGTCCGATCTACTCGGTTCACGAAATTCTGTAATCCACTTTTCGCTTTTTGACTCCCATGAGCAAACAACCCAGCACCATTGTTCGCAGTGATGCCCCCCACATGGTGGAGGTCAAACCGGGTTCGCTCAACGCCAAAAGCTCCACCGCCTGGGTGGATGCAGGCGAGCTCGACCCCGACGATTTGATCGATGTGGTCGAGGCCAAAGACGCCCCCAACCGGCAAAAGTTGGGTGCCGATGGCCCCATCCAAGACAACCGCCAAGCCGTGCCGGGTGCGTCGCCCATTCAAGACAACCGCCAAGCCGTGCCGGGTGGGTCGCCCATTCAGGACAACCGCCAAGCCATCGATCAGGCTGCGGTGACCACCAACCGGCAACCGGTGGGCGAGGGCGAGGCCATTCGCGATCGCTTGGTGCCTTTGCCCGAAGACGCCGAAGCCACCCACCGTGAGGCCCTGCCACCCACGACCCCTGCAGGTCAAAATCGGCAAGCGCTGGGGGACGACGCGCTGGCCGACCAAACCGCTGCAGAGGGGGCCAAGGGCACCGCCCCCAATCGGGCGGCCGTGCCCACAGACCGCATCCAGGATGTGCGGGTGACTTTGCCCGACACCGAGGTCCACCGGGCCACCGTGGATTTGAGCGGACCTGAGGGGTTGCACGAGGCCCAAGGCCCGCAGGCCGCCGCCGCCGCTGGCGTTGTGCCGCCTGGCCATCACCAGCCTGCTGAGGCGCCCATCGACCCCGTTGCCAAGGCCTTTGCGCACCTGACCCACTCGGAGCAGCAAGCCGCGTTCAAAAGCCGTGTGGCGGCGATTCGGCAAAGCGTGTCCCAAATCAACCATCAACTGGATGACTTGAACAAGGAGTGAGTCATGGCCAACCCCCGTTGGAAGCAGCGACCCGAAGGCTCAACCTGGGGGGATTTCGGCCCTGACGATGAATGGGGGCGCATGAATTTGCTCACCCCTGAGCGCGTGCTGGCCGCGGTGCAAGAGGTGAAAACCGGGCAAACCTTCAACCTGAGCCTGCCCCTGGATGTGCCCGGTGGCAATGTGCTCAACCCCCGCCGCTACCCACCGGCCTTGCACCCCACACGGCGCAATGGCCGACCCAACCTCAATTACCAACTGCGCGGGGACAACCCCTTACACACCGATGTGGTGTGCGACGACTTGGTGGTGATGCACCTGCAATACAGCACGCAATGGGATGGGCTGGCCCATGTGGGGGCGATGTTTGATGTCATGGGCGATGGCTTGCCACGGCCGGTTTACTACAACGGTTTTCGCGCCGGCGTTGATGTGGTGGGCCCCACCGCCTTGCCGGCTTCGCTCTTTGATTTCGAGCAAACCCAAAATCAGGGCACCTCTCACGCCAAAGCCTTGGGCGTCGACAAAATGGCCATGCGCGGGGTGCAAGGCCGTGCCGTGATGGTCGACTTGATGGCGCATTTCGGGCCGGGACGCACCGTGGTGGGTTGGCCCGAGTTGCAGCAGGTGATTCAAGCCGATGGCCTGCGCTTTGAACCGGGCGACTTCGTCTTGTTCCGAACCGGGTTTGCCGATGCCTTGTTGCGCATGCACCCCCACCCCGATGCACAGGCCCTGGAACAGATCGGGGCGGTGATCAATGGCCGAGACCCGCAGCTGTTGCAATGGGTGAGCGACAGCCAAGTGGTGGCCCTGATTGCAGACAACTACGCCGTCGAGGCTCACCCCGCCTTGCCGCAAGACACGCCGTGTGCGACCTTGCCCTTGCACGAGCACTGCTTGTTCAAGCTGGGGGTGCATTTGGGCGAGCTGTGGCATTTGTCGCCCTTGGCCGATTGGCTGCGCGCCCAGGGTCGCCACCGTTGCTTGCTCACGGCGCCGCCCTTGCGCTTGCCCGGCGCCATTGGTTCGCCCGCCAGCCCGATTGCCACGGTTTGAGGCCTTGGGGGCCAATGGCCCCCTTGGCTCAGGCCTTCACGGCGTCGAGCGAGAAGCCGGCGATGCGTTTGTAGTTGTCGGAGATGGCGCGCAGCTCGTCTTGGCTGATGATGTCGTCGATGTGGCGGAAGGGGCGGTCGCCAGAGAGTTCCTCGACGCGGATGTTGATGAGGTCGGGGGGCGCTTCGCGGTTGGTTTTCACCACCTGGGCGGCCAAGGGCACCCGAATGGCCTCGTAGCGCTTGAGCGCACCGATCAAGTCGTTGGGGTCTTGCTCGATGACCTCGGCCAGTGTGCGCGCATCGATCAGGCCTTGGGCCGAACCGTTGGAGCCTCGCGGATACATGGGGTGGGCGGCATCGCCCATGAGGGTCACCCGGCCAAAGGTCCATTGGTCAATCGGATCTTTGTCGACCATGGGGTATTCGAGGATCTGGTCGGCGTTGCGAATGAGTTCAGGCACGTCCAGCCAGTCGAAGTGCCAGTCTTTGAACAAAGGCAGCACGTCGTTGACATCGCCTTTGCGGTTCCAGTCGTTCATGTCCAGCGACTCGCCTTGGATTTCGGCCATCCAATTGATGAGCTGGTTGCCTTGCCCGTCCACGTTGTCCACGATGGGGTAGATGACCATCTTGCCGGTGTGAATGGAGCCCACACGCAAATAGCTTTTGCCGGTGAGGATGGGCGGGCGGCGGGTGACGCCACGCCAGGTGTTGATGCCGGCAAACGCCAAGCGATCGTTGGGCACGTATTGCTTGCGCACCACCGAATGCACGCCATCGCAGGCGATGGCAATGTGGGCGCGCACCGACTCGTGCGTCTGCTTGCCGTCGCCGCTGGTGAAGGCCACGGTCACGCCTTGTTCGTCTTGGGTCACGCCGGCACACCGGTGGTCGGTGTGGATGCGGCCGGGCCCCAAGGCCTTGAGGGCTGCCTCGAACAAGATGCGATGCAGTCGCCCCCGGTGAATGCCCACCTCGGGCAGGGGATAGCCGGCATGACGACCACGTGGTTCGCTGTAGATGAACTGGCCATGGCGCGTGAAAAACACGCTCTCCAGGTTTTCAATGCCCGCGGTAACCAACTGGTCTTGCAGGCCCAAGGCGGTGAGCTCGCGCATGGCATGGGGCAACAGCGTGATGCCCACGCCCAGCTCCTTGACTTCAGGAACGGCTTCAAAGACTTCGCAGGGCAGGCCTCGGCGGTGCAAATGCAAGGCCAGGCCCAGCCCGGCGATGCCGCCGCCCAAGATGGCAATGGGGGTGTGTCGCATGGTGCATCCTCACAAAGCGGAAATGCCAAACAGTCGTTCGGCGTTGGTTTGGAAAAACTGACGCTTGACGGCTTCGCTCATGGCCATGCCATCGAGGGCCGGCACCTCTTCTGGCGCGTATTGGTAGGGGTAGTCCATGGCATAGAGCACCCGATCGGTGCCCACCAAGTCTTGGGTGAACCGAATGGCGGGCTCCCACGCCACGCCGGAGTTGGTGATGTGGAAGTTTTCCTTCAGGTAGTCGCTGGGTTTTTTGCGGGTGGGCTGCACGCTGGGGTAGCGCTTGGAGCGCACGGTGGCTTGGTGCATGTAGTCCAGCCGGTAAGACCAAAACGGCAGGGCTTCGCCCATGTGGCCCAGAATGATTTGCAGCTTGGGGAAGCGATCGAACACCCCAGCGGTGATCAGGCGCAGGGCGTGCAAACCGGTTTCCACGCCAAAGCCATAAATGGCGCCGTCGAGACCACATTCCTGAAAGGGTTGCAACATGCTTTTGGGCAAGGCGTTGGGGTGCAGGTAAATCGGCGTGCCCAGGCTTTCGGCGGCCTCGAAGATGGCCCAGAACTTGGGGTCTGAGAGGTATTCGCCTTGGGTGTGGGAATTGATGACCGCCGAGTGCATGCCCAAGGTGTTCACGCCGCGTTGCAACTCCTGGGCTGCGGCCTCTGGGTCTTGCGGGGCAATGGCAATCATGCCGGTGAAGCGGGTGGGGTGGCGACGCACCGCGTCCGCCAAGAAGTCGTTGGCCTCGCGGCTGAAACTCACCGCCAGGGCTTTGTCCATGACCTGAACGCCAGGCGAGGTGAGGGCCAGCACTTGGTGATCCACTCCGGCCGCATCCATGTGCGCGAGGCGCAGCTCATCGAGGTCTTGCAAGCAGCGCATGATGTGTTGGGCGCGCTCACTGGGGCTGCTCATGTAAAAACCCATGAGGCCTTTGAAGCCTTCGTCCACACCGGGCTCGGCCAGGATGCGCTCATAGTGGCGAATCATTTCGGGCGGCGCAAAGGCCTCTTCGGTCGCGATGCGTTTGTAGGGGGCGGGCAATGCCGTTTGACTGGAACTCATGGGTTTCTCCTTGGCGACGATATTAGTGAAACCGCTGACCAGTGCCCTTGGAATCTGCCCGTCATTTGTTACCTAAATGACAGCCCCAGGGGCGACTTCTATCATTGCCCCATGTTCAAACGATCCACTCCCCCTGACCCCGCCCGTTTGCTGGCCTTGAGCCAACAGTTGATTTCCAGCCAGGGCGCGGCCAATGCCCACAGCATGGCCGATCAATGGATCCAATGGCATCGGGCGTTGAGCCCCGAACAGCGCCTGAGCTTTTACCAATCGCTGGTGCGTGAGTGGTCGCCCGATCCCAATCGGGTGTGGGCGGCGGCCCTGCGTTACCGGGACGCGCCCAATGCCGCCAATGCCATTGCCTTGAACGAAGTGGTGGAGTCGCCTCGCCAAGAGCTGTTTCGACGCATCAACCGGGCGCCCAACGGCACGGAGGCCTTGGTGCAATTGCGCCAGGGCTTGCTCAAAAACCTGCGCGAGGACGCCGAGTTGCGCGCACTGGACTCGGATTTGCACCACTTGCTGAGTTCTTGGTTCAACCCTGGGTTTTTGGAGTTGCACGAGATCACGTGGTCTTCGCCCGCGTCGCTGTTGGAAAAGCTCATTCGCTACGAGTCGGTGCACGCCATCGATGGTTGGGACGACTTGCGCCGCCGGCTCCAACCCGATCGCCGGTGCTTTGCTTTTTTCCATCCCCAGTTGCCGGGTGAGCCCCTGATTTTTGTGGAGGTCGCTTTGCTGCCGGAGATCCCCGCGAACGTGGGCCCTTTGGTGGACAAGCATTTGCCTTTGGATGAGGTCAGCAAGCCCAAGGCGGCCATTTTTTATTCCATCAGCAATTGCCAGCCCGGTTTGCGCGGGGTGTCCTTGGGCAACTTCCTCATCAAGCGCGTGGCCGAACGCCTGGGCCGTGAGTTGCCCAGCCTCAAGACCTACTGCACCTTGTCGCCCATTCCGGGCTTCACCCGTTGGTTGGACCAAGGGGCGCCCTGGCCCGAGTCGTCCAAAGGATCACCGGCGAGCTGGCGTCGGTGCTTGGCCGCCAAAGCCAGTTTGCGAGTGGGTGACCAAGCCTGGAGTGGCCGATTGAAAAGCCCTGAGGCCTTGTCTCGCCTTGATGAGGCGACGCAAGAAGCTTTGACCCGTTTGGCCGCGTGTTACCTGAGTGTGTGCACGCATGAGGCGGCGGGTGACCCCGTGGCCAAATTCCATTTGTCCAATGGCGCCATGCTCCATCGCATCAACTGGGCCGCAGACACCTCGGTCAAAGGGCTGGCCCAATCGGCCGGGTTGATGGTCAATTACCTTTACGAGCTCGATGAGGTGGAGGCGCGTCATCAGGCGTTTGTGAACCGAGAGGTGGTGAGTTCGCGCGCGGTCAGCAAGCTGCTGTGAGCGACATCGCGCTCAGATGAGGTTGCGCAAGGCTTGGGCCGTGTCGCGCAGCGCCGGCAACACGCGGCCCACGACGGCTTCCGAGCTTTCGCTCAACATGGGCATGTTCAAACTCAGCGCCCCCACCATGTCCCCCCGGTGATCGCGCAAGGGAAAGGCCACCCCTCGGTAGCCCACATCGAATTGCTGTTCAGACAAGGACCAACCCTGGTGGCGAATGCGCAGCAAGGCCTCACGCATGACTTGGGGGTCGGTGATGGTGTGATCGGTGAAGGCGGGCAGGGGCGTGTGGGCCAACCAGCGGTCGATGTCGTCGAGGCTGCGGTGCGCCAACATCAACATGCCCGCTGAGGTGGTGTAGCCCGGCACCCGCGAGCCCAACACAAAGCCCGAGTTCATGGCGCGGTTGGGCCCGTTGCGGGCGATGTAAACGCAATCGATGCCATCGAGCACACTGAGCATGGCGATTTCGCCCGTTTGGCTGGCGAGTCGTTGCAAAAAGGGTTGCACGATGCGGGGCAGTCGAGCCGACTCCAAGTAGTGCTGGCCCAGTCGCAGCACCCGGGGCGTGAGCCAGAACTGCTTGCCATCGGTGCTCACATAGCCCAGGTGCGTCAGGGTGAGCAAATAGCGTCGGGCCGCCGTTCGGGTGAGCCCGCATCGGTCGCCCACTTGTTGCGCCGTCATGCGGGCATGGGTTTCATCGAAACTTTCAATCACACCAAAGCCACGCTCAAGCCCGGCAATCCAGTCACGGCGTTGCAATTCGGTGGGGGTGGGCGCGTTTTCAGGCGCTTTGACGCGTTCTTGGCTCATCCAGTGAAACCCTTGTTGCGTTCGATCATCGAACGAAGTGGTTCGATCATCGCACAAGTTGGCGCATTTCTTTCGCCCAAGCGGGCTGGCTGGGGCTACATTCACGTCGCGAGTCCGATGGGCGGGCTCATTGGATCTCCCCATTCCTGGGTAAAAACAATTTCGGAGTCACACACATGAACAAACGATTTGCTTTGAAGCTTTTGTCTGCCGTTGCCATGGCCGCATCCCTGGGCGTATCGGCCCACGCCGCTGACGTGATCAAGATCGCCAACATTGTCGAGTTGTCGGGTCCTGGCACCAGTGCCGGCACGATGTTCAAAGACGGCGTGGTGTTGGCCATGAAAGAAATCAACGCAGCCGGTGGCATCAAGGGCCGCCAGATTCAGTGGACCACGGAAGACACCCAAACCAACCCGGGCGTGGCCAAGGGCCTGACCCAAAAAGCCGTTGAAAACGGCGCCTTGGCCGTGTTTGGCCCCGTTTACTCGGGCTCCATCATGGTGTCCCAAAAGGAAAGCCAGCGTGGCGAGATCCCCAACTTCACCGGTGGTGAAGCGGCTTCGGTGACCCAGCAAGGCAACCCCTATGTGTTCCGCACCGCTTTTGGTCAGGACGTGTCCTTCCCCAAGCTGGCTCGCTACATCAACAGCAAGTCCAAGAACTTGGCCGTGATCTACGTGAACAACGACTTCGGCAAGGGCGGCCTGAACACCATCAAAAAACTCCTGGGTGGTTCAGCCACCAAGCTGGGTGCTGAAGTCTCGACCGATCAAGGTCAAGTGGACTTCTCCGCTGCCGTGCTCAAGGCCAAGCAATCTGGCGCAGACGCGATCTTTGCTTACCTGAACGAAGAAGAATCAGCCCGTTTGCTGCGCGAGCTGCGCAAGCAAGGCTGGAACAAGCCCGTCATTGGTGAGACCACCATTGCTGGTGCCAAGGTCATTGAGTTGGCTGGTGCCGCTGCCGAAGGTGTTGTGGCCCACGTGGGTTTGACCGTTGAAGCGCCCCCTCTGAAAGCCTTTGGCGACAAATTCAAGGCTGCTTACAACACCGTGTCTGACCACAACGGCATCAAGGGCTACACCGGTGTGTATGTGCTCAAAGCCGCCATTGAAAAAGCGGGCACGTTTGACCCCAAGGCTGTGGCTGCCGCCATTCGGAACAGCTGCTTCAGCGCCAAGCAAAACCCCGGCATCCTGATGGACGTTTGCTTTGACAACAAGGGCGACTTGGACCGTGACAGCTTCATGATCACCGTGAAAAACGGCAAGGCTGTGGTTTCTGAGACCCTGCCTCCTTTGAACGCCAAGAAGTGATGGCCCTGCATCGAGGGTGAGGCGGGCTCGCCCTCGGTGTGCATTGCATTCACCTCGTCAGCGGGCCTGGCGAGGTGAAGCACCAAGCTGGAACCGGCCAGCAACCCCCCGCATCTCCCTGGGAAGAATTCCATGACTGATTTTTTGCAACTGTTCTTCAGTGGCTTGGCCTCGGGCAGCATTTATGCCTTGGTGGCTTTGGGCTTCACGCTGCTTTGGCAGGCCTCGGGCACCATCAACTTTGCGCAAGGCGAATTTGTGATGTTGCCGGCCATCGTCATGGTGATCTTGGTGCACAGCCAAGTGCCCTTGTGGCTGTCGTTCATCGTGGCCTGTGTGGTGGCTTCGTTTTTGCTGGGTTGGGTGTTCAAGCGCGGCTTGGTGGACCCCTTGTTTAAATTTGGCCTCATGCCAATTGTGGTGGCCACGATTGGCTTGTCGATTGCCCTGCGCAATGGCGTGCGTGCCGGCTACAGTGCCGAGCCGCAGCCTTTCCCCTTGGTCTTCCCCGATGAGGTGTATCGGGTGGCGGGGGTGACGCTGTCGGGCACCGACATTGGCACCCTGATTTTGGCGCTGGGCTTGGTGTTGCTCACGCAGTGGTTTTTGTCGCGCACCGTCACCGGCCGGGCCATGCAGGCGGTGGCTCAAAACGTGGACAGTGCCACGGTGCTGGGCATCAATGTGCCGCGCATGATTCTGTATACCTTCATCATCAATGCGGTGTTGGCGACTGCCGCCGCTTTGCTGGTGACCCCCACTTACCTCGCGAAGTTCGACATGGGTGAGTCCTTGGGCACCAAGGCGTTTTTCGCCGCCATCATTGGTGGCTTCAACAACACCCGCGGGGCTCTGCTGGGTGGGCTCATTGTGGGCGTGAGCGAAAACCTGGCCGCGGCCTATGTGTCGCCCGCCTATAAGGATGCGGTGGCTTTGGTGCTGTTCATGATCGTGATTCTGTTCAAGCCCCAGGGCTTGTTGGGTGCGCCCGTGGAGCGAAAAGTATGAGCCGTCGCAACTGGTTGATTGCCGCCTTGGTGCTGGCTGGCATGGTGGTGCTGCCCACCTTCTTCAAAAACTACGGGGTCTACATCCTGACCTCTTGGCTGATCTTCATCATTGCCACCATGGGGCTGAACCTCACGGTGGGCTATGCCGGCCAAAAATCACTGGGCCATGCCGCCTTTTTTGGCATTGGCGCCTACACCACCGCCATCTTGCTCAAGGCCGGGGTGAGCTTTTGGGTGGGCATGCCCATGGGGGCGATGGCCTGTTTTGTGGTGGGTCTGATCCTGGGCTTTCCGGCCCTGCGCGTGCAAACCATTTACTTGGCCTTTGCCACGCTGGGCTTTAACACCGCCGTGTGGCTGGTGATGCGCAACGAAGAGGCCATCACCGGGGGAACCTTCGGCATCAACAACATTGCGCGCCCGGAATTCTTCGGCATCAACCTCATGGCCAACGTGCCGTATTACTGGTTTGTGCTGGGCTTTTTGGTGGTGCTGGCCTTGTTGCTTTACGGACTCTTGCAGTCCCCGTGGGGCAAAGCCTTCACCGCCTTGCGCGACAACCCCATTCGGGCTGAGAGCCTGGGGGTCGACACCCGCAGTTACACCCTGTTGGCCTTTGCCATTGGCGCGGCGTATGCGGGGATTGCGGGTGCGCTGTATGCCTGCTTGGTGGAGTTCATCGACCCGGCGCTGTTCACCGTGGGCGCTTCCATCATGATGTATTTGATGGTGGTGGTCGGTGGACCTGGTTATTTCCTGGGGCCGGTGTTGGGCTCGGCCGTGGGGGTGTTGCTGCCAGAGTGGCTGCGTTTTGCACAAGCCTGGTATCTGTTCGTTTTTGGTGGGATGGTGGTGGTCATGATGATCGTCTTGCCCGATGGCTTGCTCAGCTTGCCCGACCAATTGCGTGCCAAGCGCCGCGCCCGTGAGGCCTCCGCGGCGCGAGCGGCCATGGGCCAGGCGCGTGCCGATCAACAAGGGGCGTCGTCATGAGTCAAGCTTTGCTTCAAGTGAAAGAGGTGCGCAAAAGCTATGGCGCCATCCATGCCGTAGCCGGTGTGTCCTTCGAGGTCATGCCTGGTGAAATCTTTGGCGTGATTGGCCCCAATGGCTCGGGCAAGACCACCTTGTTCAACAGCATGCTGGGGCAGATCACCCCGGATGCGGGGCGCATTTTGTTCAAGGGCGAAGACGTCTCCGGACTGGGGCCTTTGGCTTTGAGTCGCCTGGGCATTGGTCGCACCTTTCAGACCCTGCAAGTCTTCGGCAAGATGAGCGTGCGCGACAACCTCATCGTGGCGGCGCAAGAGCACCAAGGCAATTTGTTCAGCCGCATGTTCGCGCCCTCCGATTCGGGTTTGGGCGACAAGGCCGACGCCTTGATCGAGCAATTCCGCATCGCCCATGTGGCCCATCAACGGGCGGGTGAGCTGAGTTATGGCCAGCAAAAATTGGTCGACATCGCCATGGCTTTCATGAGTGAGCCCGACTTGGTGCTGCTCGATGAGCCGTGTGCCGGCGTGAACCCCTCTTTGGTGGGGGGCATCAGTCGCTTGCTCAAAGACCTCAACCGAGAACGGGGTGGCTCCTTTGTGGTGATCGAGCACAACATGGATTTCGTCATGGACTTGTGCCATCGCATCATGGTCATGGTTGAAGGTCAGGTGCTGGCCATTGGCACCCCCGATGAAATTCGCGCCAACCAGCAGGTGCTGGATGCCTACCTGGGGAATTGAGATGAAGTCGCACAACCAAGACACTTGCATCCGTTTTGACAACGTCACCTCGGGCTACAAGGATTTGATGATCCTCAACGAGCTGAGCTTTGAAGCCCGGCGAGGCGCCATCACCTTGCTGATTGGGCCCAATGGTGCGGGCAAATCCACCGTGCTCAAAACCTTGTTTGGTTTGCTCAAGCCGCGCGAGG
Source organism: Betaproteobacteria bacterium (assembly GCA_038126555.1). GTDB lineage: Bacteria > Pseudomonadota > Gammaproteobacteria > Burkholderiales > Burkholderiaceae_C > Limnohabitans. The sequence continues at coordinate 16,489 of JAYPFZ010000008.1, forward strand.
GCAAGGTCTACCTCAATGGCGAAGACGTCACAGGGCAAAGTGCCAAGTCCTTGCTGGACCACGGCATCGCCTTTGTGCCGCAAGGACGCAATTTGTTTGGCCAGCTCAGTGTGTTCGAGAACCTGGAGTTGGGGGGCATCACGCTGGGCATGAAAACCACGCACGAGCGCATTCCCGAGGTCTTGTCTTTTTTTCCACGCATCAAAGAGCGCCTGAACTCGCGCGCGGCCTCGCTGTCGGGCGGTGAACAAAAGCAGTTGGAAATTGGTCGCGCCTTGTTGCTGCGCCCCAAGGTCTTGCTCATCGATGAACCTTCGATTGGCTTGTCACCCATGGTGGTGCAAGACGTCTTCAAGCTGCTGCGCCATTTGGCCTCCACCGGCACCACCGTGCTGATGGTGGAGCAAAACGTCAAAAGCGCCTTGAAGTATTCGGACGACGCCATTGCGCTGGAATCCGGGCGACTGGTGCTGCACAAACCGGCGAATGAGATTTTGGCTGACCCCAACATGGATCGATTATTCTTGGGGGGTGCGCTCCCCCAGAATCATTGATCCAAATGGCCGAACACCTTCCTTTTAAGCTCGCCGGTGTGATGGGCATGCCCATCTACCAATCTCGCTCACCGCTGATTCACAACCACTGGATTCGTGAACACGGCTTGAACGCGGCCTACGGCCACTTTCCCGTCCAGCCCGATCGGGTGGAAGACGCCATTCGCGGCTTGGCCGCCTTGGGCCTGGCAGGGTGCAACATCACCTTGCCCCACAAGGTGACGGCCTTTGGCCTCATGGACGAGCTCACGCCCATGGCCCAGCGCATGGGCGCCATCAATTGCATCGTGGTCATGCCCGATGGGCGCTTGCAAGGCCACAACAACGATGGCTTTGGCTATTTGCAGTCCATCCGCGACGATCATCCCGATTGGCGTGCCGACGCTGGCCCTGTGGTGGTCTTGGGGTCTGGCGGTGCGGCGCGTGCCGTGGTCATCAGCCTGGTCGAGGCGGGTGCGCGTGAGATTCGCCTCATCAACCGTTCGCGCCAGAAGGCCGAGCAACTGGCTCAGGGCCTGGAGGCGGTGGTGCAGGTGCTCGACTGGTCGGAGCGCGAGGCGGCCCTGGCGGGTGCGGCCTTGCTGATCAATGCCACCAACCAAGGCATGTATGGCCAACCCCCGCTGGATCTGCGCCTCGATGCGCTGCCCCCGACCGCCTTGGTGTCCGATCTCATTTACATCCCCCTGGAAACGCCCTTGCTGGCGGCTGCCCGCGCGCGCGGCAACCCGGTGGTGAATGGCTTGGGCATGTTGCTCAACCAAGCCATCCCGGCTTTTGAGGCCTGGTTTGGGGTCAGGCCCAGCATTTCGCCGGCTTTGCGGCAAGCCTTGTTGGCGTCCTTTTGAGCCTTGTCGTTGCCACTTCGCGACAAGTGGGCCGAATCTTTGATTCCTTAAGTTCTATTTATTGAGTGCGTGTTGGTGATGCGTGACCCGGGTGTGAAGAAATGCTGTCATGCTGTCAACCCTTTCCTGCATCGCGCATTAAGTTCGGGTGCAGGAGACTCACATGAACTTTGCCCCTTCGTTGTCCCCCATGGAATGCCAAGCCAAAGCTGGTTTGCCCGAGGTTTTGCCCGAAAAGTGGCGCATCCATGAATTGCTCGATGCCCTGCGCACCCAGCGCTTGCAAGAGCAAGAGCAACGCACCCGCCCAGCCGCCAAGGCCTATCGCGGCGGTCGCGTGAGCAAGGCCTGAGGCTCAGCCCCCCGCGGCTTGGGCGGCGTCTTCCAAAGCTTGCAGTTGGTCTTGAAGCGTCAGCCATTGCGCTTCGGCCGCTTCGATGCGGGTCTCCAACTGTTTCAAATCTTGCCCCCAAGTGGCCCAGTCGCCCCCGTCTGGGCTTTGCGCCATGCGTTCGAGCAAGGCGTTTTTTTCCGCTTCCCAGGTTTGCAGTTGCTGCTCCAGCGCCAGGCATTGTTTCTTCAAGGGTTGGGTTTTGGCTTGCAAGGCCGCGCGCGCTTGGGCTTGGAGTTGCCGTTGCTCTTTCGGGCTCAGGGCGCTGGGCGCGCTGGTGACCGAAGCCTGGGGGTTGCTGGCCACGGTGTTGGCGCTGCGTTGCCGGGCTTGTTGCAGCAGCAGGCGCTCGTAATCGGCCAGTTGACCCTCAAACGCTTGCACCTGGCCTTGCTGAACCCAGTAGTAGCTGTCGCAGGCCGCGTCCAGCAATTCCCGGTCGTGGCTGACCAAGAGCACGGAACCCTCGAAGTCGTTGAGGGCCAAGGCCAAGGCTTCTCGGGTCGCCATGTCCAGGTGGTTGGTGGGCTCATCGAGCACCAACAAGTTGGGCCGCATGAACACCAAACTCGCCAGCAACAAGCGGGCTTTTTCGCCACCACTGAGGCTGGCAATGGTTTGTTGGGCCAGCTCGGCCCCAAATCCAAAGCCCCCGATGAAATCCCGCCAGACCTGTTCGTTGGGGGTCTGGCCGTTGGCGCCAGTCAGGCGTAGCCCATGGCTCAGGGGGGTGTCGTTGCCGTCGAGCAAGTCCATTTCCTGCTGCGCGAAATAACCAATGCGCAAGCCTTTGCCCCATTGCAATTGGCCAGCCAGCAAGGGTAGGGTGCCTTGCAAGGATTTCACCAGCGTGGACTTGCCTTGGCCATTGGCGCCCAGCACGCCAATGCGCTGGCCCGCGAACACCTCCAATTGAACGCCGTGCAACACGGGCGTGGGCGCCTGATCGGGTGCGCTGTAACCCAATTGGGCCCCGCGCAGCGAGAACATGGGGTTGGGCAAGGCCTCGGGCGTTTCGAACTGAAAGACAAAATCGGCTTCGGCCAGCACCGGTGCGATGCGCGTCATGCGCTCCATGGCCTTGACACGACTTTGGGCCTGCTTGGCTTTGGTGGCCTTGGCTTTGAATCGGTCCACAAAGCCTTGCAATCGCGCGAGGTGGGCTTGCTGACGCTCGTGGGCGATTTGTTGCTGCTCGAGCTGAACCGCCAACAAAGCTTCGAATTGGCTGTAGTTGCCGCCGTAGCGGGTCAGTTGGCCCAGGCGCAAATGCACCGTGGCCTGCGTCACGGCGTCCAGAAAACGCTTGTCGTGGCTGATGATGATGGCCAAGCCACTGAAGCGCTTGAGCCAGTCTTCCAGCCAAACCAAGGCATCCATGTCGAGGTGGTTGGTGGGTTCGTCCAGCAGCAAGACTTCGCAGGGGCACATCAGGGCCCGCGCGAGTTGGAGTCGCATGCGCCAACCGCCCGAAAACGTGGTGACGGGTTGCTCCCAACTGGCGCGCTCAAAGCCTAAGCCGGCAATCAGGGCTTGCGCCCGGGCGCGCGCGTCCAAGGCACCCGCTTCGTTCAGGGCCGCGTGCGCATGGGCAATGGCCATGCCGTCACCCGCTTGTTGGGCTTGGCTCAGTTCGGCTTGGGCCCGAACGAGCTCGCGATCGCCTTGCATGACGAAATCGGTGGCGCTCACGGGCTCATCGTCGAGGTGTTGCAAGACCTCGCTGATGCGCCAACTCTTGGGCATGGACCAATCCCCTTGGTCTTCGTGCAAGCGCCCCGTGAGCAAGGCAAACAGGCTGGATTTGCCCGCCCCGTTGCGGCCCACCAAGCCCACCTTTTCGCCGGGGTGCAGGTTCAGGGTGGCGTCATCGAGGATGATGCGCGAGCCCCGCCGCAAACGAATGCCTTGGAGCTGAATCATGACTGGGCCTGGGCCAGGTCGTCGCGCCAGGCCACCAGGGCTTCCCGCGACAAGGCCAACACCGCATCTTCGCCACCAGAGGTGGCCAGCCACCAGGGTTCCAGGCCGGGAAATGCGGCCTCGAAGCCCGAACGTTCATGGCCGATTTCGAGCACCAGCCAACCCTGGGGTTCCAAGTGATCGGCCACGCCACGGAGAAAGGGGCGGATGAAGTCCATGCCGTCGGGCCCGCCGCGAAGGGACAGGTCAGGCTCGGCCAAAAACTCCTCGGGCAAGGCTTGCATGCGCACATCGGCCACATACGGCGGGTTGCACAAGATGACGTCAAAGCGCTGGGTGATGCCCTGCCAACCATCGCCGGCTTGCCAGCGAATGCGCGCTTGCAAGTCGTGGCGTTGGCCATTGGCGTGGGCCACGGCCAAAGCGTCGGCACTGAGGTCCACGCCCAGCACCTGGGCGTGTGGCCAAGCCAGGGCGCTCAAAATGGCCAAACTGCCGTTGCCACAACACATGTCCAACACGGTTTGCGGCGCTTGGCCCAAGGCGTCGTCCACCCAGCCACTGGCCAGCACCTCGGCGATGAGGCTGCGCGGAATGATGCTGCGTGGGTCAATGGCAAAGGGCACCCCTTGCAGCCAAGCCTCACCGGTGAGGTAGGCCGTGGGCAGGCGCTCGCGAATGCGGCGCTCCACCAGCTGGGTCAAGGCTTGGCTTTGCTCGGGGCTGAGATCGGGGGCTTGGTCCAGGGGGGTGTCCAAGGGCTGCTGGGCAGACCAAAGCACCAACCAAGCGGCCTCGTCGTGGGCATTCCAGGTGCCGTGACCAAAATGCAGGCCCGCTTGCTCCAGCTGTTGCGCCACCTGACCCACCCGGGTGGGGATGTCCCATGCCGCTGTGGTCATGCGTTTCAGCCGCGCGAAGCGACGTGGTTCAGGTCGATCAGCACCTGGTGGTAGATGGCGGTCAGGGGCTCGATGTCAGCCACGACCACGTTTTCATTGACCTTGTGAATGCTCGCGTTGGGCGGGCCCAACTCGATGACCTCGGGGCAAATTTTGGCGATGAAGCGGCCGTCGCTGGTGCCGCCAGTCGTGGAGACTTCAGTGGCCAGCCCCGTGACGGCTTGAATCGATTGGGTCACGGTGTCGAGCAATCGCCCTTTGGGTGTGAGGAACGGCTCGCCGCCCAGTGTCCATTGCAACTCAAAGCGCAACTGGTGACGCTCGAGCACCTCGGTGAGGCGCTGCTTGAGGCCATCGACCGTGGATTCAGTGGAAAAGCGGAAGTTGAAGTCGACCACGCATTCGCCGGGAATGATGTTGCCCGCGCCCGTTCCTGCATGGATGTTGCTGACCTGCCAAGTGGTGGGCGGGAAGTGGGCATTGCCCGCATCCCAGCTGATGGAAGCCAGCTCGGCCAATGCCGGGGCAAAGCGGTGAATGGGGTTGTCGGCCAAGTGCGGGTAGGCCACGTGACCTTGCACGCCTTGAATGCGCAGCTTGCCACTGAGGGTGCCCCGGCGGCCGTTTTTGATCATGTCGCCGGTTTGTTTCACCGAGGTGGGCTCGCCCACGATGCACCAGTCCAACCGCTGGCCGCGCGCTTGCAGGGCCTTGCACACCACCACCGTGCCATCGACCGCTGGGCCTTCTTCGTCGGAGGTGAGCAAATACGCCAGGCTCAGGTCGGGGTCGGGGTGAGCTTGCAGGAATTGCTGCGTCGCCACGACCATGGCGGCCAACGAGGTTTTCATGTCGCTGGCACCGCGGCCATACAAACGGCCTTCGCGGTGGGTGGGCACAAAGGGGTCGGAGTCCCAGTGTTCGCGCGGCCCCGGCGGCACCACATCGGTGTGACCGGCAAAGACCAGCACGGGGGCGTCGGGGCGCTTGGCGCGGCGCAGCGCCCAGAGGTTGGTCACCTCGGCGCCGGCTGGGCCGCTCACCATGAACTCGCACTCAAAACCCATGGGGTTCAGGCGCTCGCTCAGCATGCGCTGGCAATGGCGATCGTCAGGGGTGACGGACGGCTGGGCGATCAGGGCTTCAACCAAAGCCAGGGTGTCAGACATGGGCGGGCTCTCCGAGGGGCTGGGTTCAGTCGCGCAGCAGGTCGTTCAGGCTCGTCTTGGCGCGGGTTTGGGCATCCACGCGCTTGACGATGACCGCGCAATACAGGCTGTATTTGCCGTCGGCGCTGGGCAGGTTGCCCGACACCACCACGGAGCCAGCAGGCACGCGGCCGTAATGCACTTCGCCCGTGGCGCGGTCGTAAATTTTGGTCGACTGGCCAATGTAGACGCCCATGGAGATCACGGAGTTCTCTTCGACGATGACGCCTTCCACGATTTCGGAACGCGCGCCAATGAAGCAGTTGTCTTCAATGATGGTGGGGTTGGCTTGCAAGGGCTCCAACACGCCGCCGAGGCCCACACCGCCGGAGAGGTGCACGTTTTTGCCGACTTGGGCGCAAGAACCGACGGTGGCCCAGGTGTCCACCATGGTGCCTTCGTCCACATAGGCGCCGATGTTCACGTAGCTGGGCATGAGGATGGCGCCCTTGGCGATGTAAGACCCACGACGGGCCACGGCAGGGGGCACCACGCGCACGCCGCTGGCTTTCATTTCGGCGTCATCGAGCTTGGCAAATTTGGTGGGCACTTTGTCGTAAAAGCCCAGCTGGCCGGCTTGGATGGTTTCGTTGTCTTTGAGTCGGAACGACAGCAACACGGCCTTTTTGATCCATTGGTGGGTGGTCCATTGGCCCACGCCTTCGCGGGTGGCCACGCGCAGGCGACCCCCGTTGAGTTCGGCAATCACGTGCTCCACGGCATCGAGGGTTTCTTTGGGGGCCGAAGACGGGGTGAGGGCGCTGCGGTTTTCCCAAGCGTTGTCGATGATGTTTTGTAGTTGTTGGGTCATGGTGGTTCCAAAAAAATTAGGCACTGCGGCCTTTGACAAATTCAATCAAGCGTTGTGCGGCTTCTTCGCACTGGGCCGTGGGGGCCACGAGGGCCAAGCGAATCCGGCCTGCGCCGGGGTTGCGTCCATCGACCTCGCGGGCCAGAAAGCTACCCGGCAAAACCGTCACATTGTATTGAGCATAAAGATCCCGGGCGAAGGCTTGGTCATCGCCGCCCGGCACGCCAGCCCACAGGTAAAAAGCGGCATCGGGCAAGCGCACATCCAGCACCTGAGCGAGCAGCGGGGTGATGCGCTCAAAGCGCTCGCGGTATTGACGCCGGTTGTCAACCACGTGCGCCTCGTCTTGCCACGCGGCAATGCTCGCGTGTTGCACCATGCCGCTCATGGCGCTGCCGTGGTAGGTGCGGTAGAGCAAGAAACGCTGAATGAGCTCGGCGTCGCCCGCCACAAAGCCGCTGCGCAGGCCGGGCACGTTGCTGCGTTTGGACAAACTGGTGAGCATGATCAAGCGCTTGAAATCGTGCCGACCCAAGCGCGTGGCGGCTTCCAGGCCGCCCAAAGGAGGCTCGTCTCGGAAATAGATTTCGCTGTAGCACTCGTCGGAGGCGATGACAAACCCGTAGCGGTCACTGAGCGCAAACAGGCGCTCCCATTCCGACAAGGGCATGACCGCCCCCGTGGGGTTGCCGGGCGAGCAAACAAACACCAGCTGGGTTTTGGCCCAAACCGCTTCGGGAATGGTGGACCAATCGATGCCAAATTGACCCTCGGGACGCGCCGGCACAAAGTGCGGGGTGGCGCCCGCCAGCAAGGCTGCACCTTCGTAAATTTGGTAGAAGGGGTTGGGCGACACCACCACCGCATCGGCTTGGGCATTGACCACCGTCTGGGTCAAGGCAAACAAGGCTTCGCGTGAGCCATTGACGGGCAGGATTTGGCGCTCGGCACTGACTTGCACCCCATAGCGTCGGTCCAGCCATTGGGCGCAGGCTTGACGAAAGGCCAAGCTGCCCAAGGTGGGGGGGTAACTTTGCAACTGATCAAAGCCCTGAACCAAGGCCTCGTGGATCAGGCCGGGCGTGTCATGCTGGGGTTCACCAATGCCCAAGCTGATGGGGGAATACGCAGGATTGGGCGTGATGCCGGCAAAAAGGCTTCGCAAGCGCTCGAAAGGGTAGGCTTGCAGCCGGTCGAGAAGGGAATTCATGCCTGTATTATCCCCGGCATGGCGAACTTGTTAGACCTCTCACTCCTTTCGGGCTTTGCCCCCGAGCCAGCGGATCAGGCCGATTTGCTGCAAACTTTGGTGGACAGTTTGCGCGCTGACCTCAGCTTATTGGATGCGGGCCAAGACGGGCCCACCTTGCACCGCTTGCTGCACACCCTCAAAGGCTATGTCTGCTACGCGCACCGGGGGCCGGCCTGGCAGCAGCTGAGCGACTGGACGGACCGAACCCGTTCTGGCGGGGAGGCCCAAGTTCAGGCCTTTGCCCAAGCTTGGCCCGAGTTGCGACCCTTGCTCGTCGCCCTGGCCGACGAAATCCAAGACTGGCTCAGCAGTTATCATTCCCGCTGACCTTTGGGTCTGGGCTGCAGGCCCAGTCCGGCTGTTGTTGAACGTTTTTTGCTTCTCAGGTTGACACGCAGTGCGCCTCAATTCCATCAAGTTATCCGGCTTCAAGTCCTTTGCCGAACCCACCAATTTCATGCTGCCCGGCCAACGGGTGGGCGTGGTGGGTCCCAATGGCTGTGGCAAGTCCAACATCATGGATGCGGTGCGCTGGGTCTTGGGCGAGAGCCGAGCCAGCGAGTTGCGGGGCGAGTCCATGCAGGACGTGATCTTCAACGGCACCACCACCCGCAAACCCTCTAGCCGCTCCAGCGTGGAGCTGGTCTTTGACAACGCCGATCACCGTGCGGGTGGGCAATGGAGTCAATACGCCGAAATTGCCGTCAAGCGGGTGCTGACGCGCGACGGCAGCAGCTCCTACTACATCAACAACCAGCCGGTTCGCCGACGCGACGTGCAAGACGTGTTTTTGGGCACGGGCTTGGGGCCGCGCGCCTACGCCATCATTGGTCAGGGCACCATCAGCCGCATCATCGAATCTCGTCCCGAAGACCTGCGCTTGTTTTTGGAAGAAGCGGCCGGCGTGTCCAAATACAAAGAGCGTCGGCGTGAGACCGAAAACCGCCTCAGCGACACCCGTGAAAACCTCACCCGGGTCGAAGACATCCTGCGCGAGCTCAACGCCCAGCTCGAGAAGCTGGAAAAGCAAGCCGAGGTGGCCCAGCGCTACCACGAGTTGCAACGCTCATCGGCCCACACCCAGCAATTGTTCTGGTTCCTCAAACGACAAGAAGCCGCGCAATCGGTGGACCACATTCGGGTTCAAACCGAGCAGGCCCGCACCGACCTCGAATCGCGCACCGCGCAGTTGCGGGAAACCGAAGCGGCTTTGGAAAACATTCGCCAGTCGCACTTTGCCTCTGGCGAGCAGGTCAATTTGGCGCAAGGCAAGCTCTATGAGGCCAGTGCCGAGGTGGGTCGCCTCGAGGCCGAAATTCGCTACGTGGTGGAGAGCCGCCAACGCACCGAGCAACGCCTGCAGCAATTGCTAGTCCAGGACCAGCAATGGCAGGAGCAATTCGACCGGGCGCAAGCCGAACTGCTGACCCTCGATGACCAACAAGCCACCGGCGAGCAGTTGCAAGAGCAACTGGCTGCGCAGTTGGAGTCCCTCACAGAGGGCTTGCCACAAGCCGAACAAGCCTGGCGCGAAGCCCGCGACAAAGCCGACGGTCAGCGTCAAACGGTCAACGAGGTGCAGCAGCGCATTCAGGTGTTGTCGGGCGAGCAGCGCCTGATTGACGACCAATCGCGCCAGTTGCAAGTGCGCCTCGAGCGCTTGCAAGCCGATCAGCGTCAACTGCAAGCCGTGGATCCCGCGCAGTTGGAAGAATTCCAGCAACGCCTGACCATGGCCCAAGCGCAAGCCGAACAAGCGCGCGAGCACTTGGCTGAACTCGAGACCAGCGTTCCGGGCCTCGACGAAGCGCGCCGTCAGGCCCAAGCGAACAGCACCCAAGAATCCACCAAGCTCACCGACCTGAGCGCTCGTCGCGAAGCCTTGCAAGCCCTGCAAGACAAGCTCAAAACCGATGGCCGTTTGCAGCCTTGGTTGGACAAACACGGCTTGTCGGGTTTGAATGCTTTGTGGACCCAGCTGCACATCGAACCGGGTTGGGAAAACGCCCTCGAAGCCGCATTGCGTGAGCGCATGCAATCGCTGGGGGTCGGTCAACTCGATGGTTTGGCCGCATTGGCAGCCGATGCGCCGCCGGTCAAGCTGAGCTTTCACAGCCAACAGCCGGGTCAGGCCCCAGCGCCGCAGCACGCCCAGCTCAAAACCTTGGCGGCTTTCGTGCGCGTGCAAGATGCCGCGCTGCAGTCTTTGATCAACTTGTGGCTGGCCGGTTGCTACACCGCAGCCGACGTCGCCACGGCCATGCGCCATCGCGCCAGTTTGCAGTCGGGCGAAGTCATCTTCACGCCCCAAGGCCACAGCGTCAGTGCCCAAAGTCTGTCGTTCCACGCGGCCGACAACGAGCAGTCCGGGCTCTTGGCCAGGGCGCAAGAAATCGAAAACCTCGACAAGCTCATGCGGGCGCAGACCCTCATGGCCGAAGAATCCCGCGCCGCGTTGGTGCGTGCCGAGTCCGCCCACAGCCAGGCTCAACAGCAACTGAGCTTGGCCCGAGAGCAAGCCAACCGCGCCCAAACGGCCAGCCATCAGGCGCAGGTGGAGTGGATGCAACTGAGCCAGCGGGCCGAACAAACCCAATCCCGCAGTGTGCAGTTGGACGAGGACGTGCAAGACGTCACCGCTCAGCTCGAAACCTTGGAAGGTCGTCGCCTGGAATTGCAGGAACAATTCGAGGCCCTGGACATGCAATTGGCCGATGGCCAAGAGCGGCATGCGCAACTCGATGATCACGTCATTCAGGCTGAAGCCCAGCTGCAAGCCTTGCGCAATCAATCGCGCGATGCCGAACGCGCCTTGCAAACGGCGCAATTCGAGTTGCGATCGCTGTCGTCGCGCCGCGATGAGCTGGCGCGTAACCAACAAACGGCGACCGAACAACGCAGCTCGGTGGCTGCTGAACAAACCCGCTTGCAAGCCGAGCTGGCCCAACTCAACGATGCCGCTGCGCAAGCTGGCTTGCAAGACGCCTTGGCCGTGAAGCTGGCCCGCGAGCAGGCGCTGTCGGATGCCCGCAGCCAATACGACGACCTGACCCAGCGTTTGCGACACACGGACGATCAGCGTTTGCAAATCGAGCGCAGCCTGGAGCCCTTGCGTCAACGCATCACCGATTGGCAGCTCAAAGCCCAAGCGGCGCAGATTGCCCACGATCAATACGACCAATACCTGGTCGATGCCCAAGCCAACCTCGAGCTCTTGGCCGAGGATGCCCGCACGTCCACCCGGCGCTTGGGCGACTTGCAAGCCGAAATGGACCAGTTGCACCGCGACATTTCAGCCTTGGGCGCGGTCAACCTTGCCGCCCTCGAAGAGCTGTCGGCAGCCCGTGAGCGCAAAGGTTTCCTGGACGCCCAATCGGCCGATTTGAACGAGGCCATCCAGACCCTGGAGGATGCCATTCGAAAAATCGATGGCGAAACGCGTGAGCTGTTGCAACACACCTTCAACACCGTCAACGAGCATTTCGGGCGCATGTTCCCCGAGCTGTTTGGCGGGGGCAATGCCAAACTGGTGATGACCGGCGAAGAAATTTTGGATGCAGGTGTTCAAGTGATGGCTCAGCCGCCTGGCAAAAAGAACCAGACGATTCACCTGTTGTCGGGGGGCGAAAAAGCCCTCACCGCCATCGCCTTGGTGTTTGCCATTTTTCAGCTCAACCCGGCACCGTTTTGCTTGCTCGACGAGGTGGACGCGCCTTTGGACGACGCCAACACCGAGCGCTATGCCAAGTTGGTGTCGCGCATGTCGGCCGAGACCCAATTCCTGTTCATCTCGCACAACAAGATCGCCATGGAAATGGCCGAGCAGCTCATTGGCGTGACCATGCAAGAGCAGGGCGTCTCGCGGATTGTGGCCGTGGACATGGAAGCGGCCGTGGGAATGGCCGAAACCGAATGAGGACGAACGAATGAGCCAGTTGCAAGTTTGGTTGGCCATTGCTGGTGGGGTGGTCCTCATCGCCTTGGTGGCACACAGTGCATGGACGCATCGCAAAAACCAGCCCCGACAAGCCGATCCGTTGGTGAGCGATGCAGAACGTGAAGCCTTGGTGGGGCCCTATCCCGGCGACCCCCAAGAGCCTGGTTTCGAAACCGACCTCCAAGAACCCCATGCTCGGGCCTTGTCGCCCGAGCTCGAAGAAGCCCTGGATCAAAAACTCGAAGCCCATCTGGTCAAACCACAGGTGCAACTCGATGCGCTCATCGATGTCATCGCCACCATGGAGCTCGATGCCCCCATCACCGGCGATGCCGCCTTGGCCGCGCTGCCACCCTCGCGTCGCGTGGGCAGCAAAACGCTGATGCTCGAAGGCTTGGAGACCGAACGTGGCGAATACGAGCCCGTGCGAACCGGGGTTCGTTACAGCGCGTTCCAAATGGGCGTGCAACTGGCCAACCGCCAAGGCGCGCTCAATGAAATCGAGTTTTCTGAATTCGTTGTGAAGACCCAAGCCTTTGCCGAGGCCATGGGCACCACGCCTGAATTCCCGGACATGCTGGAAGTCGTTGCCCATGCCCGCGAACTCGATCAATTCGCCGGCACCTGGGATGCCCAGTTGAGCTTCAACCTGCAAGCCGCCCGTTCGGCTTGGAGCCCGGGCTACGTGCAGCAGTGTGCGGCCAAGCTGGGCTTTGTGCCGGGTTCCATTCCGGGGCGCTTGGTGGTGCCCGCATCGCACCCTGGCAACCCGCCCGTGTTGGTGCTCAATTTCGATTCGCGCGCGGTGCTCTCCGAAGACCCGTCGCCCATTCGCCGCTTCACCTTGAACCTCGATGTGCCTCAGGTGGCCCAAGACGAGGCCCCGTATCAGCGCTTGTGTGAAGTCGCCATGTCCATGGCCAAAGACATGGAAGGTCAGATCGTTGACGACAACGGCCAAGCCCTGAGCATTGAGGCCATGGCCCGCATTCACCACGAGCTCGAAGGCCTCTATCAAACCCTGGCCGAACGTGACATTCCGGCGGGCTCACCGCAGGCGCGCCGCCTGTTCAGCTGAGGGCCGCGTCCATGACGGGCTCTACACCTGATTTGTTCGAGCCTTCACCCCGTGATGGGGAAGCGGCCGACCACGCCCGCTGCCTGAACCTGCGCGAACAACTGCTGGCGCATGAGCATGCCTATTACGTGTTGGATGCCCCCACCATCCCCGACGCCGAATACGACCGCCTGTATCGCGAACTGCAAGCCTTGGAACAGGCCCACCCCGACTGGGTGACGCCCGATTCACCCACCCAGCGGGTGGGCGGTGCTGCCGATTCGGCCTTCGATCCTGTGCGCCATCGCATTCCCATGCTCAGCATTCGCACCGAGACCGACACCACCCCGCAGGGCGCCAAAGCCTTCGATGAGCGCGTGCGCCAGGCCTTGGAGCTCGCCCCCAACGACCCGCCCGTGGACTACGTGGGCGAGCTGAAATTCGATGGCCTGGCCATCAGCTTGCGCTATGCGCACGGTCTGCTGGTGCAAGCGGCCACCCGTGGCGATGGCGAAACCGGAGAGGACGTCACCCACACCATCCGCACGGTGCGGCAAATTCCCATGCGATTGCCAGCCGGTGTGCCCGCCGACGTGGAAGTGCGCGGCGAGGTGTATTTGCGACGCGATGATTTCGAAGCCCTCAATGCCCGACAACGGGAGCGGGGTGAGAAAACCTACGTCAACCCCCGCAACACCGCGGCAGGTGCCGTGCGGCAACTCGACCCCAAAGTGGCTGCCCAGCGCCCTTTGAGTTTCTTCGCCTATTCACTCGCCCACACCGACCCCCCCTTGAATGCGTCCACGCACCACGACACCCTGATGCAACTCCAGGCCTGGGGCTTTGCCGTGGCGGCGCAAACCCAGGTGGTGAGCGGCGCCGACGGTCTGGTGGCTTTCCATCGGGCCATGGGCGAGGGTCGAGCGGCCCTGCCGTTCGACATCGATGGCGTGGTCTACAAGGTGAACCGCCTGGATTGGCAGCGACGCCTGGGTTTTGTGACCCGCGAGCCCCGCTGGGCCGTGGCCCACAAATACCCCGCGCAAGAGGAACTCACCGAAGTGCTGGCCATTGAAGTTCAAGTTGGGCGAACCGGCAAGCTCACGCCAGTGGCCAAGCTCAAGCCCGTTTTCGTGGGTGGCGTGACGGTGACCAACGCCACCTTGCACAACGCCGAAGAGGTGGCCCGCAAAGACGTTCGCGTGGGCGATACGGTGGTGGTGCGGCGCGCTGGCGATGTCATTCCCGAAGTGGTGAGCGTGGTGCTGGAGCGACGGCCCGAAGGCACGCAGGCTTTTGTCATGCCCGAGCATTGCCCGGTGTGTCATAGCCCAGCCGAGCGCGACGAAGGCGAGGTGGATTCCCGCTGCATTGGCGGGCTGTTTTGCTCCGCCCAGCGCAAGCAAGCGCTGCTGCACTTTGCCAGCCGCAAGGCCTTGGACATCGTGGATTTGGGCGAAAAGCTGGTCGATCAAATCGTTGACAAAGGGCTGGTGAACACCTTGCCAGACCTTTATCGCCTGGGCTTTGTGCATTGGGTGGCCCTGGAGCGCATGGGGGACAAATCGGTCAACAACCTGTTGCAGTCGCTGGAGGCTTCCAAGGCCACCACCTTGGCGCGTTTCATTTATGCCTTGGGCATTCGCCATGTGGGCGAGCGCACCGCCAAGGACTTGGCCCTTCATTTTGGCCAGCTCGATGCCTTGCTCGCAGCTTCGGAGGAGGAGCTGTTGGCCGTGCGCGATGTGGGGCCCATCGTCGCGCGCAGCATTCGTCATTTCTTTGACCAGCCCCACAACCGCGAGGTGGTGGAGCAGTTGCGGGCCTGCGGCATCCATTGGCCCGAATCCCAAGCACCAGCCGATCGGCCGCAACCCCTCGCGGGTCAGGTCTTGGTGATCACCGGCACCTTGCAAGCTTTTGGCCGCGATGAGCTCACCGAGCGGCTGGAAGCCTTGGGCGCCAAGGTGACGGGCAGTGTGAGCAAAAAAACCTCGGCTGTGATTGCGGGGGCCGAAGCGGGCAGCAAGCTCACCAAAGCCCAGGAATTGGGCGTGCCCGTTTGGGACGAAGCCAAGCTGTTGTCGGTGCTCAATCCGACCTGAGTGCCTGCAGCAACTCCGTCTCCAAAGCCAGTTGTGTGCGGTTGTTTTGCAAGGCCTCGCCATCGACCACCAAGGTGTCTTCCACCCGTTCGCCCAGCGTGGCAATGCGCGCCTGACTCAGGTTGATGTGGTGGTGAGCCAAAACGCGCGCAATGCGATAGAGCAAGCCCGGGCGATCGCTGCTCGAGAGCGTGAGCAGCCAGCGCTGGGCTTTTTCATCGGGCTGCAAGGCCACCCGCGGGGTGATGGGAAAACTCTTCACCCGGCGCGAGACGCGGCCGGTTCGGGCTTCGGGCAAGGCCGTTTGCTGGGACAGCATCTGGGCCAAGCCCACCTCAATGCCATTGATCAGTTCGCGGTGGTGCACATCCTCGACGCCGGTGACCACTTGAAAGGTGTCCAGGGCACGGCCATCGGTGGTGGTGTGCACTTTGGCATCCAGAATGCTGAGGTCGGACTGGTCGAAAAAGCCGCAAATCCGGGCGAACAAATCGGGCTGATCGGGGGAATAGACCATCACCTGCAAGCCTTCGCCCAGGGGCGACAAGCGGGCCCGCACAATCACCCCCACCGGTTCAGACTTGGCGTGGGCCATCGATAAGGCGCGCGAGAGCTGACGGGTGTGCCAGGCCACATCGGCCGCATCGTGGCGCATGAAATAGCCCACATCCAAGGTGGACCACAACGGCGCTTGGGCTTGCGCGGGCAGGGCATGCAAGGCCAGCAGTTGCAGGGCTTCGCGCTTGCGTTGTTCGACCATGGCCGCTGGGTCGGGCATGCCACCCCCCAAAGCGCGCACGGTGTAGCGATACAAGTCTTCCAACAATTTGCCCTTCCAGGCGTTCCAGACCTTGGGGCTGGTGCCACGGATGTCGGCCACGGTGAGCAAATACAGGCCACGCAACTGACGTTCGTTGCCCACGCGCTGGGCAAACGCGGCGATCACCTCTGGGTCAGACAAGTCTTGCTTTTGGGCCACATGGCTCATGGTCAGGTGCTCGCCCACCAAAAAAGCCACCAAGTCGGTGTCCTCTCGGCTCATGCCATGCGCCTTGGCAAAGCGGCGCACTTCGTCTTTGCCCAGCACGGAGTGATCTCCACCCCGGCCTTTGCCAATGTCGTGGAACAGGGCGGCCAAATACAGCAACTCCGGTTTGTCCCAACCCGCAGCCAGTTGCGAGCAAAACGGGTATTCGTGGGCGTGCTCGGGCAGGAAAAACCGCCGCACGTTGCGCAACACCATGAGGATGTGTTGGTCGACGGTGTAGACGTGAAACAAGTCGTGCTGCATTTGCCCCACCACCCGACGGAAAGGCCACAGGTAGCGACCCAGCACCGAGGTTTGGTTCATGAGGCGCATGGCGTGGGTGATGCCTTGGGGGGCGCGCAGGATGTCCATGAACAAGGCGCGATGCTCGGGCGCGTTGCGGAACTTCGCATCCATGATGGGGCGCGCGTTGTAGAGCGCGCGCAGCGTGCGGGCCGAGAAGCCTTTCACCCCCGAAGTGTTTTGATACACCCAGAAGGTTTCCAAAATTGCCCGTGGGTGCTGGAAATACACATCGTCGCTGGCGATGTCGAGCAGCCCCGCGCGGTTGTTGAATCGCTCGTTGATGCGCTCGGTGGCCACTTGCTGGTCATCCAGACCTTCGAGTCGGGACTCTAGGTTCAGCAACAAAATTTCGCTCAGCTGGGTGACGGCCTTGGCGGCCCAGTAATACTGCTTCATCACCGCTTCGCTGGCGGCGCGGGCTTGGCGTTGTTCTTCCACCTGGGCACTCATGCCCAAGTGCGCGGCCACTTGGTGTTGTCGATCGAACACCAGCCGGTCTTCCCGGCGTTGCGACAAGGCATGCAAGACCCAGCGGATGAGCGACAGCATGGACTCGTTTTGACGCAAGCGGCGCGCTTCCAGATCGGTGAGCAAGCCACTGGTGTGGAAGTCCCCCCAGTCTGAGCCCAAGCCTGCCGCACGCGCGACCCAGCGAATGGTGTGCAAATCGCGCAAGCCCCCGGGCGACTCCTTGACGTTGGGCTCCAGTGCATAGGGCGTGTTTTGGTGCTTCACGTGGCGCTGGCGCATTTCCAGGGTTTTCGCCGTGAAAAACGCCTGGGCGTTCATTTGGGTTTGCAACGCGCGATCAAGGCTTTGAAACAAACGCTGGGCACCGGTGATGCGCCGCGCTTCGAGCAAAGCCGTTTGGATGGTGATGTCGGTGGCGGCCTCGCTCACGCATTCGTTCACGGTGCGCACGCTGGAGCCCAACTCCAAACCGAGGTCCCAGCACTGACCAATGAAATGCTCCAGTGCTTCACGCAGTTCGGCATCGGTTTCAAGGGCGCAGTCGTTGGGGAGCAAAACCAACACGTCCACATCGGAATGGGGGAAAAGCTCGCCACGGCCATCGCCGCCCCCGCCCACCACGCCGGCGCCCCGCGTTTGACGCGACCGGGGCCACAACCCCTTGAGTGCCCGGTCGGTGAGTTGAGACAAACCTTTGAGGGCTTGACCGATGCGGCGAATGCCCAGGCGCGAGCGCAGCGACTCCGTCCATTGGGCCACCCATTGGGCCTTGAGGTCGCGGTAACTGAGGGTGGGGTTCAAGGCGTCGGGGGCGTTCATGGCGGCAGTCAGCAGGCGGTGGTGGTGACGAAGTCGGGCAGCGGGGGGCTGCCCGCAGACAAGGTGAACACCTCGTAGCCGGTTGGGGTCACCAACACCGTGTGCTCCCATTGCGCCGAGAGGGAGCGGTCGCGGGTGGTGATGGTCCAGCCATCGCCCATTTCCTTGATGTCGCGCCGACCGGCGTTGATCATGGGTTCAATGGTGAAGGTCATGCCCGCTTCGAGCACTTGCCCGGTGCCAGCCTTGCCATAGTGCAACACCTGCGGTTCTTCGTGGAAGACGCGGCCAATGCCATGCCCGCAGAACTCGCGCACGATGGTGCAGCCCAGGCCCTCGGCAAAGGTTTGAATGGCCGCGCCGATGTCGCCCAGGGTGGCGCCAGGCTTGACCTTGACGATGCCATGCCACATGGCTTCATAGGTGATGCGACACAGGCGTTTGGCTTGGATGGAGGCATCGTCACCCACGATGAACATGCGGCTGGTGTCGCCGTGCCAGCCGTCTTTGATGACGGTGATGTCGATGTTGACGATGTCGCCCTTTTTGAGGGGCTTGTCGTTCGGAATGCCATGGCACACCACGTGGTTGACCGAGGTGCAAATGGACTTGGGGTAGGGGATGTAGCCGGGTGGGCAGTAGTTCAACGGGGCGGGAATGGCTTGTTGAACCTGCACGATGTGGTCGTGGGCCAAGCGATCGAGTTCGTTGGTGGTGACGCCCGGCTGCACATGCGGGGTCAGCATGTCCAGCACTTCGGAGGCCAAGCGTCCGGCCAGACGCATGCCGTCAATGTCGGCGTCGGTTTTGTGGGTGATGCTCATGGGAAGGAATTATCCATGCTTGCATACACCGCGCCATTGGCCCCACCTAGAATTTCGGCATGCACATCACCACCTTCAGGGGCTTGGGCCGTTCGGACACCCAAAGCCCTCCAGTTTCGGCCACTGTCCCCGCCGCTTCAGGCCCCTTGAGCGACTTTCGCGCCCGGCAATGGCTGGCTCAGCTGCAGCAGGCTTGCCCGGCCGTCACGCGCTTGTCGGCCCAGCACTATTTTTTGGTGGCCGCTGCCCAGCCCCTGACGGCAACCGAAACCGAGCAGTTGGCCCGCTTGCTCGATGCCCAGCCGGTGCATCCCGGTGAGGCTTCAACCCGAACGGGCGGGCAGGGCGCCACGGGGGTGATCAGCCCGCGCTTGGGCACGGTGTCGCCTTGGGCCTCCAAGGCCACGGACATCGCGCACAACTGTGGTTTGGCCGTGACGCGCATCGAGCGGGTGTTGGCTTGGGATCTGGGGGCCAGCAGTCCCCTGGGGCCCCAGCACCCCCAATGGCCCGCTGTGCTGGCGGTCCTGCACGATCGCATGACCGAATCCGTGCTGGATTCGGTGGATCAGGCCCAAGCCTTGTTTGAGCCCTTGCAATCCGAACCCATGCAAACGGTGCCGGTGCTCACCCAAGGGCGTCAGGCTTTGGAGGTCGCCAATCGCGAATGGGGCCTGGCCCTCGCCGACGATGAAATCGATTACCTCGTGCAGGCCCATCAGCAGCTGCAGCGCAACCCCACCGATGTCGAGTTGATGATGTTTGCGCAGGCCAACAGCGAGCACTGCCGGCACAAAATCTTCAACGCCCAATTCACCATCGATGGCCAAGCGCAGCCCCACACCTTGTTTGGCATGATTCGCCACACCCACGCGCAAACGCCAGCGCACACGGTGGTGGCCTACGCCGACAACGCCTCGGTCATGACGGGCCATGCGCTGGAGCGCTGGGTCGCCCGCAGCACCCCCGAAGGCGCGCCCTATGTGCGCGAACCCGCCACCCACCACGTGCTCATGAAGGTGGAGACCCACAACCACCCCACCGCCATTTCGCCGCACCCGGGTGCGGCCACCGGAGCGGGCGGTGAAATTCGTGACGAAGGCGCCACCGGCCGTGGGGCCAAGCCCAAAGCCGGCCTGACGGGCTTTAGCGTGTCCTCGCTGTGGGGCCCCAAGTCCGAAGCCCCTGGCGCTCGCCCCAGCCATTTGGCCTCGGCCTTGGACATCATGATTCAAGGCCCGCTGGGCGGGGCCGCTTTCAACAACGAGTTTGGCCGTCCCAACCTGTGCGGCTACTTTCGTGAATACGAGCAAACGGTCGATGGCGTGCATCGCGGCTACCACAAGCCCATCATGATTGCGGGCGGCTTGGGCCAAATCGACGCGAGCCAAACCCACAAGATTCAGTTTCCGGCAGGCACCTTGTTGGTGCAGTTGGGCGGGCCGGGCATGCGCATTGGTTTGGGCGGGGGGGCTGCCAGCTCCTTGGCCAGCGGGGCCAATGCGGCCGATCTCGATTTCGATTCGGTGCAACGCGGCAACCCAGAAATTGAGCGCCGTGCCCAGGAGGTCATCAACCACTGCTGGGCCAGCTTGCAAGACAACCCCATTTTGGCGATTCACGATGTGGGCGCTGGGGGCTTGTCCAATGCCTTCCCCGAGTTGGTGAACGACGCCGAGCGGGGTGCTCGGTTTGATTTGTCGGCCATTCCGCTGGAAGCCAGTGGCTTGTCCCCCCAAGCGATTTGGTGCAATGAGAGCCAAGAGCGCTACGTGCTGGCCTTGAACAACGTGGCCGATCCCACGGCGCTGGCCCGTTTCGAGGCGCATTGCGCCCGCGAGCGGTGTCCGTTTGCGGTGGTGGGGGTGGCCACCGAGGCGCGCCAGTTGCAACTCACCCAGCCCGATGGGCCACCGGCCGTCGATGTGCCCTTGGAGGTCTTGCTGGGCAAACCCCCGCGCATGCACCGCCAGGTTCAGCGGGTGAGCCGCCAAGGCCAGGCTTTGCAACTCGACGAGGTGCGCTTGCAAGAAGCGGTCATTCAGGTGCTCAGTCACCCCACCGTGGCGTCCAAACGCTTTCTCATCACCATTGGCGACCGCAGCGTCGGTGGGCTCACCCACCGCGACCCCTTGGTGGGGCCTTGGCAAGTGCCCGTGGCCGATGCGGCCGTCACCTTGGCCGACTTCCAGGGTTTTGCTGGCGAAGCCATGGCCATGGGCGAGCGCACCCCGCTGGCCAGCCTGAATGCTCCGGCCTCTGGTCGCATGGCCGTGGCTGAGGCCATCACCAATTTGCTCAGTGCGCCCATTGAGCTCTCACGCGTCAAGCTCAGTGCCAACTGGATGGCCGCTTGTGGCGAGCCGGGCGAAGACGCCGACTTGTATGACACGGTGCAGGCCGTGGGTTTGGCGTTGTGCCCCGAGCTGGGCATTTCAATTCCAGTGGGCAAAGACAGCTTGTCCATGCGCACCCAATGGCAGCACGAGGGGCAGGCCCGTCAGGTGACATCGCCCGTGAGCCTCATCGTGAGCGCCTTTGCCACGGTGTCGGATGTCCGAGGCAGCCTCACCCCGCAATTGCAGGCCGAAGGCGACACCACCTTGATCCTCATCGACTTGGGTCAAGGCCAGTGCCGCATGGGGCAAAGCATTCTGGCGCAAACCCTCGAACAAACGGGCGATGCGGTGCCCGACCTCGATGATCCCCAGTTGCTGATTCGATTGGCCCAAGCCATGCAAAGCTTGCGCGACCAAGGCTTGGTCTTGGCCTACCACGACCGCAGCGATGGCGGCTTGCTGGCTTGCGTGGCCGAAATGGCTTTTGCGGGCCATGTTGGGGTGTCCCTGAACGTGGACCTGCTGGTCACCGAGGGCGACGGCATCAGCGACAGCCGAGCCGAATACGGCGACGCCAAGAACTGGACGCAGCAAGTCAGCGCCCGCCGCGAGGCCCTGACCCTGCAAGCCTTGTTCAACGAAGAGTTGGGCGTGGTGATTCAGGTTCGAACCGAAGACCGTGGCGCGGTCATGGCCATGTTGCGTGAGCTGGGCTTGTCCCGCCACAGCCACACCATTGGCAAGACCCGCCCTTGGGACGACGCCATCGACATGGGCAAAGGCCGTCTGGCGATTTGGCGCGACGCCAAAGTCATTTTTGATGCCAAGCTCGAAGACCTCTACCAGGTGTGGGATGCCGTGAGCTGGAAGATTGCCCAGTTGCGCGACCACCCCGAATGCGCCGAAGCCGAACACGCCGTGACCGATTGGTCGCAAGACCCGGGCTTGCAGGTGCAACCCAGCTTTGACCCCCAAGACAACCCCGCCGCCCCGTTCTTGAACCTGAGCCGGCCGGCGGTGGCCATCTTGCGCGAGCAAGGCGTGAATTCCCACCTCGAAATGGCCTACGCCTTCGATCTGGCTGGCTTTGAAGCCCACGATGTGCACATGACCGACTTGCAGTCCGGACGGGTGAAGCTCTCGGACTTTGCTGGGCTGGTGGCTTGCGGAGGCTTTAGCTATGGCGACACCCTGGGTGCGGGCGTGGGCTGGGCACGTTCCATCACCTTCCATGCCCGCTTGCGCGAGGCGTTCGAGGCCTTCTTCCAACGCCCAGACACCTTTGGTTTGGGCGTGTGCAACGGCTGTCAGATGTTTGCCGAATTGGCCACCATCATTCCCGGTGCACAGGATTGGCCGCGCTTCACCACCAACCGCAGCGAACGCTTCGAGGCGCGCTTTTCACAGGTTCGCGTCGAGGCTTCTCCCAGCCTCTTCCTCCACGACATGGCGGGCAGTGTGCTGCCGATTGCGGTGGCGCATGGCGAGGGGCGTGCCGACTTCAGCCAACGTGGCGACGCGAGCCGGGTGGCGGTGGCCATGCGCTTTGTTGAGGCCAACGGCGAACCCACGGAGCGCTACCCAGCCAACCCCAATGGCAGCGCCCAAGGGCTGACCGCAGTGACCACGCCCGATGGCCGCTTCACCGCCATGATGCCCCACCCCGAGCGGGTGTTTCGCAACGTGCAGATGAGTTGGACCAACGGCGCCTTGTCCGATCACAGCCCCTGGTTGCGCCTGTGGCAAAACGCACGCCGCTGGGTGGGCTGAACACCCCCCAGCGCGCCCAGCTCACTTGAGCTTGGCAAAGGCCGCGGCCATGGCCCCTTGCGGGGCCTGTTCGCGGGGTCGGCTGGTGTTCTTGCGCGCCGCAGGGCTGCCCGAGCTGGCGGCGTTGTGCTCACCGCGCGGGCTGACCTCGGCGTTCAATCGCATGGTCAGGCCAATGCGGCCTCGGGCCACATCCACCTCGGTGACCTTGACGGTGACCACCTGACCGGTTTTGACCACGTCGCTGGCGTCTTTCACAAACCGCTCACTCATTTGGCTCACGTGCACGAGGCCATCTTGGTGCACCCCCAAGTCCACGAAGGCGCCAAAGGCCGCCACGTTGCTCACCGTGCCTTCGAGAACCATGCCGGGCTTGAGGTCCTTGATGTCCTCAATGCCCTCCTTGAATCGGGCCACTTGGAAGTGGCCGCGTGGGTCGCGCCCGGGCTTTTCCAGTTCCAGCAAGATGTCGCGCACCGTGGGCAAGCCAAATTGCTCGCTCACGAACCGATCGGCTGAGATGCGCGCGAGCACGCCGCTGTTGCCCAGCACCTCGGCAATGCCTTGTTGCAAGCTGGCCAGGATGCGCTCGACCAAGGGATAGGTTTCGGGGTGAACCCCGCTCATGTCCAAGGGGTTGGTGCCGCCCCGGATGCGCAAAAAGCCGGCGCACTGCTCGAAGGTTTTGCCGCCCAAACCGCTCACCTGGAGCAGGTCTTGTCGGCTGGCGAAGGCGCCATGGGCGTCGCGCCAACGCACGATGGCTCGGGCCACCGAGGCACTCAACCCCGCCACCCGCGAGAGCAAGGGGGCAGAAGCGGTGTTCACATCCACGCCAACGGCGTTCACACAGTCTTCCACCACGGCGTCCAAGCGGCGGGCCAGCGCCAGTTGATTCACATCGTGTTGATATTGGCCCACGCCAATCGACTTGGGCTCGATCTTGACCAACTCGGCCAAGGGGTCTTGCACGCGGCGGGCAATGCTCACTGCACCGCGCAGGCTCACGTCGAGTTCAGGCAGCTCCTCGCTGGCATAGGCGCTGGCGGAATACACCGACGCGCCAGCCTCGCTCACCACCACTTTGTTGAGGCCAGCAGAGGACAGGGCCGGTTGCTTGATCAATTCGGCAGCGAGCCGGTCGGTTTCGCGGCTGGCCGTGCCATTGCCAATGGCAATCAATTGCACGCCATGTTTGACACACAGCGCGGTGAGGGTGTGCAAGGCGCCTTGCCAGTCGCGCCGGGGTTCATGGGGGTAGACGGTGGCGGTGTCCAGCACCTTGCCGGTGGCGTCGACCACCGCCACCTTCACGCCGGTTCGAATGCCAGGGTCCAGGCCCATGACCGCCAAATGGCCTGCAGGCGCGGCCAGCAAAACGTCGCGCAAGTTGGCACCAAACACATCGATGGCCACCCCTTCGGCGGCATCGCGCAAGCGGCTCAAGGCATCGCGCTCGCTGGAGAGCAAGAGCTTCACCTTCCAGGCCCAGCTCACGCAACGCCGCAGGAAATCGTCGCCAGGCCGGCCCTGGTGTTGCCAGCCCACGTGGGACGCGATGCGCAGTTCGGCGTCACCCAACTGGGTGGGGCTGGGCGCTTGCATGGCCTCAGGCACCGTCACCCGTGCCTCCAAGCAGTTGAGGTTGCGGCCCCGCAAGACCGCCAGCGCCCGGTGGGAGGGCACTTGGCTCACCGGTTCGGTGTAGTCCCAGTAATCCTTGAATTTCGCCACATCGGCCGATTGCGGGTCTTGGCCAGCCAGAAGCTTGCTGCTGAACTGGCCCACGCGCCAGAGCCATTCGCGCAAGTCCTGCACCAAGCTGGCGTCTTCGGCCCATTGTTCGCTGAGCCAATCGCGCACGCCATCGAGCACGGCTTGGGGGCTGCTGTAGTCGGTGCCTTCGGGGTCGCCCGCGGGTCGCACAAAGGCCACGGCTTCGTCCAACGGGGTGAGTTCAGGCTGGGCCAAGAGGCGTTGGGCCAGGGGCACCAAGCCGGCTTCGGCGGCCATCATGCCCTTGGTTCGACGCTTGGGCTTGAAGGGCAGGTAGAGGTCTTCCAAGGCTTGCTTGGTGTCGGCCTCGGCAATGGCTTGCGCCAACTCGGGGGTCAGCTTGCCTTGCGAATCAATGCTCGCCAACACGGCGGCGCGGCGCTCGTCGAGTTCGCGCAAATACACCAGGCGCTCGGCCAATTGGCGCAATTGGGCATCGTCCAGCCCTCCGGTGGCTTCCTTG
The DNA here is from genome assembly GCA_038126555.1 of Betaproteobacteria bacterium. GTDB lineage: Bacteria > Pseudomonadota > Gammaproteobacteria > Burkholderiales > Burkholderiaceae_C > Limnohabitans. The sequence continues at coordinate 41,272 of JAYPFZ010000008.1, forward strand.
CGGTAGCGGGCAATAAACGGAACGGTGGACCCTTCATCCAAAAGGGTCACCGCGGCATTCACTTGGGCCAGTCGCACGCCCAGTTCATTCGCCAATTGGCGTTCGATCTCACTCATCTCGGCAAAAAGCCGGGAGTTTGCCACGTCAGTGGAAGTGACCCTCGAAACAATGGCGCAATTCGTGGCCCAGGACCACGTGGTTGGGGTTGGCGTTGGTGACGATGGTGCACACGCCCGTCGAGCGCACCCAGGTGGCACAGGCCACGGGCGTGCCCGCCATGCCACCCACGGTTTTGCCTGCAGCGGCCAAGCGTTGGCTGCAATATTCAGAGGCGTCTGGCCTCACGTCCCAGGTGAGCTTCACTTCCTGGATCACCCGCTGGTTGCGGGGCAGTGGTTTGAAGTCGGCGTATTCGACTTCGGGAATCGTCACACAGCCGGTGAGGGCTGACAGCCATGCGATCCCCATCAAGGTGCGTAGGGTCGTCTTGTTCATGCACACCGTGGTGCAACTCGCATGCCCAAGGCGTGGCCCAGGCTGGCGTCGCGCGACTGCGTGCCAAGGTATTCAGGTGTTCTCTGAAGTGAATTCGGAAGTGAGGGGGAGCGGCAAAGGCGGGTGAGGGCAGGCCTTGCCAGGTGGCAAAGCCTTGCCTCACCGAGCGGCAAAGCTCAGGCGCTGGGCCGGGTTTTGTAGAAGGTCAGCGGGCTGGCGGGCACCGACCGCAGCACCGAGGGCTTGAGTTTGCCGCGCACGTGCATCTCGCAGGGCTTGCAATCGAAGTGCAAGGTCAGCCGCTCTTTGCCATTGATGAGGTGCATGGGCTCGGCTTTGACCGTGCCCTGAACCCCCGTCACCCCCTTGGCTTGCTTGGGGCACAGGCTCAGGCTGAAGCGAACGCAATGCTTGGTGATCATCAGGCTGACTTCGTCGGTCTCTTGCATGGCTTCGTAAGCAGGCTCGATCACCTGAACGCCGTGCTTGCGATAGAAGTCGTGGGCTTTGTGGTTGTAGACATTGGCGAGGTAAGACAAGGTGTCTTCGGGGTAAGCCACTGGGGGCTCCACCGCCTCGCCTCGGGGCAAGCGAGATAAACCTTGGCTGCGGGCGGCTTCGAGTGCCGCCATGGCTTCGCGTCGCAAGGCATTGAGTTGCGAGGCCGGCACAAACCAGGGGCGCGACCAGTGGACGGTGAGCCCTTGAAAGGCAAAGCAGGTTTCGCCCAATTTGGACAGGTGTTGCTCCAAATTCGCCAAGGCTTGATCGGGCTGTTTGGGGGCTTGCCAAGCTTGCAAGCGGATGGCTTCGCCCTCAAAACCGGCTTCATCCAGCACCCGCAGGCGAAAGCCTTGGCCGTCGTCGAGTTCCTGCCACTGCATCCACACGCCGATGCGGCGATCGGCCGACGGCTTGTCGAGCACCCGCACCCAACTCATGTCGCGGTTGCGGTTCACCACCAAGCCGGCTTTCAGGCCCGTGAACGAGGACAGCGGGTCTTTGGGGAAGAGCAGCCAAACGCCGGGCGCATCGGTGGCTTGGGCGCGGTTGATGGACAAACCCACCAAGGTTTGTTGGGGGTCGTAAAAGCACAGGCCATCGCCGTTGTGCAGCACCGTTTGCGGGTCATCGCAGGTCAGCTCGAGGTGATCGGCAAACACCCGGCTGATCCAGCCAATGGCTTGGCCGGGGTTTTTGGGGCTGTCAAAGGCCCCAATGTCGGCTTGCCGACCGTTGACAAAGTAATCGGTGAACTCGCGGTTGAAGTTTTGCAGCGGGTCGGGCTGGAAGGTGAATGCACACCGGCCCTGCGAGGCTGGGGCCAAATCGGGGCGTTCGTTCAAGATTTCGTCGAACAACTGGCGGTAATGGGCCGTGATGTTTTTCACGTAGCCCATGTCTTTGTAACGCCCCTCGATCTTGAAGCTGCGAATGCCCACATCGATCAGGGCGCGCAGGTTCTCGCTTTGGTTGTTGTCCTTCATGGACAACACGTGTTTGTCGTGCGCCACGATGCGGTCTTGGGCGTCGCGCACTTCGTAGGGGAGTCGGCAGGCTTGGGAGCAGTCGCCCCGGTTGGCGCTGCGCCCGGTGTGGGCGTGGCTGATGTAGCACTGGCCGCTGTAGGCCACGCACAAGGCACCATGAATGAAAAACTCCAGCAAGCAACGCTGGGGGTCCATCACTTGCGCAATGTCGGCGATTTGGGGCAGGGTGAGCTCGCGGGCCAAGACCAATTTCGACAAGCCCACGTCTTGCAAAAAGCGCGCTTTGTCTGGCGTGCGAATGTCGGTTTGGGTGCTGCCATGCAGCTGCAAGGGCGGCAGGTCCAGCTCCAGCAAGCCCATGTCTTGAATGATGAGGGCATCGACGCCGGCCTCGTAGAGCTGCCAAGCCAGCCGTCGGGCGGGCTCGAGTTCGTCGTCCCGCAAGATGGTGTTGAGCGTGACGAACACGCGGCTGTGAAAACGGTGGGCGTGCCGAGCCAATCGTTCGAGATCGGCCACGGTGTTGTCCGCACTGGAGCGGGCACCAAAGGACGGACCGCCGATGTAGACGGCATCGGCCCCGTGATTCACCGCCTCGATGCCAATGTCAGCGGTTCGCGCGGGGGCCAGTAACTCCAATTGATGGGGCAGCATGGCCCGTTCATTCCACCTTGGCTTTGGCGCGGATGGCTTCCTGGTACTCGTTCACGCGCTTTTGCAAGATTTGCTGGCCCAGCTGGTCTTTGACGTCTTCGAACTTGGGCATCTGAATGGGGCGGGTGTCGTCAAGTCGGATGATGTGAAAACCAAATTGCGATTGCACGGGTTGGGGCGTGACTTCGCCTTTTTTCAACGCCACCATGGCGTCGGAGAACGGCTTCACAAAGGTGCTGGCCGTGGCCCAGTCGAGGTCGCCGCCGTTGGCACCCGAACCCGGGTCTTTGGAATGCTTTTTGGCCAAGGCTTCAAAGGACGCGCCTTTGGCCAACTGGGCAATCAAGGCCTTGGCTTGGGCTTCGGTCTCCACCAGGATGTGGCGGGTGCGGTATTCCTGGCCTTGGTTTTCTTTGGCGAATTGGTCGTATTCGGCCTTGATTTCCGCGTCCGTGGGCTTGAGGCGGGTTTGTTGCTCGGCAAAGAGCTGGCGAATCAACAGGGTTTGGCGCGCCAATTCCATTTGTTGGCGAAATTCCTCGTTGGCTTGCAAGCCCAGTTTGACCGCCTCTTGGGCAAAAATTTCCCGCGCAATGGCTTCTTCACGCAGTTGCACCAGGGCTTCGGGCGTCACCGGACGGCCCGATTTCACGAGTTGTTCAGACAAAGCATTCAGGCGGGCCTTGGGAATGGCTTGACCATTCACAATGGCCACGTTTTGGGCAAACACCGGCAGGGCACAAGCCAAACCAAAACTAACAAGGGCGAGGCGAACGGAAGAAATGGGCTGCATGGTTCAAGGGAGGGCGTTGGGTGGTGGGGCGCCAGCTGGCTGAACGTCAGGCCGCCGGCGGGGAATCGAGCCAATCGATGGCCAGAGCGTGCAAGCCACGGTCCAGGCCATCGCGCAAGGCATCATACACAAGCCGATGCTTGGCGACCCGGCTCAGGCCCGCGCGTTCAGCCCAGGCCAGCCGCACCCGCAAATGGGTCACGCCTTGGGCATCCACCGGGGCGTGCAGGTGGCCCGCATGGGCAGCGCTTTCATCAATCAACTCCACCCAGTCGGGGCTCAGCTGGGCTTTGAGCGCGGCCTCCAATTCGGCCAGTGTGCAGCCGCTCATGGCTGGTCTCCGGGCACAGGGGGTGCCGCCTCGGCGGGGGCATCCGAGGCTTGCAGGTGGTGGCCCATGTAGAGGGCTTGGAGCACCACAAACACCAGCATCAGGCCCATGCCCCCAAAGAGTTTGAAGTTGACCCAGGTGTCGGTGTCAAAGCGGTAGGCCACCCACAGGTTGAGCACGCCCATGAGCACAAAAAACACCGCCCAGGCGTGCAAGAGGCGTTGCCAAACGGCGGCAGGCAAGCTCACCTGGGTCCCCATCAGCAATTGAATGCCATTGCGCTTGAAAAAGACCAGCCCCCCCCACAGCGCCAGCGCCATGACCCAATACAAGACCGAGGGCTTCCACTTGATGAAGGTTTCGTTGTGCAGCATCAGGGTGGCACCGCCAAACACCACAATGACCACCAGGCTGGTCCATTGCAGGGGCTCGATGTGACCTTGACGGCGACGCAGCCAGAGCAGTTGCACCACGGTGGCCACGATGGCCGTGGCGGTGGCCACATAAATGCCTTGCCACTTGAAGGCAATGAAAAACAAAACGATGGGGAAAAAGTCGATCAGCAACTTCATGATTGGGGCTCAAAACGCAAGGCGGCCGAGTTCATGCAGTAGCGCAAGCCGGTGGGGGCCGGCCCATCGGGAAACACATGACCCAAGTGGGCCCCGCACTGCGAGCACAGGGTCTCCACACGCACCATGCCGTGGCTGCGATCGGTGCGTTCGGTGATGGCCTCGGGGTTCAGGGCTTGCGAGAAGCTGGGCCAGCCGCAGCCCGCATCGAATTTGGTGTCCGAGGTGAACAAGGCCTGACCACAGCACACGCAGCCATAGCGACCCTCGGCCCAATGTTGGTTGTAGCGGCCCGTGAAGGGGCGCTCGGTGGCGGCATGGCGGGTGACTTCAAACGCCAGGGGCTCGGCGTTGTGCTGGGCCAAGCGCTCGCGCCATTCGTCGTCGGTGAGGTTCAGGGGGGAAGAGGCGGTCATGAGGAACAACTGATTTGCAAGTCGTTGGCCCAATCGGGCGGGGTTTGAGCATACTGTGCCCAGTCGGGGTGGTCGTCAAAGGGCTGTTGCAGGGCTTGGTGCAAGCGATGCAGTTCCCGGTAGTCGCCACGCTGGGCGTCGCGGATGGCCAGTTCGGCCAGGTGGTTGCGCAGCACCCGGGCGGGGTTGTGCGCCATCATGGCTTGGGCGACCGCTTCGGGGGCCAAGCCCAGCGTTTGCACCAGTTGGCTGTGCTGGGCCAGCACGTCGGGCAACTCGGGGTCTTGTGCCAAGCCCAGGGGCAGGGCCGAGGCCAGCTCGGCGGCGCGCCAAGGCGCGTGGGCGGTATCGCGCTGCTGCCACAGTTGGGACAGCCCTCGCCAACTCAAGGTGTAGTCGGCCCGGTGCTGGGCCAGCAATTTCAGCCACCGGGGCACCCAAGCGCTGAGGCCTTCGAGGAGGGTCGGCGTTGCCGATGGCTCGGGCAGCCCGAGTTTCAGCGCCCACTGTCGGCGCATGGCGGCATGGTGCAGGGGGGCAAAGCGCCCCAGGGCTTGCTCCAAGGGTTCGGACTGACCCACCAGCCCGTGCAAGGCATGGGCCAAGGCCATGAGGTTCCAATGCGCCACCTGCGGCTGGCGGCCATAGGCGTAGCGGCCCTGGGTGTCCGAGTGGTTGCAAATGTGCAGGGGGTCGTAGGCATCCAGAAACTGGAAGGGCCCATAGTCCAGGGTCAAGCCCAGCAGGCTCATGTTGTCGGTGTTCATCACCCCGTGGCAAAAGCCGACCGCTTGCCATTGGGCCATGAGCTCGGCCGTTCGGGTGACCGCCAGCTGCAAGGTGTTCAGGGCCAGCGCCGCGTCAGCGCCCAAACCCTCGCTCTCGGGGGTGGGCTGCCCCCAAACCGTGGGGTGCTGCGACTGGGCAAACTGCAGCAGCTGCAATTGGGCCTCGGGTTGGTCGTTGGCGGCGAAATGTTCCAGGTGACCGAAACGCAAAAAACTGGGGGCCACACGGCAGACGACCGCGGCCGTTTCCTGGGTTTCGCGCCACACGGGATCGGGGGAGGCCACCAGGCTCAGCGCCCGCGTGGTGGGAATGCCCAAAGCCTGCATGGCCTCGCTGCACAAAAACTCCCGAATGCTCGATCGCAACACGGCGCGGCCATCGCCACGGCGAGAGTAGGGGGTGGGACCGGCGCCTTTGAGTTGCCACTCGGCGGTGCCGTTGGCGTGGCGGGTTTCACCCAGCCACAGGGCCCGGCCATCGCCGAGTTGTCCGGCCCAAACCCCAAACTGGTGGCCACTGTATACGCCTGCCCAGGTTTGGCCGTGGGGCGGTGGGGCGTTGCCCGCCAGACAAGCCAGGGTGCGCGGGTCTTGCCAAGCCGAGGGACCCAGCCCCAAGTCTTGCGCAAGCGGCTCATTCACGATGACCCACTGGGGGTCGCTCAATGGGGTGGGCGGGCAGGGCGTGGCAAAACCTGGCCCCAAGTGGGCCCATCGGTTGATCCAGTCAAGCGAAGATAAATCGGACATTGGGTGGGCATTCTCGGTCACCGGCTTCGGGTTTGCCCCGACTCGAATGCACAACCCCAGACGCACTAAGGCTGTGTCGAGGGTGCACAATGGCCCAACCCATTTTTAGACCTTCATCTTCAGGAGACGCTCGCATGTTGGGACTGATGCAATCACATCCACTGTCCATTTCTTCGCTGATCGAGTTTGCAGCCGACAAACACGGCGATACCGAAATCATTTCCCGACGGGTGGAGGGCGACATTCATCGCAGCAACTGGGCCACGATCGCCCGTCGTTCCCGACAAATTGCCAATGCCCTGAGTGGCGAGCAACTGGCGTTCAGCGATCGGGTGGCCACGTTGGCCTGGAATGGCTATCGCCATTTGGAGTTGTATTTCGGGGTGAGCGGCAGCGGCCATGTGCTGCACACCATCAACCCGCGCTTGCACCCCGAGCAAATCGCTTGGATCGTGAACCATGCCGAAGACCAAATTTTGTGCTTTGACATGACTTTCCTGCCCATCATTCAAGCCGTTCATGGCGCTTGCCCGACCGTGAAGCGCTGGGTGGCCCTGTGCGAAGCCGATGCTTTGCCCGCCGATGCCGGCATTCCCAATTTGGTGAGCTACGAAGCCTGGATTGGCGGTCAAAGTGACACCTACGCTTGGCCGGAGTTCGATGAAAACAGCGCGTCGAGCATGTGCTACACCAGTGGCACCACGGGACACCCCAAGGCCGCCCTTTACAGCCACCGCTCCACGGTCTTGCACGCGTATGCGGCGGCGCTGCCCGACGTCATGAACCTGTCGGCGCGCGACGCCGTCTTGCCGGTGGTGCCCATGTTCCACGTCAACGCCTGGGGCATTCCCTATAGCGCGGCGGCCACCGGGGCCAAGCTGGTGTTTCCGGGGCCAGCCCTCGATGGCAAATCGGTGTACGAGCTCATCGAAGCCGAAGGCGTGACCTTTGCCGCGGGTGTCCCGACCGTGTGGCAAATGTTGTTGGGCCACATGAAGCCCAACGGCCTGCGCTTCAGTGCGCTCAACCGCACGGTGATTGGCGGCTCGGCCTGCCCCCCCGCCATGATGGACACCTTCATGAACGATTACGGCGTGACCGTTTTGCACGCTTGGGGCATGACCGAGTTGTCGCCCCTGGGCACCCTGGGCACCTTGAAGTTCAAGCACCTCAAGGCCTCCAAGGCCGAGCAGCGCCAGTTGTTGCTCAAGCAAGGGCGAGCCATTTATGGCATCGACATGAAAATCATCGACGACGAAGGGCGCGATCAGCCCCACGACGGCAAGGCCTACGGCAACCTCGTGGTCAAAGGCCCTTGGGTGGTGTCTCAGTATTACCGGGCCGAGGGTCCCAGCCCGCTGATC
>JAYPFZ010000008.1:48934-49329 GCA_038126555.1 Betaproteobacteria bacterium
TTCCCCACCGGAGATGTGGCCACCATCGACCCCGATGGCTTCATGCAAATCACCGACCGCTCCAAAGACGTCATCAAGTCGGGCGGCGAATGGATTTCTTCCATTGACATTGAAAACATCGCCATGGCCCACGAGGCGGTGGCCATGGCGGCCTGTGTGGGCATGGCTCACCCCAAATGGGACGAGCGCCCCATTGTGGCGGTGGTGAAAAAGCCCGGTGCCCACGTCACGCGCGAGGAATTGCTGGCCTTTTACGAGGGCAAGTTGGCCAAGTGGCAAATCCCCGACGACGTAGTGTTTGTCGAGACGATTCCCTTGGGCGCCACCGGCAAGATGCTCAAAACCAAGCTGCGCGAACAACTGGCCGACTACAGACTGCCCGGTTTGTGACACCC
>JAYPFZ010000009.1:0-45698 GCA_038126555.1 Betaproteobacteria bacterium
CGTCGGTCTCCAAAACCGAAGGTTGGGGGTTCGATTCCCTCTGCCCCTGCCACCTAGGCTGCCAAACCGGCCCACCTGATCAGGTGGGCTTTGGCGCCTCAGGGGGTCATGATGAATTTTGACTGGGACTCTTGAATGTCATCCAACGCCATTGAAACCGTGAACACGACCGCCGACAAGCTCAAGCTGCTTGTGGTGGCGTTGCTCGTCTTGGCGGGGCTGGTCGGCTTTTATGTCTTGGCCAAGCAAGCCGTCTGGGTTCGCTGGGGCACCTTGGTGTTGGCCTTGGCCTTGGCCTTGGTGGTGTTTTTCATGGCCACCCCCGGCCGACAGTTGGTGGCCTTTGGTCGTGACTCGGCCCGCGAGGTGCGCAAAGTCGTGTGGCCCACGCGCAAAGAGTCCATTCAGATGACCCTTTACGTATTTGCCTTTGTGCTGATCATGGCCATCTTTTTGTGGCTGACAGACAAAACCCTGGAATGGGTGTTCTACGACCTGATTCTTGGATGGAAAAAGTGATGACTGATACCGAGCACATTGACGCAGCGGACGAGTTCAAGCCCGCGCATCCCGACATGCGCTGGTATGTCGTCCATGCCTATTCGGGCATGGAAAAGGCGGTCGAACGCAACATCCAAGAGCGCATCACGCGCGCCGGCATGCAGCCCAAATTTGGCCGCATTTTGGTGCCCACCGAAGAGGTGGTCGAGATGAAAAATGGTCAGCGTCGCACCACCGAGCGCCGGTTTTTCCCGGGCTATGTGTTGGTCGAGATGATCATGGATGACGAAACCTGGCATTTGGTGAAACACACCAGCAAGGTCACGGGCTTTGTGGGTGGCAGTCGCAATCGTCCGGCTCCCATTTCCGAGCAAGACGTGATGAAGATCGTCAACCAAATGCAAGAGGGCTCAGACAAGCCTCGCCACAAAGTGGAATTCATGGTGGGCGAATTGGTTCGAGTCAAAGATGGCCCCTTCACCGACTTCAATGGTTCGGTGGAAGAAGTCAATTACGAAAAGAACAAAGTGCGGGTGTCGGTCACGATTTTTGGCCGATCCACGCCGGTTGAGCTGGAATTTGGGCAAGTCGAAAAGACTTGATCCATTTGGGCGCCTCACAACTCTGCGCCTTGAATCAAAGAGTTGCCAACCCCGGGGAGTTGAAGCCAGTCTTCAACGCATGCACCCGTAAGGAGTCAAAGCATGGCAAAGAAAATTGTCGGCTTCATCAAGCTGCAAGTGCCAGCGGGCAAGGCCAACCCCTCGCCCCCCATTGGTCCCGCTCTCGGTCAGCGCGGCCTCAACATCATGGAATTCTGCAAGGCGTTCAACGCCCAAACCCAAGGCGTTGAGCCGGGTTTGCCTTTGCCGGTGGTGATCACCGCGTTTGCAGACAAGTCCTTCACCTTCATCATCAAGACGCCGCCCGCGACGACCTTGATCAAGAAGGCCATCAAATTGGACAAAGGGTCACCCCGTCCTCACACCGACAAAGTGGGCAAGATCACTCGTGCTCAATTGGAAGAAATTGCCAAAACCAAAATGCCTGACATGACGGCTGCTGACCTCGATGCCGCGGTTCGCACGATTGCAGGTTCTGCCCGTTCCATGGGCGTGACGGTGGAGGGTGTTTGAGATGGCCAAGTTGACGAAAAAACAAAAAGCCTTCGTGGGCAAAGTTGAAGCCACCAAGCTGTACGGCATTGGCGAGGCCATTGAATTGGTCAAAACCTGTGCAACGGCCAAGTTCGATGAATCCATCGACGTGGCGGTTCAATTGGGCATCGATGCCAAGAAATCCGACCAAGTGGTGCGTGGCGCCGTGGTGCTGCCCAATGGCACTGGCAAAACCGCTCGCGTGGCCGTGTTTGCACAAGGCGCCAAGGCTGAGGAAGCCAAAGCTGCAGGTGCCGACGTGGTCGGCATGGACGATCTGGCGGCGCAAGTCAAAGCCGGTGACATGCCCTTTGACGTGGTCATCGCCGCCCCCGACGCCATGCGCGTGGTGGGGACCTTGGGTCAGATTTTGGGCCCCCGCGGCTTGATGCCTAACCCCAAAGTGGGCACGGTGACCCCCGATGTGGCCACGGCTGTGAAAAACGCCAAGGCTGGTCAGGTTCAGTTCCGCGTGGACAAAGCCGGCATCGTGCATGCCACCATCGGTCGTCGTTCCTTCGACACCGACAAGCTCCAGGGCAACCTGAGCGCCTTGGTGGATGCCTTGAACAAAGCCAAGCCGGCCACCAGCAAGGGTGTTTACCTGCGCAAGCTGGCCGTGTCGTCCACCATGGGTGTGGGCGTTCGCGTGGACATGCAAAGCTTGGCCTGATTGGTCAAAGCAATTTCAAGGTCTCGCAAGAGGCCTTGGATTGGTGGGCTGAGGGGGTTTCGACCTCCGCAGGCCATCCAAGACCGCTGGTGCTCCCTCAGGGGGGCTTAATCGAAAGGCCAGCGCAGATGGCGAACCCGCCAAAGGAATCATCCTGAGGTTGTTCGCTGAACCGTAGGCGTGCCTGGTGACAGGCACTTTAGAAGGAGTAGACCTTGAGTCTGAATCGCAGTGAGAAAGAAGCCGTCGTCTCTGAAGTCGCCGGCCTCGCCGCGCAAGCTCAAACGCTCGTGATGGCGGAATACCGTGGCATCACGGTCGCTGACATGATCAAACTGCGCTCCGAAGCGCGCAGCAAAGGCGTGACCCTGAGTGTGTTGAAAAACACCCTGGCTCGCCGTGCTGTGGCCGGTAGCGCATTTGAAGTGGCAGCTGACCAGATGACCGGACCGCTCATCTATGGCTTCTCTGTGGATGCCGTGGCTGCTGCAAAAGTGGTGGCCGACTTCGCAAAAACCAACGACAAGTTGGTGATTCGCGGTGGCGTTTACAGCGGTAAAGCCTTGGATGCCGAGTCGGTGAAACAGTTGGCCAGCATTCCCACCAAGGAAGTGCTGTTGGCGCAACTGTGTGGCTTGCTCATGTCGCCGATTTCCCGCACCGCTGTGGTGTTGGGCGCTTTGGCTGCAAAGAAAGAAGGCGAGGCGGCTGCCGCTTGATGCGTGCCGCTTCACAACCCAACGTGCCCGCAAGGGTTCAACACAACACTTAGGAAAAAAACATGTCGTTCGATAAAGATGCATTTTTGACCGCGCTTGACAGCATGTCTGTCATGGAACTCAACGAACTGGTGAAAGCCATCGAAGAGAAGTTTGGCGTGAGCGCAGCCGCCATGGCTGCTCCCGCTGCTGGCGGCGGTGGCGGCGGTGCAGCTGCTGCTGAAGAGAAGACCGATTTCAACGTGGTGCTGGCTGACGCTGGTGCCAACAAAGTGTCGGTCATTAAGGCTGTTCGCGAAATCACCGGTCTGGGCTTGAAAGAAGCCAAAGACTTGGTGGACGGCGCACCCAAAGTGGTCAAGGAAGCCGTGCCCAAGGCCGACGCCGAAGCCGCCAAGAAAAAGCTGGAAGAAGCTGGCGCCAAAGTCGAGCTCAAGTGATCGCAGGCCCTCTGGGGCCTTGCCACGAAGGTTGGTGGGTGTTCAAAGCCCCCAACCTTTTTCCGCTACAGAGCGCACCTGAAAAACGATGTCGTCGTTTTTTACGTGTCTTCTGACCAGACTGCAGAAGAACCTTGGTTCGGGCCGTGTGAGCGCACGGTCGTCCGCCAACGCTGGTAGTGGCCAGCCGCCAAGTTTGCCCAGGGCTTAGGCCCATCGGGCATCAGTCGCCGAGAGCATCATTTCCGGAGAACTCATGGCCTACACCTACACCGAACGCAAGCGAATCCGCAAAAGTTTCGGCCGGCGCGACAGCGTGCTGGAAGTCCCCTACCTGCTGCAAATGCAAAAAGATGCCTACACGGCCTTTTTGCAAGCTGACCTTGCGCCCAAGCAGCGTCAGCCCGAAGGCTTGCAAGCCGCCTTCGAAGCCGCATTCCCCATCGTCTCGCACAACGGCTTTGTCGAGATGAAATTCATGGAATACAACCTGGCACGCCCCGCCTTCGATGTGCGCGAATGCCAGACCCGTGGCCTGACGTTTTCGTCGGCTGTGCGCGCCCGCGTGCAGTTGATCATTTATGACCGCGAGTCGTCCACCCCCCAATCCAAGGTGGTGCGTGAGGTCAAAGAGCAAGAGGTCTACATGGGCGAAGTGCCCCTGATGACCGACAAAGGCTCATTCATCATCAACGGCACCGAGCGCGTGATCGTGTCTCAGTTGCACCGTTCGCCTGGCGTGTTCTTCGAGCACGACAAGGGCAAGACCCACAGTTCGGGCAAGCTGTTGTTCAGCGCCCGCATCATTCCTTACCGTGGCTCTTGGCTGGACTTCGAGTTCGACCCGAAAGACATTCTGTATTTCCGCGTGGACCGTCGCCGCAAAATGCCCGTGACGATTCTGCTCAAGGCCATTGGTCTGACGCCCGAATCCATCCTCGCGAACTTCTTCGTGAACGACAACTTCCGCCTGATGGACAGCGGCGCACAAATGGCCTTTGTGGCCGAGCGTTTGCGCGGTGAAGTCGCTCGCTTTGACATCACCAACGCCAAGGGCGATGTGATCGTCGCCAAAGACAAGCGCGTGACCGCACGCCACACCCGCGAGCTCGAGCAGTCGAACACCACGCACATCAGCGTGCCCGAAGACTTCCTCATTGGCCGCGTGATTGCCCGCAACATCGTGGACCCGGAAACCGGCGAAATCATCGCCCGAGCCAACGATGAACTCAGCGAAGCCTTGCTCAAAAAATTGCGCACCGCTGGCGTGCAAGAGCTGCAATGCATTTACACCAACGAACTCGACCAGGGCGCCTACATTTCGCAAACCCTGCGCATCGATGAAACCGCAGACGAGTTCACCGCCCGGGTGGCCATCTATCGCATGATGCGCCCCGGCGAGCCGCCCACCGAGGATGCGGTTCAGGCTTTGTTCCAGCGTTTGTTCTACAACCCCGACACCTACGATTTGTCGCGCGTTGGCCGCATGAAATTCAACGCTCGCATTGGCAACACCGAAGCCACGGGCTCGATGGTGCTGAGCAACGAAGACATCTTGGCTGTGGTGAAGATTCTGGTGGATCTGCGCAATGGTCGCGGTGAAGTCGATGACATCGACCACTTGGGCAACCGTCGCGTGCGTTGCGTGGGCGAATTGGCTGAAAACCAGTTCCGCACCGGTTTGGCTCGCATTGAGAAGGCCGTGAAAGAGCGTTTGGGCCAGGCCGAGCAAGAACCGCTCATGCCCCACGACCTGATCAACTCCAAGCCCATTTCGGCAGCGCTCAAAGAGTTCTTTGGCGCTTCGCAGTTGTCGCAGTTCATGGACCAAACCAACCCCTTGTCAGAGATCACGCACAAGCGTCGTGTCTCCGCCTTGGGCCCGGGTGGCTTGACGCGTGAGCGTGCAGGTTTCGAGGTGCGTGACGTGCACGTCACCCACTACGGCCGCGTGTGTCCCATTGAAACGCCTGAAGGCCCGAACATTGGCTTGATCAACTCCTTGGCCTTGTATGCCCGCTTGAACGAATACGGCTTCATCGAAACGCCGTATCGTCGCGTGGTCGATGGCAAAGTGACGATGGAAATCGATTACTTGTCGGCCATCGAAGAAGCCAAATACGTGATCGCACAGGCCAATGCCACCCTCGACGAGAGTGGCAAGCTGGTGGGTGAACTCATCTCGGCGCGTGAAAAAGGCGAATCCATCCTTTGCGCTGCCGACCGCATCCAATACATGGACGTGTCGCCCGCACAGATCGTGTCGGTGGCCGCCTCCTTGGTGCCCTTCCTGGAGCACGATGACGCCAACCGCGCATTGATGGGCGCCAACATGCAGCGTCAAGCGGTGCCGACCTTGCGTCCTGAAAAAGCCTTGGTGGGCACGGGCATCGAGCGCGTGTCGGCCATTGACTCGGGCACGGTGGTCACGGCATTGCGCGGCGGCGTGGTCGATTACGTCGACGCCACCCGCATCGTGGTGCGTGTCAACGACAACGAAGCCGTCGCCGGCGAAGTGGGCGTGGACATCTACAACCTCATCAAGTATCAGCGTTCCAACCAAAACACCAACATTCACCAGCGCCCCATCGTGCAGCGCGGTGATGTGTTGGCCAAGGGTGACGTGATTGCCGATGGTGCATCCACCGACCTGGGCGAATTGGCCTTGGGTCAAAACATGCTCATCGCGTTCATGCCCTGGAACGGCTACAACTTCGAAGACTCCATCCTCATTTCCGAGCGCGTGGTGGCCGAAGACCGTTACACCTCCATTCACATCGAGGAATTGGTGGTGATGGCGCGTGACACCAAGTTGGGCGCGGAAGAAATCACCCGCGACATCCCCAACCTGTCGGAAACCCAACTCAATCGTTTGGATGAGTCCGGCATCATCTACGTGGGCGCCGAAGTGCAACCCGGCGATGTCCTGGTGGGCAAGGTCACCCCCAAAGGCGAAACCACCCTCACGCCTGAAGAGAAGCTCTTGCGTGCCATCTTCGGCGAGAAGGCCTCCGATGTGAAAGACACCTCCTTGCGCGTCGACCAAGGCTCGCAAGGCACGGTGATTGACGTTCAGGTGTTCACCCGCGAAGGCATCCAGCGCGACAAGCGCGCCCAGCAGATCATCGACGATGAACTCAAGCGCTTCCGCCTCGACTTGAACGACCAATTGCGCATCGTTGAAGCCGACGCCTTCGATCGAATCGAAAAATTGTTGGTGGGTAAATCAGCCAATGGCGGCCCGCAAAAGCTGGCCAAAGGCAGCGCCATCACCAAAGACTACTTGCAGGGCGTGGACAAGTTCCATTGGTTCGACATTCGTCCCACCGACGATGACGTGGCCAACCAGCTCGAATCCATCAAAAACTCGCTCACGCAAACCCGCCACAGCTTTGACTTGGCGTTTGAAGAAAAGCGCAAAAAGCTCACCCAAGGCGACGAGTTGCCCGCAGGCGTGCTGAAGATGGTCAAGGTCTATTTGGCCGTCAAGCGCCGCTTGCAGCCTGGCGACAAAATGGCCGGCCGTCACGGCAACAAAGGGGTGGTTTCCAAAATCGTCCCCGTGGAAGACATGCCCTACATGGCTGACGGCACCCCTTGCGACATCGTGTTGAACCCCTTGGGCGTTCCTTCACGCATGAACGTGGGTCAGGTGTTGGAAGTGCACTTGGGTTGGGCTGCCAAAGGCATTGGCCATCGCATTGGTCACATGCTGCAGTCGCAAGCCAAAGCGTCGGAGATGCGCACCTTCATGGAGCAAATCTACAACGCCACCGGCAAGCAAGAAGCCATTGCCAAGCTCAAAGACGGTCAGGTCATGGAAATGGCCAAGAACCTCACCGAGGGCGTGCCCTTCGCCACGCCCGTGTTCGACGGCGCGACCGAAGAAGACATCATGTCCATGTTGCAGTTGGCCTACCCGGATGACCTGGCCAAGGCCAAAGGCCTGTCCGCCACGCGCACCCAGGCCCAGCTGTTCGACGGCCGCACGGGCGACGCCTTTGAGCGTCCCGTCACCGTGGGCTACATGCACGTGCTCAAACTGCACCACTTGGTGGACGACAAGATGCACGCCCGTTCGACCGGCCCTTACAGCTTGGTGACCCAGCAGCCTTTGGGCGGCAAGGCCCAGTTTGGTGGCCAGCGTTTCGGCGAGATGGAAGTGTGGGCGCTCGAAGCCTACGGTGCTTCCTACACCTTGCAAGAAATGCTCACGGTCAAGTCCGACGACGTGCAGGGCCGAACCAAGGTCTACGAAAACATCGTGAAGGGTGAGCACGCCATTGAGGCGGGCATGCCCGAATCGTTCAATGTGTTGGTCAAGGAGATCCGTTCGCTCGGTATCGATATCGAGCTCGAGCGCAGCTGATGAACGCGAGCCGTGACGCCGTCACCTCCCGTTCATTGACTCAGACATCAAAGGATTGAAACCATGAAATCATTGCTTGACCTGTTCCGCCAGTTCACCCCAGATGAGCATTTCGATGCCATCAAAATTGGCATCGCCTCGCCGGAAAAAATCCGCTCTTGGTCTTTTGGCGAAGTGAAAAAGCCCGAGACCATCAACTACCGAACCTTCAAGCCCGAGCGCGATGGTTTGTTTTGCGCCAAGATTTTTGGCCCAATCAAGGACTACGAATGCCTGTGCGGCAAATACAAACGCCTCAAGCACCGTGGCGTGATTTGCGAGAAGTGCGGCGTTGAAGTGACCCAAACCAAAGTGCGTCGTGAACGCATGGGCCACATCGATTTGGCTGCGCCTTGCGCACACATCTGGTTCCTGAAGTCCTTGCCCAGCCGTTTGGGCTTGGTGCTGGACATGACCCTGCGTGACATCGAACGCGTGCTGTATTTCGAAGCCTATGTGGTGGTTGACCCCGGCATGACCCCGCTGAAGAAATTCAGCATCATGTCGGAAGACGACTTCGACGCCAAAGTGCAGGAATATGGCGACGAGTTCGTGGCCAAAATGGGCGCCGAAGGCATTCGTGAACTCCTCGAAGGTCTGGACCTCGACGTCGAAATCGAGCGCCTGCGTGGCGACTTGACCGGCTCGGAAGTCAAGGTCAAGAAAAACGCCAAGCGCCTCAAAGTGCTGGAAGCCTTCAAGAAGTCGGGCATCAAGCCCGAGTGGATGGTGTTGTCGGTGTTGCCGGTGCTGCCGCCCGACCTGCGCCCCTTGGTGCCGCTGGACGGTGGCCGTTTTGCCACGTCCGACCTCAACGACTTGTATCGTCGCGTCATCAACCGCAACTCGCGCTTGAAGCGTTTGCTGGAATTGAACGCGCCCGAAATCATTGCGCGCAACGAAAAGCGCATGTTGCAAGAGTCGGTGGACAGCCTGCTCGACAACGGCCGCCGTGGCAAGGCCATGACGGGCGCCAACAAGCGTGCCCTCAAGTCCTTGGCCGACATGATCAAAGGCAAGAGCGGTCGTTTCCGTCAAAACTTGCTGGGCAAACGCGTCGACTACTCTGGCCGTTCCGTCATCACCGTGGGTCCTTACCTCAAGCTGCACCAGTGCGGCTTGCCCAAGCTCATGGCGTTGGAATTGTTCAAGCCCTTCATCTTCTCGCGCCTCGAGGCCATGGGCATCGCCACGACCATCAAAGCCGCCAAGAAGGAAGTCGAAGCCGGCACCCCCATCGTGTGGGACATCTTGGAAGAGGTCATCAAAGAGCACCCCGTGATGCTCAACCGTGCACCCACGCTGCACCGCTTGGGCATCCAGGCGTTTGAGCCCATCCTGATCGAAGGCAAGGCCATTCAGTTGCACCCCTTGGTGTGTTCCGCTTTCAACGCCGACTTTGACGGCGACCAAATGGCGGTTCACGTGCCCTTGTCGGTCGAGGCCCAAATGGAAGCCCGCACCCTGATGCTGGCCTCCAACAACGTGCTGTTCCCCGCCAGCGGCGAACCCTCCATCGTGCCGTCGCAAGACGTGGTGCTGGGCCTGTATTACGCCACCCGTGAGCGCATCAACGGCCGTGGCGAAGGCATGGTGTTTGCCGACATCGCTGAACTCGAACGCGCTTGGCACGAAGGCGTGGTGGAGTTGACCACCCGCATCTCCGTGCGCCTGAGCGATTGGGCCAAAGACAAGCACACCGGCGAGCTGTATGAAAACTACGCCATGCGCGACACCACCGTGGGTCGTGCTTTGTTGTCGGAAATCCTGCCCAAAGGCCTGACCTTCGACAACCTGAACAAGCCGCTGAAGAAAAAGGAAATCTCGCGCCTCATCAACGCGTCGTTCCGTCGCTGCGGTTTGAAAGAAACCGTGGTCTTCGCCGACAAGCTGTTGCAATACGGTTTCCGTCTGGCCACCCGCGCTGGCATTTCCATTGCCGTGGACGACATGCTGGTGCCTCAGCAAAAGCACAGCATCATCGATGCGGCTGAAAAAGAAGTTCAAGAAATTGAAAAGCAATACGCCTCCGGTCTGGTGACGGTGGGCGAGCGCTACAACAAAGTCGTGGACATTTGGGGCAAGGCGGGCGACGCCGTTTCCAAAGTCATGATGGAGCAGTTGCGCAAAGAGCAAACCCTGGACCGCAACGGCCAGTCGGTGGAGCAAGACTCCTTCAACTCCATCTACATGATGGCCGACTCCGGTGCCCGTGGCTCTGCCGCTCAGATCCGACAGCTCGCTGGCATGCGTGGCCTGATGGCCAAGCCCGATGGCTCCATCATTGAAACCCCCATCACGGCGAACTTCCGTGAAGGTCTGAACGTGTTGCAGTACTTCATCTCCACCCACGGCGCTCGCAAGGGCTTGGCCGACACGGCGTTGAAGACGGCCAACTCGGGCTACCTCACCCGCCGTTTGGTGGACGTGACCCAAGACTTGGTGGTCATCGAAGACGACTGCGGCACCAGCCAAGGTCAGCTCATGCGCGCCATCGTCGAAGGCGGTGAAGTCATTGAATCGCTGCGCGATCGCGTGTTGGGCCGCACCCTGGCCGAAGACGTGCTGAACCCCGAAACGCGTGAAGTGCTGGCCCATGCCGGCGACATGCTCGACGAAGACGGTCTGGACACCCTCGAAGCCGCTGGCATCGACGAAGTCAAAGTGCGCACCGCGCTCACCTGTGAAACCCGCTTTGGCCTGTGTGCCAAGTGCTATGGCCGCGACCTCGGCCGTGGTGGCTTGGTCAACGTGGGCGAGGCCGTGGGTGTGATCGCCGCTCAGTCGATTGGCTAACCTGGCACACAGCTTACCATGCGAACCTTCCACATCGGTGGTGCGGCTTAGCGTGCCGCGGTGGCTTCCAGCGTGGAAGCCAAGTCCAGCGGCATCATTGGTTTCAACAGCACCATGCGCTACGTGACCAACAGCAAAGGCGAGTTGGTGGTGATTTCTCGTTCGGGCGAAATCGTGCTGCACGACGAACACGGCCGTGAGCGTGAGCGCCACAAGGTGCCTTATGGTTCCGTGTTGGCCATCAAACCCGACCACGCAGTGAAAGCCGGCACCATCCTCGCCAACTGGGACCCCTTGACCCGACCCATCATCACGGAATTCGCCGGTCAGGTGAAATTCGAAAACGTGGAAGAGGGCCTGACGGTGGCCAAGCAGGTGGACGAAGTCACCGGTTTGTCCACCCTGGTGGTGATCGATCCCAAGCGCCGTGGCTCCACCAAAGTGGTTCGTCCTCAGGTGAAACTGATCGACGCCTCTGGCAAGGAAGTCAAGATCCCTGGCACCGATCACTCGGTGACCATTGGTTTCCAAGTGGGCGCGTTGATTCAGGTGCGCGACGGCCAAGACGTGGGCCCTGGCGAAGTGCTGGCCCGCATCCCGGTGGAAGGTCAGAAGACCCGAGACATCACGGGCGGTTTGCCCCGCGTGGCCGAACTCTTCGAAGCCCGCACCCCGAAAGACAAGGGCGTGTTGGCCGAGATGACCGGCACCGTGTCCTTTGGCAAGGAAACCAAAGGCAAGATTCGTTTGCAAATCACCGACCCCGAAGGCAAGGTGTGGGAAGAGCTCATCCCCAAAGAGAAAAACATCCTGGTGCACGAAGGCCAGGTGGTCAACAAAGGCGAATCGATTGTGGACGGCCCCGCCGATCCGCAAGACATCTTGCGTTTGTTGGGCATGGAAGAGCTCGCTCGCTACATCGTCGACGAGGTGCAGGACGTTTACCGCCTGCAAGGTGTGAAGATCAACGACAAGCACATTGAAGTGATCGTGCGCCAGATGCTGCGTCGCGTGGTGGTTGAGAATCCTGGCGATTCCGGCTACATCGCAGGCGAGCAAGTTGAGCGCTCCGAAATCCTCAACACCAACGAATCCCTGCAGGCCGATGGCAAGGTGCCCGCCACCTACACCAACATCCTGTTGGGCATCACCAAGGCGTCCCTGTCCACCGACAGCTTCATCAGCGCGGCCTCCTTCCAGGAGACCACCCGCGTGCTCACCGAAGCCGCCATCATGGGCAAGCGCGACGATTTGCGTGGCCTCAAGGAAAACGTCATCGTGGGTCGCTTGATCCCCGCTGGCTCGGGCATGGCTTACCACCGTGCGCGCAAGGTCAAAGATGCCATGGACGAGGCCGAGCGCCGCGCCATCGCAGAGGCCGAAGCCGAGGAACTGGCGCAAGCCAGCGCCCTGAGCGACGACCCCTTGGGCGAGGAGCCTGCTGCCGAGTGACACAAAGGCCCGCAAGGGCCTTTGTTGTCATCGCGCATCGGTGCGTGACGCATGGAGTTCGGACCCACCACGGCAATGGGCTTGGTCTTGGGGCTGGGCTTTTTTTGGTGGCTCGGTGCCTACACCCGGCTCAAGCGTTTGCGCTCTGATGTGCAGCAATGCTTTGTCAACCTCGAAGGCTGGTATGGCCGCTACCAAGTGTTGGTGCAAGAAGCCATCACGGCAGCAGCCACCTCGCCGCACGGTTGGCGCACCCAGATGGCGCCCGAGCTCAGCGTGAGCTTGTGGACCCGCTTGCAAGTGGCCTCCAGCCATGCGGCGGTGGCCCTGGCCCGCATGTCGGAAAACCCGTTGAGCCGCAACTTGGCCCTGAACCTCATGGCCGCCGAATCCGACCTCAACACCTCGTGGTTGAACTTGGTCAACCCCGACAACTACTACGTGCACATGCCCGACGAGCTCAAGCAGCGCTGGCTTGAATTGCGCGTGTTGATTCAACCCGACATGGAGCGTTTCAACGACGCCGTGCGGGCTTACAACGAAGCGATTCACCTCGCGCCCGCCAAATGGCTGGCCAAGCTCATGGGTTGGCGCCCGGCCCACATCCTCCAATGACCAGCGGCAAAGCGGGCAGCCCCGAGCCGGCGTCTATCCCTTTGGCCCAGTTGCTGCACCTCACCGCGGAGCGCGTGGGTGGGGTGATGCAAGGCGAATCCACGACGCGTTTATTGGCCACAGTGCCCGCGGCTTGCCGTCCGGGGGTGCAGGCCTTGCTCCTCACGGTGCTGCGCCACTGGGGCGTGGCGCAACTGGCCGTCGAGCGTTTGGTGCCGCGTGCGCCCAAGCGCGAGGTCAAAGCCTTGCTGGTCACCGCCCTCGCTTTGCTCAATGCCCAACCCGCACCTTACGCTCCGCACACCTTGGTGAGCCAAGCCGTTCAGGCGGCCAAGCGTTCCGAGCGGACCCGACACTCCGCCGGTCTCATCAATGCCTGCTTGCGCGAATGGTTGCGTCAAGCTGAAGTCTGGCTGCCCGCTTGGCAAGACCAACCCGCAGTGACGGCCAACGTGCCCGATTGGTGGTGGACGCGACTCGTGCAAGACCATGGCCCAGCGCGCGCCCTGCAAGTGGTGCAACACCAACGCGCGGCCGCTCCCCTGAGCCTGCGGGTCAATGCCCGCTGGGGGGATGCACAGCGCCTGGTCGAGCAATGGGCCCCACACGGCATCGACGCCTGGATCACGGGCTCACACAGCGTGCAACTGCACCGGCCCCTGCCCGTGCACCAACTGCCCGGCTTTGCGCAGGGCTGGTGTTCGGTTCAGGATTGGGCCGCGCAACAAGCGGCGCCCTTGCTGCTGGCGGGTTTGCGACCGAGCGGGGAGCGCTTGCGCTTGCTCGATGCCTGCGCGGCACCTGGTGGCAAGACGGCCCATTTGTTGGAATTGGCCGACGCCCAGGTGGTGGCGCTGGAAAAAGACCCGGTTCGCGCCCAGCGCATCCACGAGACCCTGGACCGCTTGCAGTTGCAGGCCGAAGTGCGCGTGGCCGATGCCGGCGAGCCCCCAACCTGGTGGACGGGTGAAGCCTTTGACGGCATCTTGCTCGACGCCCCCTGCACCGCCTCGGGCATTGTTCGGCGCCACCCCGATGTGCCGTGGTTGCGCCGCGCAACCGACATCGACGGCTTGCGCCAACAGCAGCATCGGCTGCTCGATGCCTTGTGGCCGCTGTTGCGACCGGGTGGGGTGCTGGTGTATTGCACCTGCTCGGTGTTCAAGGCCGAGGGCGAGGCCCAAATCGACGCGTTTGTTCAGCGCCACACCGGGGTGGAGCCGGAAGCTGCGCCAGGGCATTTGTTGCCGCGGGACGCGTCACAGGTCGTCGACCTCGGTGACAATGAGGCCCGTGACCACGATGGCTTTTTTTATGCGCGCTTGCGCAAGGCAGACTGAGATGCGCTGGGCAACCCTGGGGCCAAGGCTGGCGCTGGCGCTGATCATCAGCTGGGGCTGGCTGGCTGGGGCCGCTACACCCGCCTGGGCAGCAACAGCCACGCCCTCGGCCACGGTCGCAGCGCCTGCCCCGGTCCCCACATCGGCCCCCACAGCGACGCCAGAGTCAAGCAGCCCCACCGTGGCGACCCCACCAGCGGGCACGCCCGCGCCAGACGCTGTGCCAGCGCCGCCCGCCAAAGTGACGCGCTTGGGCTTGGTGCGCGAAACCCAGGGCTTGAGCGTGTTTGCCCACATGCAGTTCGACCTACCCAAAGCCGCCAAAGAGGTGTTGCTCAAAGGGGTGAGCCTGTATTTCATGGCCGACTTGTCGGTGATTCGCCAGCGCTGGTATTGGCGCGACGAGGTGTTGCTGAGTCAACAGCTGTATTGGCGCCTGACCTATTTGCCCGTCTCCCGGCGTTGGCAATTGCAGCGTGCCACCGAGCCTTGGAGCAAGCCAGGGGGCCTGATCGCCGAGCAGCTCTTCGACGACCTGGAGTCTGCGCTCAAGGCCATGCAAAACCTGGAACGGTGGTCGTTGACCCACAGCCGGTTCATGAGCACGCCGCAGGAAAAAACCCTCACCTTCACCTTTGAGTTGGAGCAGTTGTTGCTGCCCCGACCCCTGACGCTCAACCCCTTGGGCAAAGACATCTGGAAGCTGCGCATCTCGCGCGAGATCAACCTCATTCCTTCGGGTGAAGGCCGATGATCACCCGCCCGACACGCCGATTCGTGGTGGGCAAGGGCTGGTTCTGGGTCATCGCGTTCAGTCTGGGTTTGTCCATGGCCTTGTTGCTGTTGTTCTTGCTGGCACAGGCCACGCAAGACTGGCAGGCCTATGAGCGTTACTACAACCTGCTCTTGGGGGTGAACCTCGCCACGGTGGTGACCTTGTTGACCTTGGTGGGCTGGATGGTTTGGCGTTTGGGCCACCGTTTGCGCCAAGGCAAATTTGGCACCCGATTGCTCATCAAGCTGGCGGCGATTTTTGCGCTGGTGGGGGTGATGCCTGGCATCGTCATCTACACCGTGTCCTACCAATTCGTGACCCGCTCGATTGAGGTCTGGTTCGACGACAAGGTGGACCATGCGCTCAACGCAGGCCTGAGCCTGAGCCGCACCACGCTGGACCTCACGGCGCAAGAGGTGGTGAGCAAATCCAAAGAGTTGGCGCAACGCTTGCGCCAAACACCCGATGCCGCGGTCGGCCCCTTGCTGGAGGTGTGGCTGGAGCAAATAGGTGCCAACGACTTGATCTTGTGGTCCAACGACTTGTTGCCTGTGGCGGCAGCTGGGCAGTCGCGTTACCAATTGGCCCCGCCACGACCCAATGCGCTGGACATTCGCCAAGCCAATGTGCGTGGGGTGTTGTGGCGCTTCGATGGGTTGGAAGACAGCAGTGAGGGCAGCAGTGGCAACAACCCACCGTCGATTCGCGTCCTGCTGGCCTTGCCGCAACCGGGCATGAGCTTTGGCGGCACGGGGCGCTTGTTGCAAGTGGTGTTGCGCATCCCCGAGGCCCTGGTGGACAACGCCCGCGCCTTGGTGCAGGCCAACCGCGAATACCAAGAGCGCGCTTTGGGCCGCGAGGGCTTGCGTCGCATGTATTTGGGCACGCTCACCTTGTCCCTGATTCTGGGTGTGTTCGGGGCGGTGCTGCTCGCCGTGTTGTTGGGCAATCAGTTGGCACGACCGCTGTTGCTGTTGGCCGAAGGGGTGCGCGATGTGGCGGCCGGTGACTTGAGCCCCAAGCGCAGCCTGGAAGGGCAGGATGAACTCGATGGCCTGACGCGCTCGTTTGCCAAGATGACCCGCCAGTTGCTGGAGGCCCGGCAAACCATCGAGCAATCCCTCATCGACCTGGAGTTGGCCCGTGGCCAGCTGCAGGCCATTTTGGACAACATGAGCGCTGGCGTGCTCATCTTGGAGCCCAATGGCCGCATTGCCGATGGCAACCCGGCGGCGGCCCGCATCTTGCAGCTCAACGACACCCGGCTGAAAGATTTGCAGCTGGCCGAGTTGCCCGCCTTGAGCCACTTTGGCGAGTGGGTGTTGTCGCATTTCGAAAATCATTTGAAAGACCGCAGCGAAGGCGGCAGCGACCACTGGCAGTCGTCGCTGGAACTCGACGAGCTGAACAAAACCGTGCTCTTGGCGCGTGGGGCCGTGTTGCCCACCCAGCAGTGGTTGCTGGTGTTCGATGACATCACCCAAGTGGCAGCAGCCCAACGCACGCGGGCCTGGGGTGAGGTGGCGCGACGTTTGGCGCATGAAATCAAAAACCCCCTCACCCCCATTCAGCTCTCGGCCGAGCGCATGGCCATGAAGCTCGAAGCCAAACTCCAAGGCCCCGATCAGGCTTTGTTGCTCAAGTCTGTGAAAACCATCGTCGATCAGGTGGACGCCATGCAGCGCTTGGTCAACGAATTCAGAGACTATGCCCGCTTGCCACAAGCCCAGCTCACCCTGCTCGACTTGAACAGCCTGGTTGCGGAAGTGCTGATGCTCTACGGGGTCGACGGCGTGCCCGATTGGTTGCGTTTGGAACTGGCTGAAGGCTTGCCGCCCATTCGTGCCGATGCCCAGCAACTGCGTCAGGTGCTGCACAACCTCATTCAAAACGCGCAAGAGGCCACCCCCGACCTGGCGCAACACCCCATCACCCTCATCACCGACTGGCGCCCTGCGGCCCAGCGTGTGCGCCTGCGCATCCTCGATCAGGGGCAAGGCTTTGACGACAACATGCTCAGCCGCGCTTTTGAACCCTACGTCACCACCAAAGCCAAAGGCACGGGCCTGGGCTTGGCGGTGGTCAAGAAAATCTTGGAAGAGCATGGCGCGCGCATCACCCTCAACAACCGAAGCGATGGGACTCAGATTAGCGGCGCTGAAGTCTCGTTATCATTTCCCGCTGCAACCGCACACACAGACAAAGGCTGACCCACATGGCAACAATCTTGGTGGTCGATGACGAATTGGGCATTCGCGATCTGCTGTTTGAGATCCTCAACGACGAAGGGCATCAGGTGGACCTCGCTGAAAACGCAGCGCAGGCGCGCGACTACCGTTTGCAGCACCGGCCCGATTTGGTGTTGCTCGACATCTGGATGCCGGATACCGATGGGGTGAGCCTTCTGAAAGAATGGGCCGCCACCCAGTTGCTCACCATGCCCGTGATCATGATGAGTGGCCACGCCACCATCGAGACGGCGGTCGAGGCCACCCGCATGGGGGCGCATTCGTTCCTCGAAAAGCCCATCACCTTGCAAAAACTGATGCACGCGGTGGATCAAGGCCTGCAAAAACTGCCTCCCACCAAAGCGCAGCCGTCGTCTGCATCGGCCGCCTTGGGCCACGCCGCACCCGCTGCCCTTGGGGGCTTTGCGCCCGCGCCGGCCCCCGTGCCAGCCCCTGTGCACCCGCACGAAGCCAGGCTGCAAAGCTTCCAGTTGGACTTGCCCCTGCGAGAGGCGCGCGATGCCTTTGAAAAGGCCTACTTTCAATACCACCTGTACCACGAAGCGGGTTCCATGACCCGCGTGGCCGAGCGCACGGGGCTGGAGCGCACCCACCTCTACCGCAAGCTCAAGCAATTGGGGGTGGAGCTCATCAAGGGCAAGCGCAACCCCTGACGCGGCGAGCGCTCAACGGCGTTTAGCCGTGGTGAGGGCCTTGGCTCAACAGTTCCCAGCGCTCCAAAGCGTGCATCAAAGCCGCTTCAATTTCGGCATCCCGGTTGCACAAGGCTTGGGCCCGCTCGGGGTCCGTGGCAAACAAGCTGCCGTCAGCCAAAGCGTCGCGCACCTGTTGGTGCTCGGCCTCTAAGGCGTCGATGCGATCGGGCAATTCATCCAGTTCGCGCTGGTCCTTGTAGCTCAGCTTGGTGCGCGACTTGGCCGGCGCCGGTGTGGCCGTGGCGCTGGCGGTCGGGGTCGGAGTCGCCGCGGCGAGGGTCGTGGCACTCGGGGGGGTAGTTGCCGAGGCGGCCTGACTGGCGCGTGAGCGGGCCGATTGCACCAGCCAGTCTTGCACATTGCCCTCGAACTCGCGCCACTGCCCTGGGGATTCGGGCGTGCCCTCGTAGGCCAAGATGCTGGTGGCCACGGCATCCACAAAGGCGCGATCGTGGCTCACCAAAAACACCGTGCCCTCGAAGCGCTGCAACAAGTCTTCCAACAGCTCCAGCGTGTCGATGTCCAAGTCGTTGGTGGGTTCGTCAAGCACCAACACATTGGCTGGCCGGGCAAACAAGCGGGCCAGCAACAAGCGGTTGCGCTCCCCCCCCGAGAGGGACCGCACCGGCGATGCGGCGCGCGCCGGCGAAAACAAAAAATCGGCCAAGTAGCTTTTCACGTGCTGACGCTTGCTGCCAATTTCGATCCATTCGCTGCCAGGGCTGATGAAGTCCTCCAAGGTCGCGTCCAGATCGAGTTGTTCGCGCATCTGATCGAAATAAGCCACGGTTTGTTTTGTGCCGCGACGCACGCGGCCAGTGCAGGGTTCGAGCTCGCCCAAAATCAGTTTGAGCAAACTGGTTTTGCCCGCCCCGTTGGGGCCAATGAGCGCCAGCTTGTCACCGCGCAAAATGGTGGCGGTGAGCTGGTTCACCACGGTTTTTCTGGGCTCGGTGCTGCCCGAGGCGGGGTCAAACCACAGACCCACATCGGTGAGTTCGGCCACCAATTTGCCCGGGGTCACGCCCGCATCGATGTCCATGCGCACCTGGCCCATGTGCTCACGCCGGGCCGCCCGCGTGGCGCGCAAGGCCTTGAGCCGCTCGATGCGGCTTTGGCTGCGGGTGCGGCGCGCTTCCACCCCTTTGCGCACCCAGACCTCTTCTTGGGCCAGCAGCTTGTCGGCTTTGGCGTTGGCCACGGCCTCGCGCTCCAGTTGGGCGTCGCGCAAGCTTTGGTAGCGGGTGAAGTTGCCCACGTAGCTGTTCAGGCGGCCGCGGTCGAGCTCAACGATGCGGGTGGCCACGGCATCCAAAAAAGCCCGGTCGTGGGTGATGAACACCAAAGCACCGCGAAAGCTCACCAGCAATTGCTCCAGCCAGGCGATGGCATCCAAGTCGAGGTGGTTGGTGGGCTCA
The DNA here is from genome assembly GCA_038126555.1 of Betaproteobacteria bacterium. Lineage (GTDB taxonomy): Bacteria > Pseudomonadota > Gammaproteobacteria > Burkholderiales > Burkholderiaceae_C > Limnohabitans. The sequence continues at coordinate 19,239 of JAYPFZ010000009.1, forward strand.
TCGAGCAACAAGACATCGGGCTGGGTGATCAGGGCTTGGGCCAGGGCCACGCGTTTTTGCATGCCACCCGAGCAAGTGCCCAGTCGGGTGTCGCCCGCGAGGTTCAGGCGCTGCAGGGTTTGGGCCACGCGCTGGTCCACCGTCCAGCCGTCGTGCGCCTCAATGGCGGTTTGCAAGGCATTCAAGTCGCCCTCGCCTTGGGCATAGGCGTCGAGCATGGCCAGCACCGGGGCCAGGCCCAAGCGCACGGCCTCGAAGATGGTCAGTTCGGGATCGAAGCGGGCCTCTTGGGCCACGTAGGTGACGCGCAAACCTTGCTGCAGTTGCAAGACCCCATCGTCGGCTTGGCTGTGACCCGCCAAAATTTTGAGTAACGACGACTTCCCCGTGCCATTGCGGCCAATCAAGCCCACCCGTTCGCCGGGTTCCAGTGAAAAGTCGGTGTGGTCCAGCAAGGCCACGTGGCCAAAGGCCAGGGACGCGTTGAGCAGGGTGATGCAAGCCATCCCGGGATTATCGGGGGCGGGCGCGCACCCGGCCCCCAGGGCTCACATGCTGCGTCGGTATTGGCCGCCCACCTCAAAGAGGGCGTCGGTGATTTGCCCCAAGGAGCAGCAACGCACGGCGTCCATCAGCACCTCAAACACATTGCCGTTGTCGATGACGGCCTGTTGCAGGCGCTTGAGCATGGCTGCCGATTGGCTGGCGTGGCGCTGATGGAAATCATTCAGGCGCTGCAGCTGCGATTGCTTTTCTGCTTCGGTGGAACGGGCCAGTTCAATGAACTCGGGCACGGGGTCGCCATTCGGGTTGCGGAAGGTGTTCACCCCAATGATGGGGTGTTCGCCCGTGTGCTTGAGCATCTCGTAGTGCATGCTCTCTTCTTGAATCTTGCTGCGCTGGTAACCGGTTTCCATGGCGCCCAGCACCCCGCCGCGCTCGGCAATGCGTTCGAACTCGGCCAACACGGCTTCTTCCACCAGGTCGGTGAGCTCGTCGATGACGAACGCCCCTTGGTTGGGGTTTTCGTTTTTCGCCAAGCCCCATTCGCGGTTGATGATGAGCTGAATCGCCATGGCACGCCGCACCGACTCTTCGGTGGGGGTGGTGATGGCCTCATCGTAGGCGTTGGTGTGCAAGCTGTTGCAGTTGTCGTAAATGGCAATCAGCGCTTGCAAGGTGGTGCGAATGTCGTTGAAGGCAATTTCTTGCGCGTGCAAGGAACGCCCCGACGTTTGGATGTGGTATTTCAGTTTTTGGCTGCGCTCGTTGGCCCCGTATTTCTCCTTCATGGCCACGGCCCAGATGCGCCGGGCCACACGGCCCAGCACCGTGTATTCGGGGTCCATGCCGTTGCTGAAGAAGAAGGACAAGTTGGGCGCGAAGTCGTCGATGTGCATGCCGCGCGCCAAATAGGCCTCCACGAAAGTGAAGCCATTCGAGAGGGTGAAGGCGAGCTGGCTGATGGGGTTGGCGCCAGCCTCGGCGATGTGATAGCCAGAGATGGACACGCTGTAGAAGTTGCGCACGTTGTGCTGCACAAAATACTGGGCGATGTCGCCCATCACCTTCAGCGAAAACTCGGTCGAGAAGATGCAGGTGTTTTGGCCTTGGTCTTCCTTGAGGATGTCGGCTTGCACCGTGCCCCGCACGTTGGCTTGCACCCATTCGCGAATCTTGGCGGCTTCGGTGTCGGTGGGCTCGCGGCCGTTGTCGGCCTTGAACTGCTCGAGCTTTTGGTCGATGGCCGTGTTCATGAACATGGCCAGAATGGCGGGCGCCGGCCCGTTGATGGTCATGGACACGCTGGTGGAGGGGTTGCACAAATCAAACCCCGAATACAGCACCTTCATGTCGTCCAGGGTGGCAATGCTCACGCCCGAGTTGCCCACCTTGCCGTAAATGTCGGGTCGCAAGTCGGGGTCGTTGCCATAGAGCGTGACCGAGTCAAAGGCGGTGGAGAGCCGCTTGGCGGGCATGCCCTCGCTCACCAGCTTGAATCGGCGGTTGGTTCGGAACGGGTCGCCCTCGCCCGCGAACATGCGGGTGGGGTCTTCGCCTTCGCGCTTGAAGGCAAAGGTGCCCGCGGTGTAGGGGAAGCTGCCCGGCACGTTTTCCAGCATCAGCCATTTGAGGATTTCACCGTCGTCTTCGTAGGTGGGTAACGCCACCTTGCGAATCTTGTTGCCACTGAGCGTGGTGTGGGTGAGGGCGGTGCGAATCTCTTGGTCGCGAATCTTCACCACGTATTCGTCGCCCGCATAGGCGGCTTGCATGGCCGGCCATTGGTTGAGCAATTTGCGGGCGCTGGGCTCCAAGTCGAGTTCGCGGCGCTGCGCCAAATCGACACAGGCTTCGGCGGCTTTGGCGCGATCGGGCTTGTCGACTTGCAGCATGTGAGCGGCCGCGTGCAGCTGCTGGATTTCACGCGCCAGGCGCGACTGCTTGAGCGCGCGCGCTTTGTAGCCGCGCACGGTGTCCGAGATTTCAGCCAAATACCGGGTGCGCGCCGGGGGCACGACGGGCGTCTGATGGGTGCTGTGGCGCACGCTCACCGCCGGCAATCGGCCAGCTTGCACCTTCAGCCCCAAGGCTTGCAGGCGATCGCGCAAGGCCTGATATAAGGCCGTCACGCCGTCGTCGTTGAAGCGCGAGGCCATGGTGCCAAACACGGGCATGGCCTCGGGCAGCTCGCCCCAAGCCTCGCGGTTGCGCTGCACTTGCTTGGCCACATCGCGCCAGGCGTCTTGCGCGCCCTTGCGGTCAAATTTGTTGATGGCCACGAATTCGGCGAAATCGAGCATGTCGATTTTTTCCAGCTGGCTGGCCGCACCAAACTCTGGGGTCATGACATACAGGGGCACGTCCACGTGCGGCACGATGGCCGCATCGCCTTGGCCAATGCCCGAGGTTTCCACCACCACCAAGTCAAAGCCCGCACATTTGGCTGCCGCCACCACATCGGGCAGGGCGGCCGAAATTTCGCTGCCAAAGTCGCGCGTGGCCAGCGAGCGCATGAACACGCGTTGGCCTTGTTGCCAAGGCGAAATGGCGTTCATGCGAATGCGGTCGCCCAACAAGGCCCCGCCGCTTTTGCGTCGGGACGGGTCGATGGAAATCACCGCCACATGCAAGCGGTCGTCTTGGTCCAAGCGCAGGCGTCGGATCAACTCGTCGGTGAGCGAGGACTTGCCCGCGCCGCCCGTGCCGGTGATGCCGAGCACCGGAATGGTCAAGCCCTGGGCTTGCGCATGCAAGGCTTGCCGCAAGGCTGGGCTGGCGGTTTGGTTTTCCAGGGCTGTGATCAAGCGGGCCAAGGTGCGCCAGGCGGTGTCGGTGTGACCCGCGAGTTCGGGCACCGCTGCCCCCTCCCACACCGGGGTGGGTTGATCGCAGCGCATGATCATTTCGCCGATCATGCCTTGCAAGCCCATGCGCTGACCGTCTTCGGGGCTGTAGATGCGGTTCACGCCGTAGTCGTGCAATTCGCGAATTTCCGAGGGCACGATGACGCCGCCGCCCCCGCCGAACACGTGAACGCCTTCACCGCCGCGTTGGCGCAGCAGGTCGATCATGTATTTGAAATACTCCACGTGACCGCCTTGGTAGGAGCTCACGGCAATGCCTTGCGCGTCTTCTTGCAGCGCGGCCGTCACCACCTCGTCGACCGAGCGGTTGTGGCCCAGGTGAATCACCTCCGCGCCCATGCTTTGCAAGATGCGGCGCATGATGTTGATGGCCGCGTCGTGGCCATCGAACAAGCTCGCCGCGGTGACGAAACGCACCTTGTGTTGGGGGCGGTATTCGGCCAAGGCTTTGAATTCGGCGGACAAATCGGTCATGACGGTCTCCGGTGGCGCAAAAAGTGGGGGCGCAAGTTGACGTTACGTAACGTCAATCATACCCAGATCAGATCCAGCCTTCCAGTGCCGGGGCGCGGCGGGCCAGCACGTCGCCAATCAGGGCTTCATGGGCCAGGGCCAGGCTCAACAGTTGGGTTTCCGCCTGAGGCTTGGCCATGACTTGCAAGCCCATGGGCAGGCCTTGGGGGCCAAAGCCTGCGGGCAGGCTGATGCAGGGCAAGCCCCCTAAAGTGGCGTAAATCACCACCTCCATCCAGCGGTGGTAGGTGTCCATTTGCACCGCGCCGTTGGGGGTCTGAATGCTTTGAGGCCAACGCCATTGGGCGGGGAAGGGCCAGACTTGTGCGGTGGGCAGCACGAGGAAGTCCACCTGATCCAGCAAGCTCAGCAGGTGTTGGTAAAAGCGCGTGCGCTCGACACTGGCGGCGAGGAAGTCTTTGGCCGACAAGCGATCGGCCTGATCGATTTCCCACAAGGCTTCGGGCTTGATGCGCTCGCGGTTTTTGGGTTGCACCAGATACGGCGTGAGGCGCGAGGCCACCAACACCTTGCGCCAAGCGAGCCAGCAGTCCCAGACGCGGTGGGGGTCAAAGCCCAGTTGCAGGGGCTGCACCTCGGCGCCCGCTTGGGCCAGGCGCGACAAGCCCGACTCGCAGGTTTCCAGCACCCCAGCCTCCATGGGCAGGTGGCCCTCCAGGTTGCCCAGCCAGCCCAGTTTCACCCCCCGCAAGTTCAAGGGCTGCAAGCTGCTGGCCGGTGCCAAGGCTTGGGTCAGCGACAGGGGGGCCGCCGCTGTGGGGCCCGCTTGAATGGACAGCAAATGGGCCAGGTCACGCACGGTGCGGGCCATGGGGCCATCGGTGCCCAGTTGCGACACCCAAACATCCAGGGCCGGCTCCATGGGGATTCGACCCTGCGAGGGGCGCAGGCCATACACGTTGTTCCAACCCGCGGGGTTGCGCAAGCTGCCCATGAAGTCCGAGCCATCGGCCACGGGCAACAGGTTCAGGGCCAAGGCCACCGCCGTGCCGCCACTGCTGCCCCCCGCCGAGCGGCTGGGGTCGTAGGCGTTGCCCGTGGTGCCATGCACCTCGTTGAAGGTGTGGGAGCCCAAACCGAATTCGGGGGTGTTGGTTTTGCCAATCACCAGGGCGCCTGCGGCTTTGAGGCGCGCCACCATGGTGCTGTCTTGGGTGGGCACGAAATCGGCCATCAAGGGTGAGCCCAAGGTGGTGCGCAGGCCTTGGGTGAGGGCCAAGTCCTTCACGGCCAAGGGAAATCCATGCATCCAGCCGCGCGATTGGCCCCGCGCCAATTCGGCGTCGCATTGGTCGGCCTCGGCCAGCAACACCTCGGTCTCGCGCAAAGACACCACGGCGTTGAAGCGGGGGTTGAGGGCGTGGATTTGCTTCAAGTGGGCTTGCATCACTTCCCGGCAAGACACGGTCTTGGCGTGAATGGCTTCAGAGAGTTCGCAGGCGTTCCAGGCGGTCAGGTTGGAATTCATGTTGGGTTTGCCATAATGGGTTGAGGGCAGATCGGATCATGACATTCTTTGCAATCGATGTCGGTAACACGCGTTTGAAGTGGGCTCAGTACGAAAGTGCCCAGCCGGGCGCGCGCGTGCTCTCCCAAGGGGCGGTGTTTTTGGAGCACATCGACCGGCTCGCCGAATTCGAATGGAACCGCTTGCAAGCCCCTTCCCGCGTTCTGGGTTGTCAGGTGGCGGGTGAAGCCATTCGCCGGCGCGTCGAGACCCAACTCGAACAGTGGGACGTCAACCCCAGCTGGGTGGTGCCCTCCCAAGAAGAGGCGGGTTTGCACAATGGCTACGACCACCCCATGCGCCTGGGGGCCGACCGCTGGGTGGCCATGGTGGGCGCACGCCACCGCATGCTGCGCCAGCAAGGCGCCGAGCCCCCCAAGCCCTTGGTGGTGGTCATGGTGGGCACGGCCGTCACGGTGGAGGCCATCGATTGCGAGGGGCGTTTTCTGGGGGGCTTGATCCTGCCGGGTCACGGCATCATGTTGCGCGCCCTGGAGTCGGGCACGGCGGGCTTGCACGTGCCCACTGGCGAGGTCAAAACCTTCCCCACCAACACCAGCGACGCCCTCACCAGCGGCGGCACCTTTGCCATTGCGGGCGCCATTGAACACATGGTGCACCAGCTGACCCAGCATTGCGGCCAGGCCCCCCTGTGCTACATGACGGGCGGTGCGGGCTGGAAGATGGCACCCAGCATGACCGTGGATTTCGAGCTGGTCGATGGCCTGATTTTTGAAGGCCTGCTGACCCTCGCGCGACACCGCTGGCCGCAGGGCTGAACCCAGGCCACCCAGAACCCCTGTCCGGCGTGTTGACTCGGGTTCCCCCCTTGCACAGTCGCGGGTCTTCTGGTTTATCCTCGGGCCATGAACCTCCTGGACGACATCCTGGCGCAAGCGCCGCAACTCACGGCCCTGCGCCGTGACATCCATGCCCACCCTGAGCTGTGTTTCAAGGAACACCGAACGGCTGAAGTGGTCAAGGGCAAGCTCACCGAATGGGGCATCCCCTTTGAAGACGGCATTGGTGGCACCGGCGTGGTGGGCATCTTGCGCTGTGGTCAAAGTGACCGTGCCATTGGCTTGCGGGCCGACATGGACGCGCTGCCCATTCAGGAGCGCAACACCTTTGCCCACGCCAGCCAGCACGCGGGGCAAATGCACGCCTGCGGGCACGATGGCCATGTGGCCACCTTGTTGGCCGCTGCGCAGCACCTGGCCAAGCACCGCAATTTCGACGGCACGGTGTATTTCATCTTCCAACCGGCCGAAGAGGGTGGTGGCGGCGCACGCGAAATGATCCAAGACGGGCTGATGACCCGGTTCCCCATGGAGCAGGTGTTTGGCTTGCACAACTGGCCGGGCATGCCCGTGGGGCATTTCGCGGTCAGCGCGGGGCCCGTCATGGCCTCGAGCAACGAATTCAAAATCACCGTTCGTGGCAAGGGCAGCCATGCCGCGTTGCCGCACGATGGCATCGATCCGGTGCCCGTGGCCTGCCAAATGGTGCAGGCCTTTCAAACCATCATTTCGCGCAACAAAAAGCCCGTCGATGCCGGCGTGATCTCCGTCACCATGATTCATGCGGGCGACGCCACCAACGTGGTGCCCAACAGCTGTGAATTGCAAGGCACGGTGCGCACCTTCTCCATCGGGGTGCTCGACCTCATTGAAGAGCGGATGCGCCAAGTGGCCCACCACGTGAGCGCCGCCCATGGGGCCACTGTGGACTTTGAGTTCCACCGCAACTACCCGCCCACCATCAACCACGAAGGCCCCAGCGCCTTCGTGCGGCAAGTCCTCTCCGATTTGGTGGGCGCCGACGCGGTTCACCCCCAAGAGCCCACCATGGGCGCAGAAGACTTCTCTTACATGTTGCTGGAAAAACCCGGCTGCTATTTCTTCATGGCCAACGGCTCGGGGGATCACCGCATGCCCGGTCACGGCGAAGGCCCTTGCACCTTGCACAACCCCAGCTACGACTTCAACGACGACCTCATCCCCCTGGGCGGCTCAGCCTGGGTGAATCTGGTTCACGCCTATTTCGCCAAGCCCTAAGCGTTGGGCATGTAGGCCTTGCGCAGCAAGCGCAAGTGCGCGCGTGAGGCCGTGTCGAGGTGGGGCAGCAACAAGCCCAGCACCTGCAAAGCGCCCCGCAAGATGCCCCGCTGGGCCTGCTCATCGGCCATGGCATGGCGGGGGTCGCGCACGTATTCGTAACTCAGCCACCAGGTGAGCATGACCACCATGTGAACGGCCAAGTCGTCCCGGTCGTCGGGCTCCAGTTGCAGCGCGCCCGCGTGCATCAAGCCTTGCAGCAAACCCTTGAAGGCGGCCGTTTTGTCGAGCAACACGTTTTTCATGGATTGCTCCAAGTGCCGGTTGTTGCTCAGCAAGTGGTTGATGTCGCGGTAGAGGAATCGGTTTTCCCAGACCCGCTCAAACAAGGCGTGCAGGAAAAACCATGCGTTCTCCACGTCTTGCACGTCCACCGAAGCCGGTAACAACTCGCCGAGTTGTTGCACGTAGCGATCGAACAAGGCGTTGATCAACACGTCCTTGGCCGGGTAGTGGTAATACAAATTGCCCGGGCTGATGTTGAGCTCGGACGAGATTTGTGCAGTGGACACGTTGGGCTCGCCGTAGCGGTTGAACAAGGCGAGCGTGGTCTCCAGAATGCGTTCGGCGGTTCGGCGGGGGGCTTTGCGCGCCATGGGGTGTGCCGATTTAGGCTTTGCGGGTTTTGGCCGTGGCCTGGCTTGCGGGTGACTTTTTGGCAGCTGGCTTTTTGGCGACTGCCTTTTTAGCCGCCACCTTTTTGACAGCCACTGGCTTGGCGTCGGTTGGGGCTTTCGTGGTGGCGTGCAGTGCCGACTCCAGGGCCAGCACGCGCGCTTGCAGGGCCAGCCAATCTTGTGGGGTGGGGTAGCCTTGGCGAATCAGCGCCTTGACCACGCGGTCTTCAAAAATGGTTTCCAGGCGATCCATGGAGCCCACCGTTTTGGTGGAGATTTGCTCGGCCATGTCGCTCATGCGCTGGGTGGCCTGACTCCATTTTTCCTCGGCCACCGATTGCGTTTTGCGCTGGATGCTCATGCCATCGTTGACCAGGTTTTCAAACACCTTGCCGCCTTCGCTTTGGGCTTTGGAGAAGGCCCCCAAGCCGGCCAGCCAAATTTGCTGGGCCGATTCGCGCATGGCGTCGGTGAGGTGCAGGGGATCGAATTTGGGGGGCTTGGTCATGAGGCGGATTCCGTGAAGTCGGCAGATGCAACCACTTTACTAGAATCACGGCATGGGATCACCTGCACACATCGCCATCATCATGGACGGCAACGGCCGCTGGGCCAAGCGTCGCCTGATGCCCCGGGCCGCTGGCCACTTGCGAGGAGCCAGCAATTTGCGCTCGGCTGCGAAGTGGTGCCTCAACCATGGGGTGAGCTACCTCACGGTATTTGCCTTCAGCACGGAAAACTGGCGCCGCCCGCCCGAAGAGGTGTCCATGCTCATGGAGCTTTTTTCGCAATACCTCGACCGTGAGCAGGCCGCCTTGGCCGACGCCGGCATTCGCTTGCGGGTCATTGGCGACCGCAGTGGCTTTTCGCCGGACATTCAGGCGCGCATTGCCCAAGCCGAGGCCGCCACGGCCAGCCAAACCCGTTTTCACCTGACGATTGCCGCCAACTACGGTGGCCAATGGGACATCTTGCAAGCCACGCGTCGCTGGCAAGCCGAGCACCCCCAGGCCAGCCTCAATGACCTCACCGAGGCCGAGGTGTCGCGCTACCTCAGCACTGCCGATTTGCCCGAGCCCGACTTGCTCATCCGCACGGGCGGCGAGCAACGCATCAGCAATTTCCTCATTTGGCAGCTGGCCTACACCGAGCTGTATTTCACCGATGTGTTTTGGCCCGATTTCAAGGACGCGCATTTCGAACAGGCCGTGGCCTCTTATCAGCAACGGGTGCGTCGATTTGGCCAAACCGATGAGCAAATCGCTGCGGCTTTGCTCAACGTCCGGCAGGCCTGAAGCGCACACGGCACCTGCGCGACGTCCCTCAAGCCAAAAGGGGTTTGGCGCTGATCTAGAATCGCCCGCAATTACCGGTTAGCCCTACTTTTTCTCGCCGATCCAGGCTTTATGTCATGAAATTCGAACCCCGTCCCCCCCACGCCGGCGCCACCCATCGACCCAAAGAAGGCGGTCACCACCACCACAATGCCCGCCAAGGCACTTGCGTGGCTTTGGTGGATGCGCATTACCTCCAATGGCTGCTCAAACCGGCTGCCGAGGAAGAGGCCACCGACCCCTTGCAGCGCACCATGCTGCCAGCGGTGCTGGGCTCTGCCCTCAAGCAAGCGCACATGGCCTTGGACATCAAGCGCATTTATTGGTATGGCGACACCAACGATCACCAATACCCCAACGACCAAGTCGCCCGTTGGTTTGGTGCCGATGCCGCCGACGAGGTGTTTCATGCCTTGAGCGCAGACATCCGCCGCTTGGCCGAGCGTCAGGCCTGCGACCACTTGTTGGTGGCCAGCGACGATGTGCGCTTGCGTGCCGTGATGGACGAAGCCCAGCTGTATGGTTTGGGCGTGCACCTGTTGGCCGACGACACCGCCCGCCACATGGACCAAATCGAGCAAGAAGACCCCGATTGGTGCCAGCTGTTGGCCCAGGCCGACCGGCGCATCTTTTTGCACCCCATGGCCCTCAAGGACCTCACCCAAACCCGGGCCAGTTACGTGGCCGGTGCCTCCACCGCGCTGGAGCAGTCGCGCCCCAAATTGCAAGAGGTGGTGCAGGCTTGGTGGGAAGAGGAACCCGAGGATTTGCGCGAAGACTTGCGCGAAGAGTTGGCTGGCATTCAAGGCATTCCCCAAGAGGTGGATCGCCACTTGCTCTTGCGCGTGCGCCGTGTGCTCGACCGACCGCTCAATTTTTCCGAGAAAAAATTGCTGCGCGAAATCGTGCGCAACAAAGTCCTGGGCTTGGACCCTGCACCCGCCAGCCCCGACAGCGATTCAGCCCCAGACTGATTAAGATCGCGGCATGAACGCCGCCACCTCCACCCTCTCCGCCGCAGACCGGGCCGACATCCTCGCCCGGGCTTTGCCCTACATCCGCAAATTCCACGGCAAAACCCTGGTCATCAAATACGGCGGCAACGCCATGACCGACCCGGTCTTGCAGCAAGCCTTTGCCGAAGACGTGGTGTTGCTCAAGCTGGTGGGCATGAACCCGGTGGTGGTGCACGGCGGCGGCCCGCAAATCGAAGGCCTGCTGCAGCGCCTGGGCAAAAAGGGCGAATTCATTCAAGGCATGCGCGTCACCGATGCCGAAACCATGGAAGTGGTGGAGTGGGTGTTGGCCGGCGAAGTGCAACAAGACATCGTGGGCCTGATCAACCGCGCGGGCGGCAAGGCCGTGGGCCTCACGGGGCGCGATGGTGGCCTGATCCGGGCCAAAAAATTGCGGCTGGTCGACGCGGGCGACCCCAGCAAAGAGCACGACGTGGGGCAGGTGGGGGATATCGTGTCCATCGACCCCAGCGTGGTGAAGGCCTTGCAAGACGACGCCTTCATTCCCGTGGTGAGCCCCATTGGTTTTGGCGAACACAACGAGTCCTACAACATCAACGCCGACGTGGTGGCCGCCAAGCTGGCCACGGTGTTGCAAGCCGAAAAATTGCTCATGCTCACCAACATCAAGGGCGTGCTCGACCAGGCGGGCAATTTGCTCACCGAGCTCACCCCGCGGCGCATCGACGAGTTGTGTGCCGATGGCACCATCAGCGGCGGCATGATCCCCAAGATTGCCGGGGCCCTCGATGCCGCCAAAAGCGGTGTGAACGCCGTGCACATCCTGGATGGCCGGGTGCCCCACGCGATGTTGCTGGAGATTTTGTCGGACCAAGCGTTTGGCACCATGATTCGTTCGCACTGACCCTTTGTCCTTGCAGGAGGCCACGCCATGGCAGACACGCCCGCCGGATCCCCACCAGCCCCTGACGCCCCGCCGCCACCGAACCGCCTCAAGCGCGGCGAGCGTCGCCTGCAAATCCTGCAAGTCCTGGCCCAGATGCTGGAGTCGCCACACAGCGAGCGCATCACCACCGCCACCCTGGCCCAGCGCATTGGCGTGAGCGAAGCCGCCCTGTATCGGCACTACGCCAGCAAAGCGCAAATGTTCGAAGGCTTGATCGATTTCATCGAACACAGCGTGTTCAGCTTGTTCAACCAAATCGCCGAGCGACCCTTGCCCGGGCGTGAACAAGCCCAGCAAATGGTCAAGGTGGTGCTGCGTTTTGGCGAGCAAAACCCCGGCATGGTGCGGGTCATGGTGGGCGACGCCTTGGTCTACGAGCACGAGCGCTTGCAGCAGCGCATGAACCACTTCTTTGACCGCATGGAATCCAGCCTCAAGCAGGTGTTGCGACCCGAAGCGGGCGCCTCCATCAGCCCCAGCGCCGATGCCGCGCTGCTGGCGGGCGTGCTCACCGCGTGGACCCAAGGGCGTTTGCAACGCTATGCCCGCAGCGGGTTTCGCCGCGCGCCCACCGAGCAACTCGACGCCGCCTTGGGCGTGTTGCTGGCCTAGGGTGCAGGCCGGCTCGCCAATGGCGAGGCGGGTTGCGTCGGGTCGGCCCATTGCGCATTGGGCACCAGCGCATACCAGTCGCCCCGATCGGGGTCGCGGTCGTAGGGGTAGCCCCCCAAACGCTTGAAGTCTTCGGCGTAGCGTGCCACCCGTTCAGGGTCGAGCTTGACGCCCAGCCCCGGGGCCTGGGGCACGGCAATCGCGCCATTCACATAGGGCATGAGCCCGCCTTCGATCACGTCGTCCATCAGGTGGTGATAGTGCGCATCGGCCTTGAACGACAGGTTGGGCAACACCGCCCCCATGTGCAACATGGTCGCCAGCTGAATGCCCAACTCGCCCGAGGAGTGCACCGCAATGCCCAGCTGGAAGGTTTCACACACCCCGGCGGCTTTGATGCAGGGGCGAATGCCACCCCAGAAGGTGGTGTCGAGCAGAATCACATCCACGGCGGGGTCGCGCACGTTGGTGGCCAGTTGCTCGAAGTTGATGACCACGGTGTTGGTCGACAAGGGGATGTTCACCTTCTCGCGCACGCGGCGCATGCCGTTGAGCCCCCAGGTGGGGTCTTCAAAATAGTCGTTGTTCAGGTCTTCAATGGCATGGCCAAAGCGAATGGCTTGCTCCACGCTCAGCACCGAGTTCGGGTCGTAGCGCACCGAGTCGGAACCCACGGCATGGGCCATGGCGCGAAAGGCCTCCAGCTCGAAGTCGGGGTGAAACACGCCACCCTTGAGTTTGTGGGTGGAAAAGCCATGACGGGCCTTGACCGCCAAGGCCTCTTGCACCAATTGCTCGGCGCTGCGCACCTCGCCTTGCCCTTGCGCATTCGGGTGGCGGAAAAACAAGTAGCTGGCAAAGGGCACGTGGTCGCGCAACCGGCCCCCCAACAAATCGCACACCGGCAAGCCCAGGAACTGCCCCATGATGTCCAGACACGCAAACTCCAGGGCCGCGTGCAATTGGGTGCGGTTGTTGTAGAGGCTGGCCGTGGGGTTGCAGACCTTGAAGCGCAGGGCTTCGAGCTCGAAGGGGTTGTGACCGGCGAGGTAAGTGCCCAGCGAGCGAATCGAGGCTTCAGCGGTTTCGCCGCCGCCGCCCAGTTCACCCAAACCCACCAAGCCCACATCGGTGTGGACTTGCACCAAGGTGCGCACAAAGCGTCCCCAGTGCGCGCCATTGGCATGGCGCAAAGGGGCAATGAGTGGCACGCTGACGGTGGTCGCCTCGATGTGGGTGATGCGGGGTGGTTTCATGGCAGTCAAAAGGCGTGGTTCACTTTGAGCCCGGCGGCTTGCAACTCGGCCCAGGTGTTGTCGTCGATGTCGATGCCGTCGCGCCCGCGCGCCACACGGGCCGCGCGCTCGGGCTCGCCCGCGAGCAGCACGCCGTCGGTGCCTGGGGCGGGTGGGCTTTGCTTGAGCCAATCCACAAAGGCCAAGGCCTCTTGCGCAAAACTGAGTTGAGTGCCCAAACGCTGGGGATCGATGACGATGGTGAGCATGCCGTTGAAAACCGCGCGCCGGTTGTCGGCCGCTTGGTGCCAAGTGCCGCTGCCGGTGAGGGCGCCGCCCAGCAGCTCGCAGGCCACGGCCATGCCAAAGCCCTTGTGGTCGCCAAAGGTCATCAGCGCGCCAAACTGGCCGTTGCTTTGGGGCACGACCACCACGCCGGGGTCGGTGGTGGGGCGGCCGTGTTCATCGATGAGGTAGCCCTCGGGCACTGGGCGGCCTTCGTTGTGGGCCACGCGCATCTTGCCTTGGGCCACGCGGCTGGTGGCGAAGTCCAGCACAAAGGGTTCGCGACCCTGAGCGCCTGCCCCCAGGGGAATGCCAATGCAGCAGGGGTTGGTGCCAAAGCGCCCATCGCCCCCATGAAACGGGGCCACCACGGGGCGGCTGAACACGCTCACAAAGTGCAGCGCCACCCAGCCTTTTTGCACCGCCATTTCGGCAAAGTGACCAATGCGCCCCAAGTGGTGCGCATGACCCAGGCCCATGATGCAGGCGCCATGCTGGGCAACCCGTTCGAAGGCCAGGTGCATGGCCTCTTCGCCCACCACTTGGCCATAGCCGCCTTGGCCATCGAGGGCCAGCAGCAATCCGCTGTCGAGGTTGACCTTCACGCTGGCGTTGGGGTTCAAACGGCCTTCGGCAATGGCGTCGATGTAGCGCGGGGCCATGCCCACGCCGTGAGAGTCGTGGCCGCTGAGGTTGGCCATGACGAGGTTGGCGGCCACGGTGTGGGCCCGCTCGGGCGTGGTGTTGGCGGCGACAAACAGCGCCGCGACGCGCTGGGTGAGTTCGTCGGAAGTGATGCGTTGGGTCATGGTGGATGCATTCAATGGGAGTTACATGACCGCGCCCAGCTGCCAGGGCACGAATTCGCTCTGGCCATAGCCGTGCAGTTCGCTCTTGCTGGCCTCGCCCGAGGCGCAGCGCAAGATGTGGTCGAAGATGGCTTGGCCCTTGGCCGCGATGGTGCTGCCGCCATCGACGATGTCGCCGCAATTGATGTCCATGTCCTCGGTTTGCCGCTCCCACAAGGCGGTGTTGGTCGCCAGCTTGAGCGAGGGTGAGGGCGCACAGCCATACGCCGAACCGCGTCCGGTGGTGAAGCAAATCAGGTTGGCCCCGCCCGCCACTTGGCCAGTGGCGCTCACCGGGTCGTAGCCTGGGGTGTCCATGTAAACAAAGCCTTGGGCCGTCACGCGCTCGGCGTATTCATAGACGGCATTCAGGTTGGTGGTGCCGCCCTTGGCCACGGCGCCCAGCGACTTTTCCAAGATGGTGGTGAGGCCGCCCGCCTTGTTGCCGGGTGAGGGGTTGTTGTTCATTTCCCCTTGGTTGATGCGCGTGTAGTTTTCCCACCAGCGAATGCGCGTGAGCAGCTTTTCGGCCACCTCGGGCGCCACCGCGCGGCGGGTGAGCAAATGCTCGGCGCCATAAATTTCCGGGGTTTCGCTCAGGATGGCGGTGCCGCCGTGGGCCACCAGCAAGTCCACCGCCGCACCCAAGGCGGGGTTGGCGCTGATGCCCGAATACCCATCGGAGCCACCACATTGCAGGCCCAGCACCAGGTGCTCGACGCTGCAGGGCTCGCGTTTCACCGCATTGGCTTGGGGCAGCATGGACTCGATGAGTGCAATGCCTTTGGCCACGGTTTTGGCCGTGCCACCGGTGTCTTGGATGTTGAAGGCGTGCAAGTTGGCGCCTTGCTCCAGGCCACTGTGGGCCAGCCAGGTGTTGATCTGATTGCCTTCGCAACCCAGTCCCACCACCACGATGGCGGCGAAATTGGCATGGGTGGCATAGCCGGCCAGCGTGCGCTCCAGCACCCGCAGGCCCTCGCCTTCGGTGTCCAAGCCGCAGCCCGAACCATGGGTGATGGACACCACGCCGTCCACGTTGGGGTAGGGCGCCAGCGCTTGGGGGTTGGTGCGTCGCGAGAAGTGATCGGCAATCGCGCGCGCGGCCGTGGCCGAGCAATTCACGCTGGAGAGCACACCGATGTAATTGCGCGTGGCCACTTGGCCGTTGGCGCGAACAATGCCCTGAAAGGTGGCGTGACGGCGCTCGGGCGGCGCTTGACGGTCGGCGCAAAAGGCATGGTCACGGTCGAAGCTGCCTTTGTCGGGGCCCATGTTCAAGTTGTGGGTGTGCACGTGCTCGCCGGGCGCAATCGCTTGGCTGGCAAAGCCAATGATCTGGTTGTAACGACGAACCGGCGCGCCGGGGTCGAGGGCACGCACGGCCACTTTGTGACCGGGTGGAATGAGGCCGCGAACCTTCACCGCGCCCACGGTGGCGCCGCTCAGGAGTTGATGACGGGCAATGACGACGTCGTCGTCGGGATGCAATTGAATGAAGGAGGTCATGACAGGGGATCAGTAAAACATCTTGGGCAGCCACATGAACACGGCGGGGAAATAGGTGATCATCACCAAGGTGCCCAACAAGGGCACCAACCACGGCAGGATGGCCACGGTGGTGCGCTCCACGCTGAGCTTGGCGATGCGTGCGAGCACAAACAAGACCATGCCCATGGGCGGGTGCAGCAAGCCAATCATGAGGTTGAGCACCATGATCAGGCCAAAGTGCACCAGGTCAATGCCCAGTTGCTGGCAAATGGGCACAAGGATGGGCACCAAGATGGTGATGGCGGCGGTGGGCTCCAAAAAGCAACCCACAAACAACATCAGCAAGTTGGCCAACAGCAAAAACACCATGGGGTCTTGGGTGAAGCCCAGCACCCAGGTGCTGATGGCGGTGGTGACGCCGGTGGCGGTGAGCATCCAGCCAAAGATGCTGGCTGCGGCCACGATGAACATGATGCTGGCGGTGGACTCGACGGTGTCCAGGCACACCTTCACCAGGCGCTTGAAGCTCAGGGTGCGATACCAGGCCAGGCCCAAGACCATGGCCCAAACGCAAGCTGCAATCGCCCCTTCGGTGGGGGTGAAGACGCCAGTGGTCATGCCGCCAATGAGCAGCACGGGCGTCATGATGGGCAACACGGCCTGAAACTTGAACACCTTGTCGGCGGCAAACAGCACCACCAAGCCCACGCCCACGGTGAGTTGGGCATGCCAGCCCCAGTCGTTCACCAACAGGTAAAGCGCCGTGGGCCAGGCCATGACGATGGCCAACTCCATGAGGGCGAAGATCACGGTGCCCCACATGAAGGGCACGTCGGCGCCCCACTTGTTTTTGTGGGCGTAGTAGGCCACGGTGATCATCATCAGAATGGCCATGAGCCCGCCGGGCAACAGGCCGGCCAGGAACAAGGCCCCCACCGACACGTTGGCCATCATGGCGTAGATCACAAAGGGCAAGCTGGGCGGGATGATGGGGCCCAGTGTGGCCGAGGCAGCGGTCACGCCCACTGCAAATTCGGTGCTGTAGCCATGGTCTTTCATGGCCTTGATCTCAATCGTGCCCAAACCGGCGGCATCGGCAATGGCCGCGCCGCTCATGCCCGCGAACACCACCGAGCCCACCACGTTCACATGGCCCAGGCCACCGCGCATCCAGCCCACCAAGGCGAGGGCGAAGTTGTAAATGCGGTTGGTGATGCCGGCGTTGTTCATGAGGTTGCCGGCCAGAATGAAAAACGGCACGGCCAGCAAAGGGAAGGAGTCGATGCCCGAGACCATGCGGTGAATCACCACAAAGGGCGGGGTCGAATCTTGGATCAGCAAATAAATCAGGGACGAACCAGCCATGGCAATCGCCACCGGCACGCCGCCCGACATGAGAAACAGAAAAATGATTTTCAACATGGCAATACGCTCGCGGGTTCAGGCATCGGACATTTCGGATTCGGGGCGCTCCAGCACGGTGTAGCCGCGCCGCAGGTGCACCCGGGCGACCCACAGGGAGCGCAAAAACATGGCGATAAAGCCCACCCAGACCACGCCATAAACGATGTTCATGGGCAAGTCGATGATGGTCATTTGGTAGTTGCCCAACTTGCTCATCATTTGCCAGGTGAGGACGATGGCGGCGCCAAAAAACAGCACCCGAATGGCATCCACCAACATGGCCATGGCGCGGCAAACGGCCGTCGGCAACAGGCGGTAAAGAAAGTCCACCTGGATGTGGTTGTTTTTGGCCACGCTCACGGCAGCACCGGTGAAGACCGTGGCAATCAGCAAGTAGCGCGCAATCTCTTCGGTCCAGGCGGCCGAGTCGTTGAGGGCGTAGCGGGTGAAAAATTGATAGAAGACGGTGAAGCCCAACGCCACAAAAAACACCAAGGCAATCCAGGCTTCG
Source organism: Betaproteobacteria bacterium (assembly GCA_038126555.1). Lineage (GTDB taxonomy): Bacteria > Pseudomonadota > Gammaproteobacteria > Burkholderiales > Burkholderiaceae_C > Limnohabitans. The sequence continues at coordinate 37,025 of JAYPFZ010000009.1, forward strand.
AAGGGGGTGTCGGAGAAGTCGACGGCTTCGTCGGTGGCATGAAACTGGCCATCGTCGCCCATCACCTGGGGGCTGTCGTCAATGTCGTGAATGTGGGTCATGGTTGCGGGGCGCAGGGGCAGGGTGAAGACTCAGGGGCCAGGGCCAGCCCGAACGGCCAGCCCTGGTGGGGTTCAACAACAGGCCCGAGGGCCTGTCAGCATCACTTGGCCGCTTGGATGCGGTCGTAGTCGGATTGGCTAAAGCCCATGGACTTGAGCGGCACTTTGCTCAGCACGGCTTTGCGGAAGCTCTCGCGGTCCACCTCCACCACTTGCAGGCCGCGCTTGCGGAATTCGCCAGCCAGCATGGCTTCACGTTCCTTGATCTTGGCCGAGGCGCGCGCGGCGGCTTCGCGGGTCACGTCGGTGAAGATTTTTTTCTCGGCATCCGACAGCTTGCTCCAAACGTGCGGGGCGATCTGCGTGGTCAGCCCGTCGACGATGTGGCCGGTCAGCATGATGGCCTTTTGCACTTCGTAGAACTTCTTGGCTTCGATGGTGGTCAGGGGGTTTTCCTGGGCCTCCACCGTGCCGTTTTGCAGGGCCAGATACACCTCGGCAAAAGCGATGGGCGTGGGGTTGGCGCCGCAAGCCTTGGGGGTGGCGGTGTAGGCGGGCACATCGGGCACGCGAATCTTCAGGCCCTTCATGCCCTCACAGTTTTTGAAGACCTTTTGCGAGGTGGTGTGGCGAGCGCCGTAATAGGTGTAGGCGGTGATTTGAATGCCGGTTTTTTTGCGGAATTCATTGGTCATTTCCTGGAACACGTCGCTCTTGGAGTAGGCCAACAGGTGGTCGCCATCGCGGAAGATGAAGGGGTAGTAGGCAATGCCCAGGCGGGGGTAAGAACGCGCCGCGAAGGAGGGGCCGGAGATGATCATGTCGACCGTGCCCAATTGCATGCCTTGGTTGATGTCGGTTTCCTTGCCCAGGGTGGAGGCGGGGAAGACCTGAATCTCGAATTTGCCGTTGGTGCGTTTTTTGATTTCTTCGGCGGCCCACACCGACTCGGTGTGATAGGGCTCGGAGGTTTCATACACGTGAGCCCACTTGAGTTTGGTGCTGGCCAAGGCTTGGCCAGAGGCCAACAAGGCGGTGGCGGCCACAAGCCCGCAGGCGGCCCACTGCTTGAGGTGGTGGCGTTTGCTGGTTGTCATTGGAGATCTCCTCTTGGTTGGAATGAATGCGATTGCTGCTGGCGGGGCCGATGGAGCCTTCACTGGGGTGCGCGGCGCCAGCCCGCGCTGTAGCGTTGAAACGCTTTTCTGAGGTGCGACTGCATGGCTCGGCGCGCGGCGCTGGGCTGCTGGTCGCGAATGTGTTCGTAAACGAGTTGGTGCTCGGCAATGGCGAGCTGCCACGACTGGGCGTGCTCGAAATACTCGCCCAAGCGCTGGAACAAGGCGTTGTCCCGGGCGCTCCAGTATTGGCGCAAGGTGTCGAGCATGACGCTGTTGTTGCTGGCTTGGGCAATGGCCAAGTGAAAGGCCTCATCGCCATGGCGCGGCGGGTGGCCCGCTTTGGCTTCGCGTTTCATGAGGGTGAGGGCGGCCGCAATGGCTTGCACCTCGCGGCGGGTGGCATGGGTGGCGGCCAAGGCGGCCGTTTCGCCCTCGATGAGCAAGCGGGCGCTGAGCACCTCCAGGGGGCCCCAGTCGTTGCTCGCCAGGCGCTCGGGGGTTTTGGGGCGCGGGGCGGCTTTGGCGCGGGCCACGGGTTGGGTGCGCGCGACGTAAATGCCAGAACCAGTGCGCACTTCGATCAGACCTTGCACCTCCAAGGCGATCAGGGCCTCGCGCACCGAAGGTCGACTCACGCCCAATTGCAAGGCCAGGTCGCGCTCGGCTGGCAGGCGCTCCCCCACCGCGAAACGGCCTTCCAGAATCAGGCCGCGGATGCGCTCGGCAATTTGCCGATACAGGCGCACGGTGGTGAGCGGGGTGATGGCAGAAGACATGTGGAGGGCTGGCACCTAGGGGATAGTTCGGGTTTCTCAATTGGTATGACCAATTGCACAATCCTACCCACGAAACCTCCCGAACCGGGCCTGTCGTTAACCCCTAAGCTTGTCACCCAGTGAACACCGCTCATCCCCACGTCACCCTGGTGCGCGCCGAATTGCGTCAAGTGGATTTGCCACCCAAGGTCAAGCGCACCGACGCGATTCAATCGTTCGTCACCCAAGAAACCGTGTTGCTCACCTTGCACGACAGCGAGGGGCGCAGCGCCACGGGCTATGCCTACACCATTGGCACCGGCGGCTCATCGGTGGTGGCGTTGCTGCGCGACCATTTGCTGCCGCGCTTGCTGGGCCGCAACCCCTGGCACACCGAAGCCATTTGGCGCGATTTGTTCTTTCACACCCACGCCACCGCCGTGGGCGCCATCACCAGCTTGGCCTTGGCCTGCGTGGACACGGCCTTGTGGGACTGGCGCGCCAAAGTGCAGGGCTTGCCCCTGTGGATGGCGCTGGGCGGTGCACAAGCGGCCCTGCCGGTTTACACCACCGAGGGCGGGTGGCTGCACCTGAGCCCCAGCGAACTGGTGGATCAAACGCTGGAGGCGCAAGCGCAAGGCTTTCAAGGCGCCAAGATCAAGGTGGGTCGCCCCCATGTGAGCGAAGACGTCGCTCGGTTGTCGGCGGTGCGCTCGGCCGTGGGGCCGGGCTTCGATGTGATGACGGATGCCAATCAGGGCTTCAACCGCCCGGAGGCGGTGCGGCGTGCCCAGGCGTTTGCCGATCTGGACTTGGCGTGGCTGGAGGAGCCCTTGCCCGCTGAAGACGTGTCCGGCCATCGTCAGCTGCGTGCCCACACCGCGATTCCCGTGGCGGTGGGCGAGTCGCTGTATCACTTGGCGCAGTTCCGCGAGTATTTGGAGCAAGGCGCTTGCACCATCGTGCAGCCCGACGTGTCGCGCATCGGGGGCATCACCCCCTGGATCAAGGTGGCGCATCTGGCCGAAGGCTTTGATGTGCCCGTGTGCCCGCACTTTCTCATGGAGTTGCACGTGAGCCTGTGCGCTGCCGTGCCCAATGCCCGTTGGGTGGAATACATTCCGCAGCTCGACGACATCACGCATTCCCGCATTCACGTGGCCGATGGCTTGGCCCATGCCCCCTCGACGCCCGGCTTGGGCATCGACTGGGACTGGGACGTCATTGCCCACCGACAAGTTTTTTCACTGGAGGTCAAACAGACATGAGACTCAAGGACAAACAGGTGCTGGTCACCGCCGCTGGCCAAGGCATGGGGCGAGCCGCCGCCGTGGCCATGGCCCAAGAGGGGGCCCAGGTGCTGGCCACCGACGTCAAGCCCGAATTGCTCGAATCGCTCCAAGGCGTGGCGGGCATTCGAACGGCGGCGCTGGATGTGACGCGCAAGGCCGACATCCAGGCCTTGGTGGGTGGCCTGAACCGCATCGATGCGATCTTCAACTGCGCCGGTTTTGTGCACCACGGCTCCATCCTCGACGCCACCGACGAGCAATGGGACTTTGGGTTCAGCCTGAATGTGCGCTCGCAGTTTTGGGTGATTCAGGCGGCCTTGCCCATCATGCTCAAGGGCGGTGGCGGCAGCATCATCAACATGGCCAGCGTGTGCGGCAGCATCAAAGGCTTGCCCAACCGCTTCGTCTACGGCACCACCAAGGCCGCCGTGATTGGCCTGACCAAAAGCGTGGCTGCCGATTACGTGCGCAACGGCGTGCGCTGCAACTGCATTTGCCCGGGCACGGTGGACACCCCTTCGCTGCACGACCGCATCAATGCGTTTGCCGATCCGGAGGCGGCACGCCGTGACTTCATCGCCCGTCAACCCATGGGCCGCTTGGCCCAGGCCGAGGAAATTGCCCCTCTGGTGGTCTTCTTGGCCAGCGATGAGTCGCAGTTCGCCACGGGCAATGCCTACATGATCGACGGCGGAATGACCATTTAAACGCAGGTCAATCACGTGACAGGCCAGTGCCAGCTGGCCGCAAAGTTTGTTCAAATGTCGGGCAGTCTGTGAGCGCCATTTGGCCGTGCAGTGCCCATTCAATCAAGGGAGAAATTCATGAAACTCGTTCGTTATGGCAACCCCGGCAAAGAAAAACCCGGCCTCATCGACGCCGAGGGTCGGTTGCGCGACCTGAGCAAAGTCGTCAAAGACATCACCCCCGATGTGCTCGACGACAAGTCGCTGGCCAAGCTCGCTAAGCTCAACACCGACAAACTGCCTTTGGTCAAAGGCAAGCCCCGCATGGGTTGCCCCATCAACGGCATCAGCAAGTTTGTCGCCATTGGCCTGAACTACGCCGACCATGCCGCTGAATCCGGCATGCCCGTGCCCAAAGAACCCATCGTGTTCTTCAAGGCCAACAGCTGCATCCAAGGCCCCAACGACGACGTGATGTTGCCCAAGGGTTCGGTCAAGTCCGACTGGGAAGTCGAACTGGGCGTGGTGATTGGCAAGCGCGCGTCTTACGTGTCGCAAAAAGAAGCCCTGGACCACGTGGCCGGCTATTGCTTGGTGAACGACGTGTCCGAGCGTGAATACCAGCTCGAGCGCGGCGGCACCTGGGACAAGGGCAAGGGTTGCGACACCTTCGGCCCCATTGGCCCCTGGATGGCCACCCGGGACGAAATCCCCAACCCCCAAAAGTTGGGCATGTGGCTGGACGTGAACGGCGAGCGCATGCAAACCGGCAACACCAAGACCATGATTTTTGGCGTGGCCAAGTTGGTGAGCTACGTGAGCACCATCATGACCTTGATGCCGGGTGACGTGATCACCACCGGCACGCCGCCTGGTGTGGGCATGGGCAAAAAGCCCAACAGCATCTTCCTCAAGCGCGGCGACGTGATGACCCTGGGCATTGAGGGCCTGGGCACGCAGACCCAAAAAGTGGTGGCCTACAAAAAGGCTTAACCCAGGCGAATGACCTGAAGCGTGGGGTCGCTCAGCGGCTCCACGTCGAAGGCTTTGTCGCCGTCAGGGCTGGCCACGCCCGTGGCCTGAAGGCCCTCAAAGTCAAACTGACCCTTGTCCATGAGGTGCGAAGGCACCACGTGCTGCAGCGCGTGCAGCATGTTGTCGAGTCGGCCAGGGTGGCGCTTTTCCCAGTCGCGCAACATGTCGCCCACCAATTGGCGTTGCAAGTTGTCTTGGCTGCCACACAAGGTGCACGGGATGATGGGAAAGGCCCGGTGCTCGGCCCAGGTCACCAAATCGCTTTCGCTCACCAAGGCCAGCGGGCGAATCACCACGTGACGCCCGTCATCGCTCGCCAGTTTGGGGGGCATGGCCTTGAGCTTGCCGCCAAAAAACATGTTGAGCAGCAGGGTTTGCAAGATGTCGTCGCGGTGATGGCCCAAGGCAATTTTGGTGGCCCCCAACTCACTGGCCACCCGATACAAAATGCCCCGGCGCAAACGGCTGCACAAGCTGCACATGGTCTTGCCTTCGGGGATCTTGTCCTTGACGATGCTGTAGGTGTCTTGGTTTTCGATGTGAAACGGCACGCCCAGCTGGGTGAGGTAGTCGGGCAGCACCTGCGCCGGAAAGCCGGGCTGTTTTTGGTCGAGGTTCACCGCCACCAGCTCAAAGCGCACGGGCGCACGGGCTTGCAGCTTGAGCAAGATGTCGAGCAAGCCATAGCTGTCCTTGCCACCCGACAAGCACACCATCACCTTGTCGCCGGCTTCGATGAGCTTGTATTGCACGATGGCTTCGCCCACCAATCGGCACAAGCGCTTCTCGAGCTTGTGCATTTCGCGTTGGTGGCGCGCGTCGGCGGCGGGGTCGGTGAGGGTGTCGTTGCGTGCGTTCATGGGCGGTTCACCACAGGCCAGTTTCCATGCGAATGGCCACTTCGCAATCGTCAAAAATTTCCAGCTTGGCAATGCGCACCCGCACCCCCACCACGCCGGGCAGTTGCAGCAACCGGTTGGCCAGCTTGCCAATCCGGGTTTCCAACAAATTCACGTGTTCGGCGGTGCACTCGTCGATGATGATGGCGCGCACCTTGCGGTAATCGAGCACGTGGGTGATGTCGTCGTCCTTGGGGTTCAGGGGCTGCAGCCCCATGTTGAGTTCGGCGTCCACTTGAATGGGCTGTGGCTCGGTTTTCTCGTGGTCGAGGATGCCCAGGCTGGCGTCAAAGCGCAGCCCCGTGAGGTTCAAAATTTGGTTGCCCTTGGTCATCATGAGGATTGGCCCATCAAGGAAAAGTCACGCTCGAAGCGCATGAGGTGTTGACCACCATCGACCACCAGCGTGGTGCCGGTGAGGCTTTGGTTGGTGAGCGCAAAGCCCACGGCGCTGGCAATGTCCTCGGGGGTGGACGAGCGCCCCAGGGGGGAGAGCTGGTGCAAGCGCTCAAAGTCCTCGGGGGTGAGCAAGTTGCTGGTGAGGGTGAGCCCTGGTGCCACGCCCACCACCCGCAGGGTGGGGGCCAAGGCCTGAGCCAGCAAGGTGTTGGCGGCTTCCAGCGCGGCTTTGGACAAGGTGTAGCTTAAAAAATCGGGGTTGGGGTTCCACAGCTTTTGATCGAGCAAATTCACCACCGCGCCGCGCGCGCCGCGCTTGGCGAGGTGCTGGTGCAAGGCCGTGGCCAACACAATGGGTGCGGCGGTGTTGCTGGCCAGGTGCTGGTGGAGCTGGTCGTAAGTGAAGCTCGTGGCGTCGTCGAACTCAAAACGCGAGGCGCTGTTGACCACTGCATCGAGCTGGCCCAGCGCCGCCACGGCTTGCGCCACCAAGGCGCGGGTGGGGGCTTCTTGGCTCAAGTCGGCTTGGAGCACCGCCACGCGTGCTCCCAGGGCTTCGCAGTCGCGGGCGGTGGCTTCGGCGTCTTGGGGCGACTGGCGGTGGTGAATGGCCACCGCCCAGCCTTGCGCCGCCAGGCTCAAGGCCATGTGACGGCCCAATCGTTTGGCCGCGCCGGTGATGAGCACCACGCGAGGGGCCGTTGGGGAGGGTTGGGTGGCTTGCATTCGATGGACAATGCCGGGATGACGTTGCCGCCGAGTTTACCGACCCCTCACGCCGATGGCACTTCCCCGGCCATGTGGGCGGTGTTGCGCGAGGCCTTGGCCCAGCACCAAGGCTGGTTGCCCTTCGACCAGTTCATGCACTTGGCTTTGTATGCGCCGGGGGCGGGTTACTACAGCCAGGCCCACGCGGCGCGCCGCCGCATTGGCCACCGCCCAGAAGGGGGCAGCGACTTTGTCACCGCCCCCGAGCTGTCGCCCTGGTTTGCCAAGGCCTTGGCGCGCGCGGTGCGCGAGGCCCTGGAGCGAACCGGCACACGGCGCCTCATTGAATTTGGCGCGGGCCAGGGCACCCTGGCGGCGCAGTTGTTGGCCGAGTTGGGCGACGCGGTCGAGCACTACGACATCGTGGAAGTCTCGGGTGGCATGCGCAGCCTGCAACGCGAAGCCTTGTTGGCCTGGGGGCCCAAGGTGCAATGGCTCAACGCCTGGCCCGACGCGGCCGATGGCGTGGTGGTGGCCAACGAGTTGTTCGACGCCATGCCCGTCAAGCTCTTGCAACGCACGGCGGGCGTGTGGCATGAGCGTGGCGTGGGCTGGGACGACGCCGGTCAAGCCCTGGTGTGGGTGGACCAGCCCACCGACTTGCGCCCGCCTTGCGACATTCCGGGCCCGCAAGACCATTTGTGTGAAATTCACCCGCAAGCCGAGGCCTTTGTGCGCAGCCTGGCCGAACGCTGGCAACGCGGGGCGGCGTTTTTCATCGACTACGGCTTTCCCGAGGCCGAATACTATTTGCCCCAGCGCCACATGGGCACGGTGATGTGCCACCGCGCCCACCGCAGCGATGCCTTGCCCTTGCAAGACGTGGGCGAAAAAGACATCACCGCCCATGTGAACTTCAGCGGTCTGGCTTTGTGCGCCCAAGACGCGGGCTTGCAGGTGCTGGGCTACACCTCGCAAGCCCATTTCCTCATCAACTGCGGCTTGCTCGATGGCTTGTCGCAGGCCCCGGTGGCGGAGCAAGCCCTGGCCTTGAAGCTGGTGCACGAGCATGAAATGGGCGAACTCTTCAAGGTCTTGGCCGTGGGGGTGGGCGAGCCCTGGGAGCCCATGGGGTTTGTGCAACACGATCGAAGCCATCGGCTGTGACGGCGCCCCCCCTGACCGACGGAACGCAAAGAAAGACAAACACCGATGTGGCGCTGGATTCTGGTGGTGATGGTGACCTTGCTGTTGTTGCAAGGCGTGTGGCCTTGGCTGCAAAAGCTGGGCTTTGGCCGTTTGCCCGGCGACTTGAACTTTCGCGTTTTGGGCCGTGAGTTTCATTTGCCCATCACCACGACGCTGATCTTGAGCGGCGTTTGTGCGGCGCTGGCCAAGTGGCTGTGAGGGCTTGACGCGCGCGTGACCGATCGCGGTCAGCGTGAACGGGGGCGTATGCGTCTTCACATCAGGGACATTCAATCCGCTTAGGATGATCCGGAATCAAGGAATTGGCATGAGTGAAATGACGTCATCCTCCGCGCGCAAGCGCAAAACGCCGCGCTCGGTTTGGGTCACCGGCGCGGTTTTGTTGGCCGTGGCCGTGGGGGGTGGCTGGCTGATCGCTCAACGCCTCGCTCCCCCGAAAGAGGCCCCCCGGGCTGCTGCAGCCCCCACC
>JAYPFZ010000010.1:0-38899 GCA_038126555.1 Betaproteobacteria bacterium
CAACTCCACCGAACTGTCGGGCGCGAGTTGGCGCATTCGAACCACCAGCTGCGGCAAGAACAGGGGGTCCAGGGTGTCGGAGGCGGCCACCCGAAACACCTGCTGGGTGGTGGCTGGCCGAAAGCTTCGGGGCGTGCCCAACAAAGCCTGGGCGGCATCGAGCAATCGCCCGGCGGGCTCCAGCAGGCTCAGCCCCACTTCGGTGGGCACCATGTGCGTGCCCGCTCGCACCAAGATGGGGTCGCCCAGCACCAAACGCAAACGTCGCAAGGCCTGCGAGACGGCGGGTTGATGCTGGCCCAAGATCAGGGCCGTGCGTGAAACACTGCGTTCAGTCAACAAGGTGTGAAGCGTCCGGATGAGTTGGAGGTCAATCTTGTCGAAAAGTGGAGCGGTTTTCATATCCAAACCCGGATAGAGACTATTCACAACCAAGCATGAGTCATGCCGACTTATTCCTTAACCTAACGCCTCGGAGTGATTCATGACCCAGACCGCCATTTCCACCAGATCAGACCCTCAGCCCTTGCGCTTTTGGCGCGGTGGCGAGATCAGGACGCTGACGAATGTAACACCCAGCCAAACGCTGTTGAGCGTGCTCCGGGAAAGCCTGAGGGCCTGTGACACCAAGGAAGGCTGCGGGGCTGGCGACTGCGGCGCCTGCACCGTGGTGGTGGGGCGGCCCAGCGAAACGGGCCTGACATTCGAAGCCATCAACAGCTGCTTGCGCCCCGCCCATGCCATCGATGGCCTGGCCTTGTGGACCGCCAGCGACTTGCGCCAAGCCGATGGCCGCTTGCACCCCGTTCAGCAAGCCTTGGTGGATCACCACGGTTCGCAATGTGGCTTTTGCACCCCCGGCATGGTCATGAGCTTGTTTGCCCTTCACCAACGCACCGTTGCCCAAGGGCGCACCCCCACCGACGACGACATTCACCTGGCCTTGTCGGGCAACTTGTGCCGTTGCACGGGCTACCGCCCCATCGTCGACGCCGCGCGCGCCCTGAGCGGTTCAGCCGCCGAGCCCCTGCCGCTGGATGCCATTCAACAAGCCTTGTCGGCCTTGCCTGCGCGCGACAACGCCCACAGCACCTATGCCCTGCCCACCAACCTCGACGAATTGCTGCGGTTGCGCAGCGCCCGGCCTCAAGCCCGGCTCATCGCTGGGGCCACCGATGCGGGCTTGGAACTCACCCAGCAATTGGCGCAATGGGACAGCGTGATCGACCTGAGCCGGGTGGCCGAGTTGCGCCGGGTGGAATCGTTTGTTCACCACATCGCCATTGGGGCGGCCGTGCCCTTGCAAGAGGCCTTCGACGCCCTGAGCGCCGACCGCCCAGAAATTCAGGCCTATGGCCATCGCTTTGCCGGTTGGCCCATTCGGCAATCGGGCACCTTGGGCGGGAACATCGCCAATGCATCGCCCATTGGCGACAGCATGCCGCTGCTGCTGGCCTTGGGGGCCAGCGTGGTGCTCATGCGCGATGACAGCGGCCAGCTCAGCGAGCGCGAGGTGTTGCTGAGCGACTTCTTCACCGGCTATCGCCAAACCCAAATGCGAGCCGACGAGGTGCTGGCCTTCGTGCAAGTGCCGCGACCCGTTTCGGGTGAATGGCTGGGCGTCTACAAGGTGGCCAAACGCTTTGAAGACGACATCTCGGCCGTTAGCTTGGCCTTACACATGGTGATTCGGCAAGGCACCCTACTGGGGGTTCGCATTGGCGTGGGGGGCGTGGCCGCCACCCCCAGTCGCGCCCTGCGCACCGAAGCCGTGCTCGAAGGCCAGCCCGATGAGCCCGCCACCTGGGCACTGGCCATGCAAACCCTGAGCGACGAGTTCTCACCCTTGAGCGACTTGCGCGCCAGCGCCGACTACCGCCGACAAGTTCTGGCCCACTTGCTGGAGCGGGCCTGGGTGGAACGCCGCGGCCACCACCTCACCCGCTTGGAGGAGGTGTGATGGCCACTTGGTCCGAACGCACCCCGTCGGGCATGGCCCGCACCCACGACAGCGCCGAGCTGCACACCCTGGGCACCGCCCCCTACATCGACGACCTGCCCCTGGCCGAACACACGGCCCACGCCGCGCCCGTCATGAGCCCCGTGGGACACGGTGTGCTGCGGCACATCGATTGGGACTGGGCCCGCGCGCAAGACGGGGTGTTGGCCGTGATCACGCCAGCCGACATTCCCGGCGACCCGGTGCTGGCCAACCACGCCCACGACGAGCCCATCTTTGCCAGTGAAGAATTGATGCACCACGGCCAGGTGATGGGCTTGGTGGTGGCACGCGATGCCCTCACTGCGCGGCGCGTGGCGCGCGCCATCCCGCTCGACATTCAAGCCCTGCCCCCCATCCTCAACGCCCGCGACGCCTTGGCGCGTTCGGCCTTTGTGTTGCCCAGCGTGCATCTGCAGCGCGGCGACCTCGAAGCAGCCTGGGCCCAAAGCGCCACGGTGCTCACCGGTAGTCTGGAAGTGGGCGGGCAAGAGCATTTTTATTTGGAAGGCCAAGTGGCCTATGTGCTGCCCCAAGAAGACGGCCAATGGCTGGTGCACAGCAGCACCCAGCACCCCGGCGAAGTGCAGCATGTCGTGGCCCATGCCTTGGGCCTGCCCTTGCATGCGGTGCAAGTGGTGTGCCGCCGCATGGGTGGCGGTTTTGGCGGCAAAGAAACCCAAGCCGGCCATGTGGCCATTTGGGCGGCGTTGGCTGCGAACCAAACCCAGCGCCCCATCAAGCTGCGCCTGGACCGCACGGAAGACATGCTCATCACCGGCAAGCGCCACCCTTTCAGCCACGACTGGCAAGTGGGCTTTGACGCGCAGGGGCGCATTCAGGGTTTGCACAGCGTGCAACTGGTGCATTGCGGCCACAGCGCCGATTTGTCGGGCCCCGTGGCCGATCGCGCCATTTTTCACACCGACAACGCCTACCATTTGCCCGCGGTCGACATCACCTCGCACCGCTGCCTCACCCACACGCAAAGTCACACCGCATTCCGCGGCTTTGGGGGCCCGCAAGGCGTCATCCTCATCGAAACCATTCTGGGTGACATCGCTCGTCATTTGCGGCTAGACCCTTTCGATGTGCGATTGGCCAACCTGTATGGCGAACCCGGGCGCGACGTCACCCCTTACGGCATGACGGTGGACGACGCCATCGCTGGCCCCTTGATGCAACAACTGGCCCGCGATTGCGATTACCGCGCCCGCCGACAGGCCTTGGCGCAGTGGAATGCCGACCAGCCGCTGATCAAGCGGGGCCTGGCCCTCACGCCTGTGAAATTTGGCATCAGCTTCACCGCCACCCAATTCAACCAAGCCGGTGCGCTGGTGCATGTCTACACCGATGGCTCGGTGCGCGTGAGCCACGGCGGCACCGAAATGGGTCAGGGCCTGCACACCAAGGTCTGCGGGGTGGTGGCTGGGGTGTTGGGCCTGTCGCCCGAGCGCGTGCGCATCAGCGCCACCGACACCCACCACGTGCCCAATGCCAGCGCCACCGCCGCCTCCAGCGGCACCGACCTGAATGGCCGCGCCGCCGAACGCGCAGCAATGGCCGTGCGCAAGCACTTGGCCCAGCACTTGGCCACGCTGGTGGGATGCCAGCCCGAGGAGGTGGTGTTTCGTGAAGGCCAAGTCATCAGCCCCCAGCGCAGCTTGAGCTTCGTGGAGTTGGTGCAATCGGCCTATGCCGCGCGCGTGCCCTTGTGGAGCCAGGGTTTTTATGCCACGCCCGACATTCACTACGACCGCCACACCCTGACGGGCCGTCCGTTTTATTACTTTGCCTATGGCGCAGCGTGCAGCGAAGTGGCCATCGACACCCTCACCGGCGAACACAAACTCTTGCGCGTCGACATCCTGCACGATGTGGGCCAATCCCTGCACCCCGAGATCGATCGTGGGCAAATTGAAGGTGGTTTTGCGCAAGGCTTGGGCTGGCTCACCAGCGAAGAATTGGTTTGGAACGACCAAGGCTTGCTCCAGACGCGGGGCGCGAGCACCTACAAAATCCCCACCGCGGCCGACTTGCCGCCCCACTTCAAGGTGGCCTTGTGGCCCGAGGCCAACCGCAAGGACAACGTGGGCGGCAGCAAGGCCGTGGGCGAGCCGCCGTTCATGTTGGCCATCAGCGTGTTCGAAGCCTTGCGCGATGCCATTGGCTCGGTCTGTCCACAAGGGCCTCGCGTGGCTTTGGATGCGCCCGCCACGCCCGAGCGGGTGCTGCGTGCCATTCAGCACTTGCGTGCCGAGGCCGCCCGCACGGCGGTCTGAGCCCCAGCCCGGTCATGGCATCAGCTTCAGACGATCAGCACGGCACGAAAGTCGTTGACGTTGGTGTGGGTGGGGCCCGTCACCACGAGGTCACCCAGGGGTTCGAAAAAACCAAAGCTGTCGTTGCGACGCACATGGTCGTGCACCGACAAGCCCAGGGCCTGCGCGCGCGCCAAGGTGTCGGGGCGAACCACGGCACCCGCGTTGTGCTCCACGCCGTCGATGCCATCGGTGTCGGCCGCCAAGCCCCAAACGCCGGGCTGCGCCCGCAAGCCTTGGGCCAAACCCAAACAAAACTCACCGGCTCGACCACCTCGCCCACGGGCGACATGGGCAGCCTGAGGCTTCACGGTGACGGTGGTTTCCCCGCCGCTGAGCAACACGCAAGGGCGCTGGAACGCCCCTTTGCCTTGGGCCACCGCGCGCGCCAGGGCGGCATGCACCTGCCCCACGTCGTGCGACTCGCCCTCCAATTCATCGCTGAGGATGTGCGCGGTCCAGCCTTGGGACTGCGCCCATTGGGCCGCCGCCTGCAAGGATTGCAAGGGTGTGGCGATCACGCTCAAGCGATGCGAAGCCCACAGCGCCTCACCCGGTTTGGGGGTTTCCCATTCGCCTCGGCGCAAAGCCTCGTGGGCGGCAGCGGGCAAGGCAATGTCGCGGCGCGCCAAGATCGCCAGCGCATCGGCGCAGGTGGTGGGGTCGGGCACGGTGGGCCCACTGGCGATCACGGCGGGGTCATCGCCCGGCACATCGCTGATGGCCAAGGTCACCACGGGGGTGTGGGGGCAAGCCAAGGCCAAGCGCCCGCCTTTGATGCGCGAGAGGTGCTTGCGCACCGTGTTCATTTCGTCGATGGGTGCACCGCTCATCAACAACGCCTGATTGATGGCCTGCTTGTCGGCCAGGCTCAGGCCGGGTTGCGGCCAGGTCAGCAAAGCCGAGCCGCCACCCGAAATCAGGCACACCACCAAATCGTCGGGCCCCAAGCCCTGCAAGGCCTTGACGAGTTGCTCCGAAGCCCGCACCCCGGCTTCGTCGGGCACAGGGTGAGACGCCTCCAGCACCTGAATGCGCGGCCTCACGCCAGCAGGCTGGGGGGGCGTGTGGCCGTAGCGGGTGACCACCACCCCACTCAAGGGCGCCTGTTCGGGCCAAGCGGCTTCAAAGGCCTGCGCCATCGCGCCAGCCGCTTTGCCCGCGCCCACCACCACCGTGCGGCCACGGGGCGGCTCGGGCAAATGCGAGGCCAGCACTTGACTGGGCTGGGCACGCGCCACGGCAGCGCGATAGAGTTGATCGAGCAGTTCAATGGCGGCTTGGTTTTCCATGCGAGCATTGTTTCACAGGGCAGGTTTTGGCCTGCCGTTTCCCTGTCTTTCTTCACCGGTTGATCATGAGCACCTTACTGATTCACAACGCCCATTGCGTGGCCACCCAAAACGACGACCAGGCCGAACACCGGGGTGGGTCGGTGTTTGTGCGCGACGGGCGCATTGAGGCGGTGTTGCCCGCCGAGACCGATTTGCGGCCCTGGCGCGACCAAGCCGACGCGCTGTTCGATGCCCGCCACCACGTGGTGGTGCCCGGCCTCATCAACACCCACCACCACATGGTGCAATGCCTCACCCGCGCCATTCCTGGGGTGCAAAACGCCGAGCTGTTTTCTTGGCTCAAAGGCCTCTACCCCATCTGGGCGGGGCTCACCCCCGAGGTGGTGACCACCTCCAACCAAGTGGCCATGGCCGAGCTCATCCTGAGTGGTTGCACCACCAGCTCCGATCACCTCTACATCTACCCCAATGGCGTGCGACTCGACGACAGCATCGCCGCAGCGCAATCCATTGGCATGCGCTTTGTGGCCACCCGCGGCAGCATGAGCGTGGGCGAAAGCCAAGGGGGATTGCCGCCTGACCGGGTGGTGGAACAAGAGGACTTCATCCTCAAAGACACCCAGCGCCTGATTGAGCAGTGGCACGACCCCGCGCCGGGCGCCATGTTGCAAGTGGCCGTGGCCCCGTGTTCCCCCTTCACCGTCAGCACCGACTTGATGCGCGAATCGGCCAAGCTCGCGCGCAGCTTGGGCGTTCGCTTGCACACCCATTTGGCCGAGAACGACCACGACGTGGCCTACACCCAAGCGCATTTCAATTGCACCCCCACCCAATACGTGCAAGACCTGGGCTGGGTGGGCGAAGACGTTTGGCACGCCCACTGCGTGAAGATCGACGACGAAGGCGCTTACCTGTTCGCCAAAACCCGCACCGGCATTGCCCATTGCCCCTGCAGCAACATGCGATTGGCCAGCGGCATTCTGCCCTTGCGCCAACTGCTGGACCTGGGCGTGCCCGTGGGTCTGGGGGTGGATGGCAGTGCCAGCAACGACGGGGCGCAATTGCTCAACGAAGCCCGCCAAGCCATGCTCTTGGCGCGCGTCAAGCAAGCCCTCACCCCCTTTGGCTGCGACACTGGCCCCGCCGACATGACGCCGCGCGACGCCCTGCGTCTGGCCACACGGGGTGGTGCCGAGGTGCTGGGCCGTGCCCACGATTTGGGTCAGATCACCCCCGGTTACTGTGCCGATCTGGCCTTGTTTCGCACCGACACCCTGGCCATGGCAGGGGGTGCGATTCACGACCCCGTGGGTGCTTTGTTGCTCTGTGCCAGTGCGCAGGCCGATGCAGTGCTGATCAACGGGCGCTGGGTGGCCCAAAACGGCCAGTTGCTGACCCTGGACTTGCCCGTGGTGGTCGAACGCCACAACCGCATGGCCCAAGCATTGGCCCAGGGTGCGGGCTGATTCCGGCTAAGCCCCAGACTCAAGTGCGCAGGGCTCGGTCCGATTCCTCCCCTGCGGAGCGCTTTGCCCGCAGCCTGAATCGGAGTCGGACATGGATCGCGATCGCGCACTTGCTTGGTGGGAAGACAACAGCCTGAACGTCATGATGTGGGCGGTGGCTTGGCCGCTGATGCTCGTGCTGTGGGTGACGCGACGCTTTTGGTCTGGATTGGAGCCGGCCTTGCTGGTGATTCAAGAAGACGCCAAGCGCAAAGCGATTGAAGCCAACCAAGATTACGAAGCCTGGTCTCACGAGCAACTCAAGGAACGCTTTGCCAAGCGCCATGCCCAAAAGGCCGAACTCAACGAGCTGCTCGACAAGGTGCGCGCGCGTCACGCCGCCAACCTCAAACGCATTCACGACCTGCGGGCCAAACGCGTGCGCAACATCGAAGCCATGAAACAGCAAGCCCAGCGCATTCGCGACCAAATTGCCCTCATGCAAGCCCAGCCCTTGGGCGAAGTGGCGGTGCTGCCGGTGAGTGCCAGCCCCCTGCCCCTGAACCCGGCCCCTCATGCGGCCAACGATGCCCCCACGGGGCCCGAGCCGCAAGCGGCCTGATCACTGGGTGGGTGCGCCCGCCTTGAACCAACGACCCAATAAGGCGCGCTCTTCGGCCGTCATGCCCGAGGCATTGCCCATGGGCATTTGCTGCAACACCACCACCTGTTGGTAAATGTTTTGGGCATTGCGGCTCACCCCGTCGCTGTGGTCAAAGCGCAAACCCTTCATCTGCACCTGCGGGCCGTGGCACGACAAGCAGTGTTTGCCGATCACGGCTTGGGCCTGGGCCCAAGTCACCGGCTGCTCGGGTGCCGTGGCGACCGAGGCGCTGGGGGTTGCCGGTTTGAGGGCCACGATGAGCACCAGCAACAAGGCCACGCCCACTGCCGCATAAGGCCAAGGGTTGGACGCCCGCCCATGGTGAAAGGCGTGGCGCTGCACAAAAAACTGACGAATCAAGGCACCGGCCAACATCATCACGAACAACAACACCCAGCGCGCTTCGTGCGTGTAGAGGAAGCTGTAGTGGTTGGAGAGCATGGCAAAAATCACCGGCAGGGTGAAATACGTGTTGTGCACGCTGCGCTGCTTGCCGCGCTTGCCGTGAATGGACAGGGCTTGGGCGTCGTAAGGCTCGCCCGAGGTCATGGCCGCCACCACTTGGCGCTGGCCAGGGATGATCCAGAAAAACACGTTCGCGCTCATGGCGGTGGCGATCATGGCCCCCACCAACAAAAAGGCCGCACGACCGGCGAACAAGTGGTTGGCCAGCCAGCAAGCCAGCAACACCACAGCCAGCATCACCAGGCCAATGCGGGTCTCTGAGCCTTCCTTGAACCCAAACACCCGGCAAGTGAGGTCATACACCAGCCAAAAACCGGCCAGCATCGCCACCGCTGTGGCGCCTGCGGCCGTGGGCGACCAATCGAAAAGGGATTTGTCGACCAAAAACGTGCCGGCATTCCACAGGTACAGCACGGTGAACAGGGCAAAGCCCGTGAGCCAGGTGGAATAGCTTTCCCAATAAAACCAATGCAGCTTGGTGTGGATCTTTTTGGGGGCCACCATGTATTTCTGTGGGTTGTAAAACCCGCCGCCGTGCACGGCCCACATGGCGCCATCCACCCCTTTTTCCAGCAAATCCGGAGAGGTGGGGCGCAACAGGTTGTTGTCCAGAAACACAAAATAAAACGAGGAACCAATCCAGGCGATGGCGGTGATCACGTGCACCCATCGCAACAGCAAATTGGCCCAATCCAGCAAATACGCTTCCATGTCGCCTCCTTGTCGCTCGCTTGCGGTGACTTGAGCCCCCAAGCGGCTAGCCCCGAGCGGGGCCATCCTTCACCACTGCGGGCGCTGTGAAGGCCAGTGATCGCGTCCAGGATCTGCGTGTCAGACCCGCGCCGCTGCGACGGGTCAAAGTGTATACAAAATCAGGCCAAACCCAACAGGCGCACCGCGTTGCCTTTCAGGATGCCCGGCATGACCTCTTCACGGAAGCCCGCCACCTCGAAGTCTTTCATCCAACGCTCGGGGGTGATGAGCGGGTAGTCGGAGCCAAACAGC
Source organism: Betaproteobacteria bacterium (assembly GCA_038126555.1). Lineage (GTDB taxonomy): Bacteria > Pseudomonadota > Gammaproteobacteria > Burkholderiales > Burkholderiaceae_C > Limnohabitans. The sequence continues at coordinate 9,195 of JAYPFZ010000010.1, forward strand.
ATGCGGTCTTTGAGCAAGGTGTTGGCGTATTGCACCAACTGCTTGGGAAAGTATTTGGGGCTCCAGCCGGAGAGGTCGATCCAGACGTTGGGCTTGTGCATGGCCACGCTCAGGGCCTCGTCTTGCCAAGGCCAGCTGGGGTGCGCCATCACGATTTGCATGTCGGGGAAATCGATGGCCACGTCTTCGAGCAACATGGGGTTGCTGTATTGCAGTCGCAAGCCGCCGCCGCAACGCATGCCCGAGCCAATGCCGCTGTGGCCGGTGTGAAAAATGGCGGGCATTTTGTAGTGGTTCACCACCTCGTAAATCGGCCAAGCCATCTTGTCGTAGGGGTGAAAGCCTTGCACCGTGGGGTGGAACTTGAAGCCCTTGATGCCCTCTTCTTGGATGAGCCGCTCGGCCTCGCGCGCACCCATCTTGCCTTTGTGCGGGTCGATGGAGGCAAAGGCCATCATCATGTCGGGGTTGGCCTTGGCGGCGGCGGCGATTTCCTCGTTGGGAATGCGGCGGCGACCCAACTGGGCCTCGCTGTCCACGGTGAACATCACCAAGCCAATGTTTTGCTCGCGGTAATAGGCCACGGTCTCTTCAATCGTGGGCCGACGGTTGGAGCCAAAGTATTTGTCGGCCGCGCGGTCGTATTCCTCGCCGTAGGCGTCAAAGGGGTTCCAGCAACTCACTTCCGCATGGGTGTGGATGTCAATCGCTTTGAGTTTGGCGTGGTCCATGGAAATCTCCGGTGATTGGTGTAAACCCTAGAAAAAACGGGGCCTGAGTGGCTTGTTTTGATTATTCCCTATAACCATAATTCGTCCAACACATTTTTGAGTCCCAACATGTCCCACACCGATCTTGAAGTCGAACACCGCGACAGCGTCACGGTCATGCGCCTGAACCGTCCCAGCAAACGCAACGCCCTGAGCGACCGTTTGGTGCTGGCCATTCAGTCGGCTTTTCTGAACCTGCCCGACACCACCCGAGCCGTGGTCATCGATGGCGCGGGCGAGCACTTTTGCGCGGGCCTGGACCTGAGCGAAATTCGCGAGCGCGATGCCGTGGAAGGCATGCACCACTCCCGCATGTGGCACAAGGCCCTGAACGAAGTCGAACAAGGCCGGGTGCCCGTGGTGGCCGCTTTGCACGGCGCCGTCGTGGGCGGCGGTTTGGAGCTGGCCAGCTCCTGCCACATTCGCGTGGCCGACAGCACCGCTTTTTATGCCCTGCCCGAAGGCTCACGGGGCATTTTTGTGGGCGGCGGCGGCTCGGTGCGCATTCCCCGCTTGGTGGGCACCGCCCGCATGACCGACATGATGCTCACCGGCCGTGTCTACAACGCCGTCGATGGCGAGCGTCTGGGTTTTGCCCAATACCTGGTGGAAGCCGGCCAAGCTTTCGACAAGGCCCTGGCCTTGGCCGAGCGCATTGCCACCAATGCCCCACTCACCAATTACGCCCTCATGCACGCCCTGCCGCGCATTGCCGACCAACCCTCCGACCACGGGTTCTTCACCGAGTCCCTCATCGCCTCCATTGCACAAAGCGCCCCTGAGGCCAAGCAACGGGTGAAAGACTTCCTCGAAGGCCGCGCCGCCAAGGTCAAGGCTGATTAACCCGCCATTGCTGGAGTTCCCCATGTCTGAGCCTCGTTTTCGTCACTTGGAATTTGGTGTCACCCGCGTGGTCAAGCGCGAGGGTGAACAAGGGGTGGTGTATGTGACCGCAGAACAAGCACTCCAGCCCCCACCCCACTCGGTGGTGGAACGCTTGGCGCACTGGGCGCAAGTCCAGCCCGATCAAACCTTCATGGCGCGTCGTGCCGCGCCCGCCGCGCCGGGTCAGCCCCGTGGCGATTGGGTGCACCTCACCTACGCCCAAGTTTGGCAACAGGCGCGCGCCATTGCCCAAAGCCTGATCAACCGGGGTCTGAGTGCCGAGCGACCCGTGGTGATCCTGAGCGAGAACAGCCTCGAACATGCGCTGCTGGCACTGGGCGCCCAATTGGCTGGCGTGGCCTATGTGCCGGCCTCGCCGCCCTACTCCCTGGTCAGCCAGGATTACGACAAGCTGCGCCACATCTTGGGCTTGTGCACCCCGGGTTTGGTGTTCGCCGCCGATGCCCGTTACGCCAAGGCCATTCAAGCCACCGTGGCTGCCGATTGCGAGGTGGTGTTGGTTGAAGGCGAAGTCCCGGGTCGCAGCCACACGGCCTGGTCGCAACTGCTGGCCACCCCGGTGACCCCCGACGTCGATGCCGCCATCGCGGCCTTGCGTCCCGAGACCATTGCCAAGTTCTTGTTCACCAGCGGCTCCACCAAAATGCCCAAGGCGGTGATCAACACCCACGGCATGCTGGCCGCCAACCAGCAACAAATGGTGCAGTCCATGCCCGTGCTGGCCCAAAAACCCTTGGTGCTCATCGACTGGCTGCCCTGGAACCACACCTTTGGCGGCAACCACAACTTTGGCATGACGGTCTACCACGGCGGCACGCTTTACATCGACGACGGCAAGCCCACCCCGGCCCTCATGGGGGAGACGCTGCGCAACCTGCGCGAAATCGCCCCCACGGTTTATTTCAACGTCCCCACCGGGTTTGAAGCCATCGCCCAGGCGATGAAAACCGACGACGCCTTGCGCAAAAACCTGTTGTCGCGGGTCAACATGTTCTTTTATGCCGGTGCAGCCCTGGCCCAGCCCATTTGGGACAGCCTCTACGAAAGCCAGGAACGCGAAATTGGCGAGCGCATCGTCATGACCACGGGCTTGGGCATGACCGAGTCTGGCCCCTTTGGCATCTTTGTCACCAGCCCCCATGTGCGGGCGGGCGACCTGGGCGTGCCCACCCCCGGCCTCACGCTCAAACTCGTGCCCATGGGCGACAAAACCGAGGTGCGCTACAAAGGCCCCAACATCACGCCGGGCTACTGGCGCATGCCTCAAGAAACCGCCGAGTCGTTTGACGAAGAAGGTTTTTTCCTCACTGGTGATGCGGTGCTGTGGATCGACCCCGCGAACCCGCACCTGGGCCTGAAGTTCGATGGCCGAATCGCTGAAGACTTCAAATTGGCCACCGGCACATTTGTGAGCGTGGGGCCATTGCGGGCCCGCGTCATTGCCGCCGGTGCGCCCTATGTGCAAGACGTGGTGCTCACCGGCATCAACCTCAAAGAGGTGGGGGCGATGGTGTTTCCCACCCCTGCGTTGCGCGCCCTGAGTGGTTTGCCCGACACCGCCCCCATGAGCGAGGTGGTCACCGCGGCCCCGGTGTTGGCCCACTTCCAAGGCGTGCTCAACACCCTGGCTCAGTCGGCCACGGGCAGCGCCAACCGCATTGCGCGACTGTGCGTGCTGCCCGACCCGCCCTCGCTGGACAAAGGCGAAGTGACCGACAAGGGCTCCATCAACCAACGCGCGGTGCTCAAGCATCGCGATGCGGTGGTGCAAGCCCTGCACAACGGCACCCAGCCCGGACTGGTGCTGCCCCAAGCTTGAGCCCACACGCCATGAGTCCCACCATCGTCTACGAAGTGCCCGTCACCTTTGGTGACTGCGACCCCGCAGGCATTGTGTTTTTTCCTAACTTCAGCCGTTGGATGGACACGGCCTCATTGCACTATTTCATGTCCTGTGGCTTGCCGCCCTGGCGCGAATTGGCGCGCACCCGCGGCATCATTGGCACCCCCTTGCTGGAAATTCACACGCGCTTTTTCCAAACCGCCACCTATGGCCAAACCCTGCAAATCCACACGCGGGTCAAGGAATGGCGCAACAAGGTCTTCATCCACGAGCACACGGTCAAACGTGGCGACGACCTGATTTGCGAAGGCCTGGAAACCCGTGCGTTTTGTGTGCAACACCCCGACGACCCCAATCGCATCAAAGCCATTCCCGTTCCCGAGGACATCATTGCCCTGTGCAGTTGATGGCCACCCTTTTCACCCACCACTTCACATCCATTAGGAGGAGACCCATGAAACTGAAGAAAACCCTGCTGGCCTTGGCCATTGGCGCTGGCTTGTCCACCGCTGCACTCGCCGACATCAACGTGGGCGTGAACCTGTCGCTCACCGGCGGCGGTGCTGCCCTGGGCTTGCCCATGCAAACCATGCTCAAAGCCTTTCCCAAGACCATTGGCGGCGAGAAAGTCAACCTCATCATCCTCGACGACGCCTCTGACCCCGGCAAGGCTGCTCAAAACGCACGCCGCTTCGTGACCCAAGACAAAGTGGACGTCATCTTTGGTGGCAACCTGACCCCCACCACGGCCGCCATCACCCCGATTGCCACGGAAGCCAAGACCGTTCAAATCACCGGCGCACCCTCCAAGGACGGCCCCTTCACCTTCATCATGCCCCAGGGCTTTGGTGTGATGGCCCACGCCATGATGGAGCACGTCAAGACGCAAAAAATCAAGACCATGGGCTTCATTGGCTACGCCGATGGCTATGGCGAAGGCTGGCTCAAAGCCATGCAACCTTTGCTGGACAAAGCCGGCATCAAAATGGTGGACGTGGAGCGTTTTGCCCGCACCGACACCAGCGTGACCCCCCAAGCCCTCAAGCTTGTGGCCGCCAAACCCGACGCCATTTTGGTGGTGGCCTCTGGCTCGATTGCACCCATGCCCGAAATCGCCCTGCGTGACCGTGGCTACAAAGGCATCACCTACCAAACCCACGGTGCCGCCAGCCCCGACTTGATCCGCATTGGCGGCAAAGCCGTCGAGGGCACGTTTGTGGTTTCTGGTCCCGCCATCTTTGGCAAGGACTTGCCCGACAGCCACCCCTCCAAGCAAGCCGCTGTGGCTTTTGGTCAGAAATACGAAGCCCTCACCGGCAAGCCCGGCCTGAGCCCCTTTGCGGGTCACTCCAACGATTTCATGTTGGTGATGGAAAAAGCCATTCCCCTGGCCCTGAAAAAAGCCAAGCCGGGCACGGGCGAATTCCGCGTGGCCTTGCGTGACACCTTGGACACCATGGGCCGCACGCCCATTTCGCATGGCGTCATGAACTGGACCAAAGACGACCACTGGGGCTACACCAATGAAACCGGCATCATGACGGTCGTCAAAGGTGGCAAGTTCAACGTGATCAAGTAATTCACTGGTCTGACAACGACACGGAATCACCATGGATTTCACCATTGCAGGCATGTTGGCGGTCGATGGCCTGACCAACGGCGCCATTTACGCCTTACTCGGATTGGCCACTGTGATGGTCTTCGCGGTGACCCGTGTCATCTTCATTCCCCAAGGTGAGTTTGTCGCGTTTGGCGCGCTCACCTTGGCCATGTTCATCGAACACACCGTGCCGGGCACGGTGTGGTTGTTGCTGCTCATGGCGCTGGGGGTTTCGATTCAGTCCTTGGCCGAATCGATTCGCCTGGGCGCCTCAGCCGCGCAAGTGGTCAAAGCCACCCTCTCCCCATTGGTGCTCCCCGTGCTGGTGAGTGGGGTGTCGATTGCCTTGGCCCCCCAAGACATTCCGCTGTGGTCTCAGGTCTTGCTCAGCCTCACGCTGGTGACCGCTTTGGGCCCGTTGCTCTACCGTTTGGCCTACCAGTCGCTGGAATCGTCCACCCCCTTGGTGTTGCTCATCGTTTCGGTGGGGGTTCACTTCGCGCTCACGGGTTTGGCCTTGTTGTTTTTCGGGCCGGAGGGTTATCGCAACCCGGCCTTTTGGGATGACCGTTTGGAAGTGGCCGGCGTGCCCATCAACGGCCAGGCCCTCATCATTTTTGGCGCCGCCTTGGTCTTCATCTTGGCGCTGTGGTTTTTCTTCGGCAACACCTTGTTTGGCAAAGCCTTGCGCGCCACGGCCATCAACCGCAATGGCGCCCGCCTGATGGGCATTTCCAGCCACACCGCCGGACAGCTCACCTTCACCTTGGCGGCCTTCATTGGCGCTTTGTCAGGCTTGCTGATTGGCCCCACCACGACGGTGCTGTTTGACTCCGGCTTCCTGATCGGTCTCAAAGGTTTTATGGCCGCTGTGATTGCCGGTCTGGGCAGCTACCCCGGCGCTTTGTTGGTGGCCCTGGGTGTGGGCTTGGTAGAAGCCTTCAGTTCCTTCTGGGCCAGCGCCTTCAAAGAGGTGGTGGTGTTCGCCCTGATCTTGCCCGCTTTGTGGTTGCGCTCGCGCCACGCCACCGATGACGATGAGGACCATTGAAATGAGTCGCCTGCGTTCTTATGGCCATTGGCTGGTGTTGGCCGCCATTGTGCTCACCGCTTGCCTGCCCTTGCCCGCTTTTTGGGTGTCTCAGCTCAATTACATCGGCTTGTTTGCCCTCACCACCTTGGGGCTGGTGTTGCTCACCGGCGTGGCGGGCCTGACCTCGTTTGGTCAAGCCGCCTTCGTTGGCATCGGCGCCTACACCGCCGCGTGGTGTGCGCTGAATTTGGGCTGGCCGCCCTCCATCACCCTGCTCTTGGGCGTGACCCTCACGGCCAGCAGCGCCTGGGTCATTGGCCGCATCACCTTGCGCTTGTCGGGCCACTACCTGCCCTTGGCCACCATTGCCTGGGGCTTGGCGCTTTACTACCTCATGGGCAATTTGGAGGCCTTGGGCAAATACGACGGTCTGGTGGGCCTCAAAAGCCTGACGCTGTTGGGTGAAGCCATCGGCCAAGGCCAAGGCTTTTTCGCGGTGAGCTGGACCCTGCTGTGGGTGGCCACCATCGCCTTGATGTTTTTGCTCGACTCGCGGGCGGGTCGCGCCATTCGTGCGCTCAAGGACGGACGACAAATGGCCGAGGCCATGGGCGTCGACACCTTCGGCTACAAAGTCACGGTGTTTGTGATTGCCGCCATTTTGGCCAGCATCTCGGGTTGGCTCTTGGCCCATTACCAACGGGCCGTGAACCCCTCGGCCTTCGGCCTGAAGTGGGGCATTGAATTCCTCTTCATGGCCGTGGTCGGTGGCGTCAACCAATTGTGGGGCGCTTGGCTGGGCGCTGGCGTGGTGCGCTTGCTCGACGAACAACTCCAAACCTGGTTGCCCGAGTTGCTGGGTGTGCGTGGCAGCTTTGAAATCATCGTCTTTGGCGTGTTGCTGGTGCTCATCTTGAAATACCGCCCCGATGGCCTGTGGTCGTGGGTGAAGCAGTGGACAGGCCACACCCCTCGTGTGCGCGATTGGGCCGATGCCCAGCCCCTGCCCCAACGCAACAAACCCACCCCAGGCGAGGTGGTGCTCGATGTGCAAGCGATTCGCAAAACCTTTGGCGGCTTGGTGGCGGTGAACGACATCAGCTTCCAACTCAAGGCGGGGCAAATCCTGGGGCTCATTGGCCCCAATGGCGCGGGCAAGTCCACCACCTTCAACCTCATCACGGGCACCTTGCCCTTGACCTCGGGGCAAGTCATCTTCAACCGTCAACCAGTGCACGGCCTGCATGCGCGCGACATCGCCAAGCAAGGCCTCATGCGCACCTTCCAGCACGTGAAGATGATCCCGGACATGAGCGTGCTCGATAACGTGGCCATTGGTGCGCACGCCCGCGGCCACTGCAACGTCTGGTCGGCCCTGTTCCGCCGCAACCGCGAGGAAGAGCGCGCCATCATGGCCGAAGCCGAGCGGCAAATGCTGCGCGTGGGTCTGGGCGACTGGGTGCATGAGCTTGCCGCCAACTTGCCCATGGGCCAACAGCGCCTGATGGAAATCGCCCGCGCTTTGTGCGCCGACCCCACCCTGTTGTTGCTCGATGAACCCGCCGCGGGATTGCGTCACCGCGAAAAGCGCGAGCTCGCGCGCGTGTTGCGTCAGTTGCAAAGCGAAGGCGTGAGCATTTTGTTGGTGGAGCATGACATGGACTTGGTGATGGATGTGTGCGATCACATCGTGGTGATGGAGTTCGGCACCTACCTCACCGAGGGCACGCCCAGCCAAATTCAGCAAGACCCCAAGGTGCGCGCCGCCTACTTGGGCACGGAGCACTAAGCCATGAGCGACATCATTCTTCAAGTGCGCGATTTGCACGCTGCCTACGGCAAGGCCGAGGTCTTGCACGGCCTGTCCTTTGACCTGCACGTGGGCGAGGTGGTCACCATCATTGGGCCCAATGGCGCTGGCAAATCCACCTTGCTCAACAGCCTCATGGGCATCATTCCCTCGCAAGGCGACATTCACTTTCAAGGCCGCGATGTGCACGAGCTGCCCCTGGAGGCGCGCGTGATGATGGGCTTGTCCTTGGTGCCCGAACGACGCGAGCTGTTTGGCTCCATGCCCGTGGAAGACAACCTGTTGCTGGGCGGCTATCGCCGCATGCGCCAAGGCGTTGCCAACTGGCGCGATGAGCTCGAACACGTGTATCGCCTGTTTCCCCGCTTGCTGGAGCGTCGCACCCAAAAAGCGGGCACCTTGTCGGGCGGCGAGCGCCAAATGCTGGCGGTGGGCCGTGCCCTCATGGCCAAGCCTCAGGTGTTGATGCTCGACGAACCCAGCCTGGGTCTGGCCCCGCTGATCGTCAAAGAAATTTTCAGCATCATCGAGACCCTCAAGGCCGAAGGCGTCACCACCATTTTGGTGGAGCAAAACGCCCGCGCGGCCCTGGCCGTGGCCGATCAAGGCCATGTGCTGGAAATGGGTCAATTTGGCTTGAGCGGCCCAGCGGCCGAGCTGGCCAACGATCCCCGCGTGATCGACACCTATCTGGGCAACACCCAACGCAAGGACGAAGACTGACATGGCCTATCAACCCTCTGCCCAAGCCGTTGCCGAGGTGCTGTTCGGGGTGTTGCGCGCCGACCAGCGCTGGCAAGCCCTGGCCCCCTTTGCCGAAGTCGACCAAGCCTTGGCCCAACAGGTGCTCGAAGGCGCAGCGACCTTTGTGGCCGATCGTGTCGCGCCCTTGAACCGCAGCGGCGATGAACACGGCTGCCAATGGCAAGCACGCGCCGATGGCCAAGGCGGCGATGTGACCATGCCCCCTGGTTTTCAAGCGGCCTACACCGCGTTTTGGCAAGAGGGTTGGGCCAGTTTGTCCACGGCCCCCGAGTGGGGTGGCCAAGGCCTGCCCGCCGTGCTCGACACCATTCTTTACGAGTGGCTGGTGGCGGGCAACCACGCTTGGACCATGGCGCCGGGTTTGTTGCATGGCGCCTATGAGTGCCTCAAGCACCACGCCAGCGAGGCCTTGCAAACGCAATACCTGGGCAAGGTGGCCACCGGTGAGTGGCTGGCCACCATGTGCCTCACCGAGCCGCATGCGGGCTCCGACTTGGGCTTGGTGAACACCCGTGCTGTCGATTTGGGCGATGGCCGTTTTGCCCTCAATGGCCAAAAAATCTTCATCTCGGGCGGCGACCACGACCTGACCGACAACATCGTGCATTTGGTGTTGGCGCGTTTGCCCGATGCGCCGCCGGGCCCCAAGGGCTTGTCGCTGTTTTTGGCCCCCAAGTGGCTTCCCGATGGTCAGCGCAATGGGGCATGGTGCGATCGCATCGAAGAAAAAATGGGCTTGCATGGCAGCCCCACCTGCGTGATGCGATTCGACCAAGCCACGGGTTGGCTGGTGGGCCAAGCCGGTCGCGGTTTGTCGGCCATGTTCATCATGATGAATGCCGCGCGTTTGCATGTGGCCATGCAAGGCATTGGGTTGCTCGATGCCGCACACCAAGTGGCCCAAGCCTATGCTTGGGAGCGACGCCAAATGCGCGCCCCTGCGGACCGCCGCGAACCCGGCACCGCCGCCGACTTGATTGCTCGGCACCCGGCCATGCAGCGCGTGCTCGACACCCAACAAGCTTGGGTCGAGGGCGGCCGTTTGCTCGCCTACGAAACGGGGCTGGCCCTGGACGAAGCCCAACACGCGGCCGACCCCCAGCACCAAGCCCAGGCCCAACGCTGGTGCAGTTTGGCCACGCCCATCCTCAAAGCCATGTGCACCGACCAAGGGTTTGTGGGAGCGAGTGCGTGCTTGCAAGTGCTGGGGGGCCACGGCTATGTGCGCGAATGGGGCCTTGAGCAAATCGTGCGCGATGCCCGCATCGCCATGATTTACGAAGGCACCAACGAAATTCAAGCGGTCGACTTGCTGTTGCGCAAAGTGCTGCCCGATGGCGGCACCGAGCTCAAGGCTTTGGTGGCCGATTTGTTGGCACGGGTGCCACCCGGCCCGCGCGGCGAATCCACCCAACACCTGCTTCAGGAATGGCTGGTGCTCATCGATGCGGTGGTGCAACGCCACGCCAGCGCCACCGATGGCGCCGGTGAAACCTGGGCCAATGCCATTGCCCAAGATTTCCTGCGCCTGTGCGCACTGGCCTTGTGGAGTTGGTCTTGGTGTTTGCTCGCCCATGCCGCTGGGCCTGGCACCCTGCGTTGGCAGCACCTGCACCAAGCTTGGTGGCAATGGGTGATGCCCGATTGGTTGCGCTGTCAGTCGCTGCTGCTCAGCAACCCGCAACACCTGCCTGCGGCCAGTGAGCCGGTGTGACGCCATGAGCACCGCCGTGTCCCCCGACGATGCCGTGCTGGCTTCACCCGCCAGCCCCGTGCTCGATCAACTCCTGGGCTACCAAGCCCGGCGTGCCGCGCTGCACATCATTGCCCAATTTCACGAGGACTTGAAAAACCTCGACCTGCGTCCGGTGACGTTTTCAGTCTTGAGCCTGGTGGGTCATCAAGACGGCATCACGGCCCGTGAAGTCTGCACGGCCTTGGGGATTCAGCCGCCCAATTTGGTGGGCATCGTCAACGACTTGTGCCAACGGGGTTGGGTGGAGCGCCAGCCCCATCCCACCGATGGCCGGGCTTTGGGTTTGCACCTCACCCCGGCTGGGCAAACCATGCTGACCCAAGCGCAAGACCTTGCCGTGGCTTCCGATCGCCAGGTCAGCGCGCACCTGACCGCCAACGAACGCCAAACCCTGTTGCGCCTGTTGCGCAAACTGCGCCACGCCTGAAGCGCTGCGCGCGCAGGTGTCAGCAGCGAACCCGGGCTTGCTTCACAATGGCAGCCCATGACCACACCGCTCATTCCCGACCTCTCTGACACCCTGCCCCTCGATGCCGATCAAGCCTTGCTGGTGGGCCGCCTGTGGGACCCCCACCGGGGCCCCGTGCCCATCAAGGTGGCGCAAGGTCGGGTTGTCGACCTCTCGGCCTTGGCCCCCACCGTGAGCCATTTGCTGGCCTGGCCCCAAGCGGCCGAGGCGATTCGCCAGCACACCGGTGCCGATTTGGGCGCGGTGTCCGAGGTCTTGCACGACACCTGTTTTCACCAGCGCCGCGACGATCGCCCTTGGCTGATGGCACCGTGCGACCTGCAAGCCCTCAAGGCGGCGGGGGTGACCTTCGTCGCCAGCATGATTGAGCGCGTGATCGAAGAGCGGGCGCGCGGTGACGCCAGTCAGGCCCAATCGATTCGGCAAGCCGTCGAGCGCGTCATGGGCCAAGACCTGCGCGCCGTACAACCCGGCACCCCACAAGCGGCCGAACTCAAGCGGGTGCTGGTGGAGCAAGGCGTGTGGTCGCAGTATTTGGAGGTGGGCATTGGGCCCGATGCCGAAGTCTTCACCAAATCGCAACCCATGAGCGCCGTGGGTGTGGGCGCCGAGGTGGGCATTCACCCGGGCAGCGCCTGGAACAACCCCGAGCCCGAGGTGGTGTTGTGCGTCAACCCATCGGGTGAAGTGATTGGCGCGAGCCTGGGCAACGACGTGAACCTGCGGGATTTCGAAGGCCGCAGCGCCTTGTTGCTGGGCAAAGCCAAGGACAACAACGCCTCGTGCGCCATTGGCCCCTTCATTCGCCTGTTCGATGCCCACTTCACCTTGGCCGACGTGCTCCAGCTGGAGGTGCAATTGCAAGTGCTGGGCACCGATGGCTTTGAGCTCACCGGGCTCAATGCCATGGCGCAAATCAGCCGCCACCCACTGGACATCGTGAAACAGGCCATGGGCGCTCACCACCAATACCCCGACGGCATGATGCTGTTCCTGGGCACCCTGTTTGCGCCCACCCAAGACCGGCCTTTGGCCGGCGCACCAGCCGGTCAAGGCTTCACCCACCAAGTGGGCGATCGGGTGCGCATTCATTCACCCCGACTGGGGACCTTGACCAACTGGGTCAACACCAGCGATCGGGTGACCCCCTGGACTTATGGGGTGGGCGCCTTGTTGAGCGATTTGCTCAAACGGGGCTGATTCCGTTTTTTTTCATTGCCCCTCTTGAAAACCCCGGATTTGGCCCCAGATCCGGGGAAATCCATTATTTTTCAACGCGCTACCCATGTCAGATCCGCAAAACACCCCCCCCCAAAGCCCGGCCGACACGCCCTCCGCTGAGGCCGCCGGTCAGCCCGAGGCCACACCAGATCTGGCCGCCCAGCTGGCGGAGTTGCAGGCCCAAAACACCGATTTGGCCGACCAATACCTGCGGGCCAAAGCCGAGGCTGAAAACGCCCGCCGCCGCGCCGACGACGAAGTCTCCAAAGCCCGCAAGTTTGCGGTGGAGTCCTTTGCCGAAAGCATGTTGCCCGTGGTCGACAGCTTGGAGGCGGGCTTGGCCATCGAAAACGCCAGCAACGAACAGCTGCGCGAAGGCTCCGAAGCCACCCTTCGCCAGCTGGTGTCCGCCTTGGAGCGCAACAAAGTGGTGGCCATTGCCCCTGCCGTGGGCGACAAATTTGACCCGCACCAGCACCAAGCCATTTCCATGGTGCCCAGCGAGCAAGAGGCCAACACCATCGTGGGCTTGCTGCAAAAGGGCTACCTGATTGCCGACCGCGTGTTGCGACCGGCCTTGGTCACGGTGGCTGCCCCCAAGTGATGCACCGTTTGCACACTTGAAATCCACCGATTTATCCACATCTTTCACACAACGATTTCAACATCGGGCCGTTAGGCCCACAGGAGTTTCATCATGGCAAAAATCATCGGTATTGACTTGGGCACCACCAACTCGTGCGTGTCGGTCATGGAAGGCAAAAACATCAAGGTGATCGAAAACGCCGAAGGCGCTCGCACCACCCCCTCCATCATTGCTTACCAAGAAGACGGCGAAATTTTGGTGGGTGCTTCGGCCAAGCGTCAGGCCGTCACCAACCCGCAAAACACCTTGTATGCCGTCAAGCGCCTGATTGGCCGCAAATTCGAAGAAAAAGAGGTCCAAAAAGACATCGACCTCATGCCCTACACCATCGCCAAGGCCGACAACGGTGACGCGTGGGTGGAAGTGCGCGGCCAAAAGCTGGCGCCCCCCCAAATCAGCGCCGAAGTGCTGCGCAAAATGAAGAAAACCGCCGAGGACTACCTGGGCGAGCCGGTCACCGAGGCCGTCATCACCGTGCCGGCGTATTTCAACGACGCCCAGCGCCAAGCCACCAAAGACGCAGGCCGCATTGCCGGCTTGGAGGTCAAGCGCATCATCAACGAGCCCACGGCCGCGGCACTGGCCTTTGGCATGGACAAGGCCGAAAAGGGCGACCGCAAGATTGCCGTTTATGACTTGGGCGGTGGCACCTTCGACGTGTCCATCATTGAAATTGCCGACGTCGATGGCGAAAAGCAATTCGAAGTGCTGTCCACCAACGGCGACACCTTCTTGGGTGGTGAGGACTTCGACCAACGCATCATCGATTTCATCATCGGCGAATTCAAGAAAGAGCAAGGCGTTGACCTCTCCAAAGACGTGCTGGCTTTGCAGCGCCTGAAAGAAGCCGCCGAAAAAGCCAAGATCGAGTTGTCCTCCTCCTCGGCCACCGACATCAACCTGCCCTACATCACGGCCGATGCCAGCGGGCCCAAGCACTTGAACCTCAAGCTCACCCGCGCCAAGCTCGAAAGCCTGGTGGAAGACTTGATCGAGCGCACCATTGCCCCTTGCCGCACCGCCATCAAAGACGCTGGTGTGAACGTGGCCGACATCGACGACGTCATCTTGGTGGGCGGCATGACCCGCATGCCCAAGGTGCAAGACCAGGTGAAGTCCTTCTTCGGCAAAGAGCCCCGTCGCGACGTCAACCCCGATGAAGCCGTGGCCGTGGGTGCCGCCATTCAAGGCCAGGTTTTGTCGGGCGACCGCAAAGACGTGTTGTTGCTCGACGTCACGCCGCTGTCCCTGGGCATCGAAACCCTGGGCGGGGTGATGACCAAGATGATCACCAAGAACACCACCATTCCCACCAAGTTTGCCCAGACCTTCTCTACCGCCGACGACAACCAGCCGGCCGTGACCATCAAAGTCTTCCAGGGCGAGCGTGAAATGGCCTCGGGCAACAAGCTGTTGGGCGAGTTCAACCTCGAAGGCATTGCCCCCGCCGCTCGTGGCACACCGCAAATTGAGGTCACGTTTGACATCGACGCCAACGGCATCTTGCACGTGAGCGCCAAAGACAAGGCCACCGGCAAAGAAAACAAAATCACCATCAAGGCCAACTCGGGCTTGTCGGAAGACGAGATCCAGCAAATGGTCAAGGATGCCGAGCTCAACGCCGCCGAAGACAAGAAAAAGCTGGAGTTGGTGCAGGCCCGCAACCAAGGCGAAGCCGCCGTGCACAGCGTGAAAAAGAGCTTGGGCGAGCATGGCGACAAGCTCGAAGCCGCCGAGAAAGAAGCCATTGAAAAAGCAGTGGCCAAGCTGGAAGAAACCCTCAAAGGCGAAGACAAAGACGCCATCAACGCCGACACCGAAGCCCTGATGACCGCCGCCCAAAAACTCGGCGAGAAGGTTTATGCCGACATGCAAGCCCAACAAGCGGCAGCGGGTTCTGGTGCAGAATCGGGCGCTTCCAAGGCCAATGACGACAACGTGGTTGATGCCGAGGTCAAGGAAGTGAAGAAAGACTAAGGCAAACCGCCCATGGCCACCAAACGCGACTATTACGAAGTCCTTGGCGTTCCCAAAAACGCCTCGGACGACGAAATCAAAAAGGCTTATCGCAAACTGGCGATGAAGTATCACCCTGACCGCAATCAGGGGGATGCCAAAGCCGAAGCCCAATTCAAAGAGGTCAAAGAAGCCTACGAAATGCTGTCCGAACCGGAAAAGCGCCAGGCCTACGACCAATTTGGCCACGCCGGTGTCGACCCCAACATGCGGGGCGGCCCCGGTGCAGGCGGCTTTGGCGGCGCCGGTTTTGCCGATGCGTTTGGTGACATTTTTGGCGACATCTTCGGCCAGTCCCGACGGGGTGGCGGCGGTCGTCAGGTGTATCGGGGCAACGACCTCAGCTACGCCATGGAAATCACCCTCGAAGAGGCGGCCGAAGGCAAGCTCTCCCAGATCCGCATCCCCAGCTGGGACGCCTGCGACACCTGCGATGGCTCGGGCGCCAAGCCCGGCACATCAGCCGAAACCTGCTCCACCTGTCATGGCTCCGGGCAAGTTCAAATGCGCCAAGGCTTTTTCAGCGTGCAGCAAACCTGCCCCCATTGCCGGGGCGCGGGCAAGATCATCAAAGACCCTTGCACCAGCTGCCACGGCCAAGGCAAGGTTCGCTCGAACAAAACCCTAGAAATCAACATCCCCGCGGGCATCGACGACGGCATGCGCATTCGCAGCGCCGGCAATGGCGAACCCGGTGTCAACGGCGGGCCGCCGGGCGACTTGTTCATTGAAATTCGCATCAAAAAGCACGAGGTGTTCGAGCGCGATGGCGACGACTTGCACTGTGAAGTGTCCATCCCCATGACCACGGCGGCACTGGGTGGCGAAGTGGAAGTCCCCACGCTCAAGGGCTCGGCCACCATCGATTTGCCAGAAGGCACGCAAAGCGGCAAACAATTTCGCTTGCGCAGCCAAGGCATCAAGGGTGTGCGCAGCAGCTCAGCGGGCGACTTGTATTGCCACGTCAAGGTCGAAACCCCCGTCAAGCTCACCGAGCACCAACGCAAGCTCATCAAAGAGCTGGATGCCTCGTTGCGCAAAGGCGGCAACAAGCACTCGCCCAGCGACAAAGGCTGGACGGACAAAATCCGCGACTTCTTCAACTGAACCCGTCGCCCAGTGCGCCTTACACTGGGCGCATGCGTGCAAGCCTTCAGTTCTTAGGTGCCGCTGGCACCGTCACCGGCTCCCGTCATTTGCTCAGCGATGGCGAGCATCAGTTGTTGATCGACTGCGGCCTGTTTCAAGGGCACAAGGTCTTGCGCTTGCGCAACTGGGCACAGCCCCCGGTGGCCGCCACGGACATCGATGCGGTGATCCTCACCCATGCGCACCTGGACCACAGCGGCTACCTCCCGCTGTTGGTTCAGCAAGGCTTCGCCGGCAAGGCTCACGCCACCGCCGCCACGGTCGATTTGTGCGCCCTCTTGTTGCCCGACAGCGGCCACATCCAAGAAGAAGACGCCGCCTTCGCCAACCGCCATGGCTTTTCCAAGCACCACCCGGCCTTGCCGCTCTACACCAAGCAGCAAGCCTTGCAAGCGCTGAAATGCCTGCAACCCCATGCCATGCACGCCAGCTTCAGCCCCTTGCCCGGTTGGAAAGCCCAGTTTTTGCCAGCCGGTCACATCTTTGGCGCGGCCAGTGTGTGCGTTGAGTTCGCGGGTCGCAAGGTGCTGTTCAGCGGTGACTTGGGGCGTCAGCACGACGTGCTCATGTGCCCTCCCGAGCGGCCACCCCAAGCCGACACCGTGGTGATCGAGTCCACCTATGGCAATCGCTTGCATGACCATCAAAGCATGCAAGACGAATTGGCCGATGCCCTGCGACGCGTGGCCGCCCGAGGCGGTGTGGCGGTCGTGCCAGTGTTTGCCGTGGGGCGCGCCCAAGCGGTGTTGCACGCCATTGCCACCCTCAAAGCCGAAGGCGCCATCCCCCATGGGTTGCCGGTGTTCTTGGACAGCCCCATGGCCATCCACACCACCGAATTGCTGCAAACCCACCCCGAGTCCCATCGACTGGCGCCTTGGCAAGTCGACGCCCTGGCGCACAGCGTCACCATGGTGAAAACGCCCGAGCAATCCAAGGCCTTGGCCCAGCGCCACGGGCCTCGGGTGATTTTGGCGGCCAGTGGCATGGCCACAGGCGGGCGCGTGTTGCATCACTTGGGGCTTTATTTGGGCGACCACCGCAACATGGTCATCCTCACCGGCTTTCAAGCCGCCGGCACGCGGGGGGCGCGTTTGGCTGCAGGCGAAAAAACCCTGCGCCTGCACGGCCAAGACCGTCCCGTCAACGCCGAAATTGTCCAGCTGCATTCGGCCTCGGCCCACGCCGATGCCAACGAATTGCTGCAGTGGTTGGGCCAGATGCCCCAGCCACCCGATCAGGTCTATGTGGTGCATGGCGAGCCCGAAGCCAGCGATGCGCTGCGCCAGCGCATTGAGCGCGAGTTGGGCTGGCGGGCCGTTGTGCCCGAACACCAAAGCACCTGGCCCGTGTGAGCGCGTGGGCTGTGGCCGCGCGCGCAGCCCTTACAGAAACCGGTCGAGCAAACGCCGCGAGGCGCGGTCGAGTTGCGACACATGGCGAACGAGGTATTGCACACCGTGCCGGTCGCTGATCAACAAGCCATCGGCACCGATGCGCCGCAAGTCCTCTTCGCCTTGCAGCACAAACTGATGCTCACCCCGGTGGGTGAGCACGGTCCACTCGCAAGGCGCTTCAAAGCCACTGACCGACAACAAGGCTTGCACCTCGGGCAAAAATTCGCGCTCGTTGAGGGCCTCGCGCAAGCGCTCGGCCAAGGCCTGCGGCAGGTCTGACAGCTGGGACACCCAAGCCAGCTCATGGCCATCGGCATCCAGGATGGACACCAAACCGTCGGGCTGCGAAATGGGAAAGGCACGTGACACCGTCACCGGCTCATGCGTTTGGCCGTCTTCGTTCACCCAGCACCAACGCCCACGGGCTGAGCGTTGGATTGACCAAGCCACCGATTCACGCATCGCGATCTCCTGAGTCCGGGGATGAACCACCTGCATCGTTCATTTGCTGCTGGGCTTCATGCAAACGCCAGTAGGCGCCTTGTTTGGCCATCAGCTCGTCGTGCTGGCCTTGTTCGACGACCTGACCCTTTTCCAGGACCACCAAGCGATCGGCTTGGCGCAAGGTGGACAAGCGGTGGGCAATGGCAATGGTGGTTCGGCCGCGCACCAGGTTGTCCAAGGCGCGCTGAATTTCTTGCTCGGTCTCGGTGTCCACCGACGAGGTGGCCTCGTCCAGAATCAAGATTTGAGGGTTGATCAACAACGCACGGGCAATCGAGATGCGCTGGCGCTCGCCCCCAGAAAGGCCTTGGCCGCGCTCCCCCACCAAGGAGTCATAGCCCTGGGGCAAACGCAAGATGAACTCGTGGGCATGGGCTGCGCGCGCCGCCGCAATGATGGCTTCGCGGGTGGCGTGGGGCTGGCCGTAGGCGATGTTGTCGGCGATGGAGCCAAAAAACAAGAAAGGCTCTTGCAAGACCAAGCCAATGTGGCTGCGGTAGTCGGTGATTTTCAAGTCGCGGATGTCAATGCCATCGAGCCGGATGCGCCCTTCGGTGACGTCGTGGAAACGACAAATCAAGTTCACCAAGGTGCTTTTGCCCGAACCACTGGCCCCCACCAAGCCAATCATCTCGCCGGGCGCGACATCGAGATGCAGGCCCCGAATCACCTGGCGGTTGCCGTAGCGAAAGCCCACGTTTTGCAACTGAATGTGGCCTCGTACATCGGACAAGGCGATGGGCTTGCTGGTTTCCGGCACGGTGGAGTGGTGGTCCAGAATTTCAAAAATGCGCTTGGCGCCGGCCGCCGCCTTTTGGGTGTGTGAAACGATGCGACTCATGGAATCGAGTCGCGTGTAAAAGCGACCGATGTAGGCCAAAAAGGCGGTGAGCACCCCGACGGTGATTTGCCCATGGGCCACCTGCCAAATGCCAAAGGCCCACAACACCAACAAGCCCATTTCGGTCATCAGCGTCACCGTGGGGGTGAACAAGGACCAGAGGCGGTTGATGCGGTCGTTGACGTTCAGGTTGTGGGTGTTGGCTTGCTCAAAGCGCTGCACCTCGCGGTCTTCTTGCGCAAACGCCTTGACCACCCGAATGCCGGAGATGGTGTCCGACAAGACATTGGTGACCTCGGACCACACGCGGTCGATTTTTTCAAAACCCACCCGCAAGCGATCGCGAACGGAATGAATGAGCCAGCCAATGAAGGGCAAGGGCAGCAAAGTCACCAGCGCCAGCCAGGGGTCGATGCTGAGCAAAATGATCGCCGTCATGGTGATCATCAGCACGTCGGTCGCAAATTCCAACAGGTGCAGGGACAGAAACAAACACAAGCGGTCGGTTTCCATGCCCACCCGATTGATCAGGTCACCGGTTCGGCGCCCCCCGAAATACGACATCGACATGTGCATCAGGTGCCGGTAGGCGGTGTTGCGCAAGTCTGCGCCAATGCGCTCGGACACCAGGGCCAGGATGTAGGTGTGGGCCCAGCCCAAGCCCCAGGCCAGCAGGGCCGCAGCCAGCAAGCCGCTCAGGTATTTGGCCACCAGCCAAGGGTCAATGGCCTGGCCGTTTTGGAAGGGGATGAGCACCTCGTCCATCAAGGGCATGGTGAGGTAAGGGGGCACCATGTTGGCCGCCGTGGCGGCCAAGGTGAGGCCAAAACCAGCCAACAACTGGCGGTGGTAGGGCCGTGCAAATTGCCACAAGCGCAAGAAGGTGGCGCCCGGGTTGGCCGCCGCCTCGTCTTCGGCACAACGCTCGCAGTCGGCGTCCAATTCACGCAAGGGGGCCAGACACCGGGGGCAGGTCGCGGGCCCGTCTTCGCCCACCGTCGCTCCGCCCAGGCCCTCAGCCGCGCGGCCTTGAACTTGGACTTGGGCTTGGCCCCACTGGGCCATGTGCGCGTTCAGGCGCTCCATCCATTCGCGGGCCTTGACCTGCTGGCTCAAGGTGGCCCGCCAAGCACCCAGGCGGCCATCGGGGCCCATCAACTCCAGCAACAACACCCCAGCGTGGTCGCTCAGCTGGGCTTGCAGGCCGGCGCTCAGGGGCAAGCTTTGCCAGCCGCCATCGCCATGCCGGGGGGATGAAAAATTGGCACCCAAGGTCTGAAAAATCAGCCTTGATGCTGTCAAAATCAAGAGGCCTCGCGCAAAGTGGAGCTGTTCGTCCAGGTCGAATTCCAGCCAAGACAACACCCGCTCTTGAGGTTGTAGCTGTTCTTCCAATCGGGCCCGCCAAGCCACAGGCAGTGCCATTCGATCGATGACCAGCCAGTCTGAGTTCATAGGGAGAGTCCAAGTCCTGGAAATGTGGATACAGCGCCATTCACGGCTTGCCCAACATGCGGTCAGCCCAGGCGCATGTCAAGCCGTTAAGGGCTGCAAATTGTAGCCATCCCGGTCGTCCTGAACTTGAATCTCAGTCCTACCCCATCCGCCACCATGACCTTCCCCGACATCCGCATTCTGCGCACCCGGCACCTGCGCGGCCCCAGCATCTGGACCTACCGACCCGTCATCGAAGCCTGGGTCGACATTGGCCCCCTGGAGGACCACCCCTCCAACACCCTGCCTGGTTTCAACGAGCGGCTCAAGGCCTTGTTGCCCGGCCTCATCGAACACCGTTGCGGCATCGGCGAGCGCGGGGGCTTTTTGTTGCGCCTGGACGATGGCACCTGGCCTGGGCACATCATGGAACACGTGGCCATTGAGCTGCAAAACCTCGCGGGCATGCAAGTGGGCTTTGGCAAGGCCCGCGAAACCAGCCAGCGCGGGGTCTACAAAGTGGTGATCCGCACCCGCCAGCCCGAAGTGGGGCTGGCCGCCTTGGAAGCCGCCCGCGACATCGTCATGGCCTGCATCCACGGCCATGCCGTCGATTTGGGGGCAGTGGTCACGCAACTCACCGACAAAGTCGACCGCCTGTGCCTGGGGCCCAGCACGGCTTGCATCGTGGACGCGGCCACCGACCGGCGCATTCCCTACATCCGGCTCACCGATGGCAACTTGGTGCAACTCGGCCATGGGGCTCGTCAGCGCCGCATCTGGACCGCCGAAACCGACAAAACCAGTGCCATCGCCGAAAGCATCTCCAGCGACAAAGACCTCACCAAGCGCTTGCTGTCGCAGTGCGGTGTGCCCGTGCCCCAAGGCGAGGTGGTGAAGTCCCCCGAAGAAGCCTGGGCTGTGGCCCAAGACTTGGGCTTGCCCGTGGTGGTCAAGCCCAGCGATGCCAACCACGGCCGAGGTGTAGCCCTGGACTTGCGCCTGGAGGCCGACATCCGCGCCGCCTTTGAAGTGGCCGACCGCGAAGGCTCCGAGGTCATGGTTGAGCAATTCATCCAAGGCGAAGAGCACCGCTTGCTGGTGGTGGGCGACCGCGTGGTGGCCGCCGCCAAAGGAGAAATGGCCGAAATCGTGGGCGACGGCCAACACACCGTCGAGCAACTCATCGAGCTGCAAATCAACGCCGACCCCCGGCGCGGCGAAGAAGAGGACTTCCCCCTCGACACCATCCGGCTGGCCGAACACCACCACGCCGTGCTGGAAATCGAACGCCAGGGCTTTAGACCCGACAGCATCCCTGAAACCGGTCGCCGGGTCATCGTGCAACGCAACGGCAACATGAACCACGACGTGACCGATTTGGTCCACCCCGAAGTGGCCGCCCTGGTGGGTTTGGCCGCGCGCGTGGTGGGTCTGGACATTGCGGGCATCGACTTGGTGGCGCAAGACATTGCCCGCCCCTTGGACGAACAAGGCGGCGCCATCGTTGAGGTGAATGCCGGCCCGGGCCTGCTCATGCACTTGAAGCCCGAGCATGGCCAGCCTCGCCCTGTGGGACAAGCCATCGTCGATCACTTGTTCAAGCCCCACGACGATGGGCGCATTCCAGTCGTGGGCGTCATGGGCTCGCAATCCACCAGCCAGTTGTCGCAACTCATTGCCTGGTTGTTACACCTGAACGGGGCTTACACCGGCCTGGTTTGTCAAAACGGCATGTTCGTCAACGACGCACGCATCCGCTCGGGCGACATGACCGGCTTTGACGATGCCCAAAGCTTGCTCATCAACCGCAGCATCGAAGCTGCGGTGTTCGAGACCAAGCCCATCCACATCCTCAACGATGGCCTGCCCTACGACCGCTGCCGGGTGTCGGTGCTCACCGATGCCTGCACCTTGGAGGGCCTGGAGTCCCACGACATCTTGAACGCCGAGCAATTGCGCTCGGTGGTGCGCACCCACATCGACGTGGTGCTGCCTGAAGGGGCAGCCGTGCTCAACGCCGACGACGAGGCCGTCGTGGGCTTGGCTGACTTGTGCGATGGTGAGGTGATTTTTTATTCCCCCAATCCCCACAACGCCGCCTTGACGCAGCATCGCCAGCAAGGTCGTCGCGTGGTCACCATTGAAGACCAGCACGTGGTGATGGCCCGGGGCGACCAACGCACCGAGCTCTTCAGCTTGGGCATGGCCCCCATCGCCCGTTTGATCAAGCAAGAGCAAGTGGCCTTGCCCACCCTGCTGGCCGCTTGTGCCTGTGCCTGGTCGCTGGACATCAGCCCAGCTCTGATTCGAGCCGGTCTGAAAAATTTCGGTAAACATCCTCTTCGCATCGCCCGCAAAGTGGCAAGGGTCAACGCCTGATGGACATCTTTCGCATCCGCGCGCTGCGCGGCCCCAACCTCTGGTCACGCAACACCGCCATGGAAGCCTTGGTGCGTTGCGAAGCGCCTCACGAACAGGCGATTGACAGCGCCTTTGAAGCCCGCATGCGCCAGCGCTTTCCGGGCTTGGGCCTGTTCACCCCCATCGATTCGCGGCACACCTTGAGCCTGGCTCATGCGCTGGAAACGGCCACCTTGCACTTGCAAATCGAAGCGGGTTGCCGGGTGACGTTCAGTCGCGCCACCCCCACCAACGAAACAGGCCTCTACCAGGTGGTGGTCGAATACAGCGTCGAAGAAGTGGGACGTTTGGCGCTGGAGCTGGCCCAGGCCTTGTGCCGCTCCGCCCTGGACGACACGCCCTTTGACGCCACCGCAGCGGTGGCCCAATTGCGCGAGCTCGATGAAGACTTGCGCCTGGGCCCTTCCACCGACGCCATCGTGCAAGCCGCCGTCAACCGGGGCATTCCGTTTCGTCGGCTCACCTCGGGCTCCATGGTGCAACTGGGCTGGGGCAGCAAGCAGCGGCGCATTCAGGCCGCTGAAATCGATGCCACCAGCGCCATTGCCGAATCCATCGCCCAAGACAAAGCCCTCACCAAGCGCTTGTTGCATGCCGCCGGCGTGCCTGTGCCTTTGGGTGAAGTCGTCGAGCACGAGCAAGACGCCTGGGCGGTGGCTCAGCGCATTGGCTTGCCGGTGGTGGTCAAGCCTTTGGATGGCAACCAAGGCAAAGGCGTCACGGTCAACATCCGCAGCGAAGCCGAGGTGGTGCAGGCCTATCGCAACGCCAAGCGCTTTCGCGAAGACGTGATGATCGAGCGCTACTTGCCCGGCGGCGACTACCGCTTGCTGGTGGTGGGCGACCGGCTCATCGCCGCCGCACGCCGCGAGCCGCCCCAAGTCATTGGCGACGGGGTGAGCAGCATTCGGGAGCTGGTGGAACAAGTCAACGCCGACCCCCTGCGCGGCGATGGCCATGCCACGCCGCTCACCAAAATCCGTTTCGACGACATTGCCTTGGGCTGCCTGCAAGACCAGGGCCTGAGCGCCCAGGACATCCCACCCAAAGGGGCCCGGGTGATCTTGCGCAACAACGCCAACCTCTCCACCGGCGGCACCGCCACCGACGTCACCGACGAGGTGCACCCCCAAGTGGCCGCCAGTGCGGTGCGCGCGGCCCAAATGGTGGGCTTGCATGTGTGTGGTGTCGACGTGGTGTGCGAGAGCGTGCTCAAGCCCCTCGAGGATCAATCGGGCGGCATTGTGGAAGTGAACGCCGCCCCCGGCCTTCGCATGCACTTGCGGCCGTCGTTTGGCAAGGGGCGCTTGGTGGGCGAAGCCATCATCGACACCGTGTTTCCCACGGGCGAAGATGGCCGCATTCCCGTCATTGCCGTGACCGGCACCAATGGCAAAACCACCACCGTGCGCTTGATTGCGCATTTGCTGCGCGTGAGCGGCTTGCGGGTGGGCATGACCAACACCGATGGCGTGTATGTGAATGGCCGCGTGATCGACACCGGCGACTGCTCAGGCCCGCGCAGTGCGCGCAACGTGCTGATGCACCCCGATGTGGATGCCGCCGTGCTGGAAACCGCACGGGGCGGCTTGTTGCGCGAAGGCCTGGCCTTCGACCGCTGCAGCGTGGCGGTGGTCACCAACATCGGCATGGGCGACCACCTGGGCTTGAACTACATCACCACCGTCGAAGACTTGGCGGTGCTCAAGCGGGTGATCGTGCAAAACGTCGCCACCAGCGGCATGGCCGTGCTCAATGCGGCCGACCCCATCGTGGTGTCCATGGCGCCGCATTGCCCCGGTGACGTCACCTTTTTCGCCATCGACCCCCACCACCCGGTGCTGGCCACCCACCGGGCGCAGGGCAAGCGGGTGGTGTTTGTGGAAGACGACGAAATCGTGGCCATGCAAGGCAAATTTCAAATGCGCCTGGCCCTCTCCAACATCCCCGTCACCCACCAAGGTGCCATCGACTTCCAAGTCGAAAACGTGATGGCTGGCGTCGCTGCGGCTTGGGCCAGTGGCGTGCCCTGGGACGCCATGGCCGCTGGCCTGAGCAGCTTTGTGAGCGATCACCAGGCCGTGCCGGGACGCTTCAATTTGTTCAGCTTCCGGGGCGCCACCCTGATTGCCGACTACGGCCACAACCCCGACGCCATCAAGGCCTTGGTGCAAGCCGTGGGCAACATGCCGGCCCAGCGCCGTTCGGTGGTCATCAGTGGGGCGGGCGACCGCCGCGACGAAGACATTCGCGAACAAACCCGCCTCATCGGCGAAGCCTTTGACGAGGTCTTGCTCTACCAAGACGCTTGCCAAAGGGGACGCAAAGATGGCGAAGTGCTGGGCTTGCTGCGCGATGGCCTGCGCAGCGCCAGCCGCACCTCGGTGGTGGAAGAAATCCGTGGCGAGTTTGCCGCGATTGATCGCGCCCTTGAGCGCATCGCCCCCGGTGACTTGTGCCTGATCCTGATCGATCAAGTTGAAGAGGCCTTGGCCCACATCAACCGCCGGGTGTCGGAAGAGCGATGAGCTGAGGGTGATGCCAGAACCGGGGGCGCAGCTCCCGTTCGCAGCGCACCCCGGCTTGCCCAGATGTCCAATGCAAGGCGCCGCATTCGGCGGTGTTGCGCACCTGTGCCCCTTGCGCCTGCAGCCGCGCCAACACCTCCGGGTGGGGATGGCCATGCGGGTTCAGGTGCCCCGCTGAAATCAAAGCCCAGTCGGGATTCACCGCCGCCAGCCATTCGGGGCTGCTGCCCCCCCGACTGCCGTGGTGCGACACCACCAACACCTGTGCCCGCAAGGGCAGACCTTGCGCCACCAGCGCGGCCTCGTCGCGGGCTTCCAAGTCGCCGGTGAGCATGACCTCGCCCCCTTGCGCCACCACGCGCACCACGCAGCTTTGCCGGTTGCTGGGGCCCCGGGGCTGAAACTGGCGCGGGTGAAGCACCTCGAAGCGAACCCCATCGACCCACCAGCGCTGGCCTTGCGCACACAACCGCCCCGGGTGCTGCCAAGCCAGCGGGTGGTCGGCCCCCACGGAACCCAACCACGACAAACCGGGGTAAGCCTCCAACAGGCTCTGGGCGCCGCCCACGTGGTCGGCATCGCGGTGACTCAAGACCAGCCCATCGGGTTGCCAACCCAGCGCCCTCAAGAGGGGCAGCAACACCCGCTCACCCGCATTCCAGCCATCGGCTTGGCCGGGCCCAGCGTCGTAGAGCCAGGTTTGATGCTGGGTGCGCAAGACCACCGCCAGGCCCTGCCCCACATCCACCACCAACACCCGCACCTGCCCCCAAGGCACGGGGGACTCTCGCTCGTGCCAGAACCAGACCGCCCCGGCCAAAACCCAGCCGCCGACCCATCCCCCAGCGCGCCAACGCGCCGGCCATCCGGGCCATAAAGCCCAGGCCGTGCCCAGCATCAAGCACGCGAAGGCCCCCAACGGCAATGCGGGCCAGTGGCTCACCGCCCAAGGCCAAGCGGCCATGGCCGCTAAACCCACACGCAGCCCATCCAGGCTCAGCAACGCCCAAGCCATGGCCGGTGGCCACATCGTGGCGATCACACACACAGGCAACACCACCCAAGTGACCCAAGGAATGGCCCACAGGTTCACCGCCACGCCCACCCACGACACCTGACCAAACCACCACCAGGTGAGGGGCAACACAGCCAAACTCAATCGACCTTGGGTCAGCAACAAGCGCCCCAGGCCCACCCACAGGCCACGCGCCGGTGCGCCTTGTCGTTCGGCCATGAGCACGCCCACCGCCACAAAGCTCAACCAAAACCCCGGTTGCCACAGCGCCAAGGGCTGCCACACGCAGACCACCGCAGCCACCGACAACCACAAGCTCAGGCCCGGCCAACGCCAGCCACGCCACCGCAACGCCACCACCAAACCAAGCATCAACACCGTGCGTTGGGCCGGCAAGCCCCAGCCACTGAACAAGGCATAGGCCAGGGCCGCCCCGGTGCCCAAGGTCCAAGCCGCCAACGGGGCGGGCCAGCGCAAGCTCCACCCCCAGCCCCGGCCATCGGCCCAACGCCACCAGGCCCGCACAGCCCACATGCACAGTGCCGCCCAAGCGGTGATGTGCAAACCCGAAATGCTCATCAGGTGCGCCACGCCGGTGGCGCGAAACAATTGCCAATCGCTCGCGCCAATGGCGGCTTGATCGCCCATCAACAAGGCCAAGGCCACCCCCACCGATGGCGAAGTCAGCGCGGTCGCTGGCAACGCCGATTGCCAGCGGTCACGCAAGCCTTCGCGCCATCGCTCCAGCCACACCCGGGCTTGCACCGTCCACTCGGCGGCGTGCCACGCACCGGCAGGCGCCAGACGCTGCGGCACGGGGTCGTGGCGGCGCGCGCTGACCCGAGCCCAGCCCCCCACCTCGTTCGCCCAGGCGCGCAATTGCACATCGTCGCCCAGCGGATTGAACACCCCATGGGGCGACTGCACCCGCAGCGGCCACGCCCAAACCTCGCCCACCCGAGGTGGACTGACTGGCGCATCGTCGCGTGGCGCGTTCATCATCGTGACCCACAGCCGAGGGGGGAGTTGCACGCCTGGGCCACCGTCGAGCCGGTGGGCCGAATGCGGGGCCAGCATGAACCGCCAGCCCCAAGGGCTGGCCTGCGGCAAGCCGATCACCTGGCCTTGCACCCACAGTCGATGCCCTTGCACCTCGGGCGCCAACTGCTGCTCGGCCTGGGCCAGCGCCCGCGCATTGGCCCAAGACCAAGCCCATGCGCCCACTCCAGGCGCGGGATGCACACAGGCCACCAGACAACACCCCACCCACTGCCGCCAGCGCCAGCGGCCCGGCGCCAGACCCGCGCACCAACGCGCCCAGGCAGGCCCGCGCCACAGGCCCCACAACACCCACAGCCCACCCAAGCCAGCCACGCCCTGGACCAGCGCAGGATGCGGCAAGTGGGGTTGTAGACCGTGCAAGGCCGAGGCCAACAGAATGGCCACGCTCAGAGGCGTGACCCAAAAACCAGGGGAAGTGAATGCGGGTGAGGACATGGCAGGCCGCGCGGCCCGACCGGGGGCTTTGGCGCAACGCCACTGTGCAGGGGTTCAGGGGGTGTGGGTGCTGGTGGCGCCTGTTGCCAATGCCGAGCGCCACTGACGCCCGACGGCAGGCAATGGCCTTAAGGCCCAGGCGGCTGCAGCCGAGGGCGCATCAACCCGAAGGCAGAGCGACTGCGGGACAAACCTGTTTCTTGAGCAAGGCCACGTAGGTGCTGGGCCGAATCGCCGTGCCCGGCATGCGCCAGTCGGCCACATCGAAAGTGACCAACTCCTGGCCTTTGCCTTGGGCCTTTTCAAACAAGCTCACCGACAAACGGGCGGCGGTGTCACGCACACAATCCACCCGCCAGCGCTCCATGCGCGAGGCATAGGGTTTGTCGGACACCGTGATGGGCTCTGGCAAATCCAGCAAGACCCAGGCAAAACGGCTGACGCTTTGGCGGGCCACGGCCTCTTTGTCGAAAAAGGCATTGACGCCCTCTTCCTTGAGCAACTCCGCCCACTCGGCGCGCGCGGGTGTGGCACTGGCCAAAGCCAGCACCGACAGGGCACACCACAGTGAGGTCCAGGGAGTCTTCATGGGCGCAGTATCGGCCGCAAGTCCAGTTTCTTAAGTGACGCGCCCTGGCGCGGTCAAGGTGACAATAGCTTCACCCTATAGCTGAAGGACCCCTCATGACCCCCAACGAACAACTCCAAGCCCTGGGCATCACCTTGCCCCCCGTGGCCACGCCTGCAGCAGCCTATGTGCCCTTTGTGCAAACGGGCTCGCTCATCTTCATCAGCGGCCACATCGCTCGCCGCGATGGCCAGCCTTGGGTAGGCCAATTGGGGGCCAATCTGACAACGGCCGACGGCCAAGCCGCCGCCCGCGCCATTGCCATCGACCTCATGGGCACGCTGCAAGCGGCCGTGGGCGATTTGTCGCGCGTCAAGCGCATCGTGAAACTGGTGAGCCTGGTGAACTCCACGCCCACCTTCACCGAGCACCACCTGGTGACCAATGGTTGCAGCGAGCTGCTGGGTCAGGTGTTTGGCGCAGCCGGTGCCCATGCCCGCAGCGCCTTTGGTGTGGCGCAGCTGCCGCTGGGGGCTTGTGTCGAAATTGAAATGATCGCCGAGGTCTGACATGGCTTGGCAACAGGTGGACACCCCGTGGCTGCGCGTGGCTTACGAAGACCACAACCCGCAGGGGCGTGGCCCGGTGTTGTTGCTGCATGGCTGGCCCGACAGCACGCGCACCTGGCAAGGCGTGGTGCCCGCATTGACCGCCGCAGGCTGGCGCGTGATCGTGCCGGCATTGCGCGGTTTTGCGCCCACCACCTTCCGCCACCCCGACACCCCGCGCAGCGGCCAGTTGGCGGCCTTGGGCCGTGACTTGCTGGAATTCATCGCGGCCTTGGGCCTGCAGCGACCTGCCCTGGTGGGCCACGACTGGGGCGCCCGCGCCGTGGCCAATGCCTGCGGCTTGCAACCGGGTGTGGCCAGCCACATGGTCTTGATCAGTTCTGGCTATGGCACCAACACCGCCGACCAGCCCTTGAACCTGGAGCAGGTGCGCAACTACTGGTATCACTGGTTCATGGCCACGCCACGTGGTCAGCACACGGTGCGCACCGATGGCAAAGCCTTTGCCCGGATCATGTGGGACACCTGGGCCCCAGCGGGATGGTATGCACCGGAAGAATTCGAGGCCACCGCCGAGGCCTTCGACAACCCCGATTGGCCCGAGGTGACCCTGCACTCTTACACCCACCGCTGGAATCACGCGCCGGGCAACCCCACCTATGCCGACGACGACGCCCGACTCAACCCGGCGCCAGTGCTGGATGTGCCCACCCTGATGCTGCACGGCGAAGCCGATGGCGTGAACCCGCCCGCCTCATCGGCCGGCAAAGCGGCGTTTTTCAAGGGTCGATACGAGCGGGTGTTGTTGCCTGGCATTGGCCACTTCCCGCAGCGAGAGGCGCCCGAGCTGATCGCCGAGCACCTCTTGCGTTTTCTGGGCTAGGGCCCAGCCGCCCCGGCACCTGCCGGGGCGCGACTCAGAAGTCGCCTTTGACGATGGGAAA
>JAYPFZ010000010.1:38909-44442 GCA_038126555.1 Betaproteobacteria bacterium
CCCCGTTTGTGCGGGCCGAGCTCCTGTTTTTTGAGCGGGCGTGGGCCCCCCCCCCCCCCCCCCGCGCGGGCCCGCGACTCAGAAGTCGCCTTTGACGATGGGAAAGCCCAAGGCTGCCCAGTCGAGCATGCCGCCACGGTAGTAATAAATCTTGTTGGCGGGAAAGCCATCGCGCGTCATGGCTTTGATGGCCGAGGGGCTTTGGGGGCAAACCGGGCCATTGCAAAAGGCATACACCTTCTTGGCTGCGGCGCAGTCCCATTGGCCATTCACTTTTTTGCAGCCCAGTTCGTCCATGCGTTGGGCCACTTCGGTGTAGACGATGCTGATCGAACCCGGAATGGTGCCATTGGCCCGGTCATTGGGTTCACGCATGTCGACCACCAATGCGTCCTTGTCGTTCATGGCGTGGAGCATTTCAATTTCGGTCACGGGATGCACGCCCTCTACGGGGATCAGGGGCTGCAACCAGCCGGCGTTTTTGGCGCACGGCGTCATGACACGCTGGATCACCAGCTCCTTGCCATTGGGTTGCTTCACCACAAAGCGGGTGTCTTTGTCGATGATGCGCAAGTATTGGGGTTCGGCGGCATGGGCCGACATCAGGCTGGCGCCAGCCAAGGCCAACAGGGAAAACAAACGCTGAATGCGAGTCATGTCAGGTCCTCAAAGGAGTGGATGAATAAAGCCCCGCAAGCGTAGGCACCTCACACTGCATGGCCGTTGATTCAAATCAACGCCGCCCCCCAAGGGAGATCAGGGGAACACCTAGGGCACAATTTGCCGCTTCGCAAGCGGGTTGTCAGCTCGCTGAATCAGGACATCAGCATGGAATCTTTTTTGGTCTCAACCGGTGTGGTCGCCTTGGCTGAAATTGGCGACAAAACCCAATTGCTGGCCTTTTTGTTGGCGGCGCGATTTCGCAAACCTTTGCCCATCGTCGCTGGCATCTTGGTGGCCACGGTGGTGAACCACGGGCTGGCCGGGGCTTTGGGCGCCTGGATCATGCAAACGGTGGGCGCCGAGATCATGCGCTGGGTCTTGGGCGTGTCGTTTTTGGCCATGGCGGCGTGGACCCTCATCCCCGACGAAATTGAAGAAGATGAAATGCGCATCGCCCAACGCCTGGGGGTGTTTGGGGCCACCGTGGTGAGTTTTTTCATTGCCGAAATGGGCGACAAAACCCAAATCGCCACCGTGGCCATGGCGGCCCGTTTCGATGCGGCCTGGGTGGTGATTCTGGGCACCACCCTGGGCATGCTCATCGCCAACGTGCCCGCCGTTTACTTGGGCGACCGCTTGGCCGGCCGCATTCCCATGAAACTCGTGCATGGCTTGGCCGCAGCAATTTTTGCCGTGCTGGGGGTGCTGACCCTCCTCGGTGTGGGGGCTAGCCTGGGCGTGTGAGTTGGGCGCAAGCCCTCACTCGACCCGCACCACGGCATGGGGCTTGAAGCCCAAATCGGCAGCCTTGCCTTTGCGCGCCCGCGCAGCCCGGGCGTTGTTGAGACTGCGAATTTCCAGCGTCTCTTCGCGTGCCTTGCCCCCGCGACCCAGCCCACTCAAGCGCACGCTGCGCGTGTAGGCGGCCGCACCAGCCAAGCTGTCTTTGGGTTCTAGGTCGATCAGGGTGAGGCCGCGCCCGCCCTTTTCCATGAGCTTGAGTTCGCCCAACTCGAAGGTGAGGATGCGTCCACCCACACTGGCACAGCACACGTGCGTGGCGTCGGCCAGCGGCACCGAACCGTTGCCACCCGACACCAGCGAGGGCTTGCAAGGGGTTTCGCCGGGGCTCAAGGTGAGGAATGACTTGCCCGCTTTTTGGCGGGAAATCAGGTGCTCGATGCGGGCCAGGAAGCCAAAGCCACCGCTGCCACTGATCAAGACCGTGGCCCCCACAGGGCCGGCCAGGAAGTGCAACAACTGTGTGCCGGCCTCGACCTCCACCAAGGTGGTCACCGGTTGCCCGTCACCACGCGCGCCGGGCAAAGCCGACACGGGCACGGAATAGACCCGGCCATTGCTGCCCCAGGCAATGAGTTGGTCGACGGTGCGGCACTCGAAGGTGCCATACAAGGCGTCGCCCGACTTGAAGGCAAAACCAGCAGGGTCGTGGCCATGGCCGGTGCGGGCGCGCACCCAGCCCTTTTCGGAAATCACCACGGTGACGGGCTCGTCCAACACCTTCACCTCGGCCACCGCACGACGCTCGGCTTGGATGAGGGTGCGGCGGTCATCGCCAAAGGTTTTGGCATCGGCTTCGATTTCTTTGACGATGAGGCGCTTGAGTGCGCTCGCACTGCCCAAGATTTTTTCCAGCTCTTGCTGCTCTTTGCGCAGCTCCGACAGCTCTTGCTCAATCTTGATGGCTTCGAGCTTGGCCAATTGGCGCAAACGAATTTCAAGAATGTCTTCGGCTTGGCGCTCGGTGAGTTGAAAGCGCGTCATCAGCGCGGGCTTGGGCTCGTCGCTGTTGCGGATGATGCGAATCACCTCATCGATGTTGAGCAACACCAACTGGCGACCTTCGAGGATGTGAATGCGGTCGAGCACCTTGGCCAAGCGGTGCTGACTGCGCCGCGTGACGGTGTCTTGGCGGAAGCTCAGCCATTCGGTCAACAAGCCGCGCAGGTTTTTTTGCACCGGCCGGCCATCCAAGCCCACCGCCGTGAGGTTGATCGAAGCCGAAGACTCCAAGCTGGTGTGCGCCAACAGCGTTTGCACAAACTCAGCCTGATCTTGCGTGCGGCTCTTGGGCTCGAACACCAAACGCACCGGCGACGATTTGCTGGACTCGTCGCGCACGCCATCGAGCACCGCCAGCACGGTGGCCTTGAGTTGGGTTTGCTCGGCGGTCAGGCTCTTCTTGCCAGCCTTCACTTTGGGGTTGGTGAGCTCTTCAATTTCTTCCAACACGCGCTGGGCACTCACGCCCGGCGGCAGTTCATGCACCACCACTTGCCACTGACCCCGCGCGAGGTCTTCCACCAACCAGCGGGCACGCACCTTGAGCGAGCCCCGGCCCGTGCGGTAGGCCTCGGCGATGTCACTGGCGCTGCTGATGATTTGGCCGCCGCCCGGGTAATCGGGGCCGGGCAACAAGGCCATGAGTTCGTCATCGCTGAGCTTGGGCGACTGCAACAAGGCCACACACGCGGCGGCCACTTCGCGCAAGTTGTGGCTGGGGATTTCGGTGGCCATGCCCACCGCAATGCCACTGGCGCCATTGAGCAAAGAAAACGGCAAGCGCGACGGCAACTGGCGCGGCTCATCGGTGGAGCCGTCGTAGTTGGGCACAAAGTCCACCGTGCCTTGGTCAATCTCGTCGAGCAAGAGGCGGGAAATCTTCGACAAACGCGCCTCGGTGTAGCGCATGGCGGCAGCCCCATCGCCGTCGCGCGAACCAAAGTTGCCTTGACCATCGATCAAGGGGTAGCGCTGCGAAAAGTCTTGCGCCATGCGCACCAAAGCGTCGTAGGCGGCTTGGTCGCCATGGGGGTGAAAGCGGCCGAGCACATCGCCCACCACGCGCGCGCTTTTCACGGGCTTGGCGGGGGTGTTGCCGTTGGGGCCAGAAAAGCTCAGGCCCAAGCGGTCCATGGCAAACAAGATGCGGCGCTGAACGGGCTTTTGGCCATCGCTCACATCGGGCAAGGCGCGGCCTTTGACCACCGACAAGGCGTATTCGAGATAGGCCCGCTGTGCGTAGGCGGCCAGGTGGTCGCCGTCGGCTGTGGGCTCTTGAAAGGGAAGATCCAATGCATCACTCATGTGCCAAGCCCTCAAACATCAATGTCCACCGCGTCGCCGTGCAACTCCATGAGTTCACGACGGGACGCGGCCTCGCCTTTGCCCATGAGCTGGTTGAACAGCCCCTCGGTGGCTGCCCGGTCCAGAGGACCCAGGGTCACCGGCAACAAGCGGCGGGTATCCGGGTTCAGGGTGGTTTCCCACAGCTGCTCGGCATTCATTTCGCCCAGCCCTTTGAAGCGGCTGATGCTGCACTTGTCGCGGTTCACGCCATCTTTTTCGCAGTGATCCAGAATGGCTTGCAACTCGCCTTCGTCCAAGGCGTAGCGTTTGGCCGCCGGTTTTTTGCCGCGTGCGGGCACATCCACCCGGAACAGCGGCGGGCGGGCCACATGCACATGACCCGCTTCGATGAGCTTGGGGAAGTGGCGGAAAAACAAGGTGAGCAACAACACCTGAATGTGTGAGCCGTCGACATCGGCGTCCGACAAGATGCACACCTTGCCATAGCGCAAGCCCGACAAGTCGGGGTTGTCGTTGGGGCCGTGGGGATCGACGCCAATGGCCACGGCCATGTCGTGCACCTCGGTGTTTTTGAACAGCAAATCGCGATCGACTTCCCAAGTGTTGAGCACCTTGCCTCGCAAGGGCAACACGGCCTGGGTTTCCTTGTCACGCCCCATCTTGGCGCTGCCCCCCGCGCTGTCACCCTCCACCAAGAACAACTCATTGAGCTGGGTGTCGCGGCTTTCGCAATCGGTGAGCTTGCCGGGCAGCACCGCCACGCCCGAGCCCTTGCGCTTTTCCACCTTTTGGCCAGCACGCTGTCGGGCCTGGGCGGCCCGAATGACAAACTCGGCCAGGGTTTTGCCATGCGCGACGTGATCGTTGAGCCACAACTCCAAGGCTGGCCGCACAAAGCCCGCCACCAGGCGAACGGCGTCGCGTGAGTTCAAGCGCTCTTTGATCTGCCCTTGGAATTGGGGATCCAGCACCTTGGCACTCAGCACAAAGCTGGCCCGAGCGAACACATCTTCGGGCATGAGCTTCACACCCTTGGGCAACAAGGCATGCAGGTCGATGAAACTTTTCACCGCCTGAAACAAACCTTCGCGCAGACCCGCTTCGTGGGTGCCACCGGCTGGGGTGGGAATCAGGTTCACATAGCTCTCGCGCACCAAGGGGCCTTCGGCGGTGAACACCAAACACCAGCTGGCGCCCTCCCCTTCGGCAAAGGTGTCGTGCTGGCCATCGGCAAAGCCCTCGCCTTCGAGTTCGGGAATCAGCACATCGGCGGCCAAGGTTTGCAGCAGGTAATCCTTGAGGCCGCCCTTGTATTGCCATTGCTGTTGCTCTTTGGACTTTTCATGCAACAGCGTGACTTGCACGCCCGGCATGAGGACGGCTTTGGAGCGCAGCAAATGCACCAATTCGCCCATGGGCAATTGCGAGGTTTCGAAATACTTGGCGTTGGGCCACACGCGAACCGAGGTGCCCGAACGTTTCTCGCCCGCTTCGGCGTCGCGCACTTGCAAGGGCGAAGCCACATCGCCGTGGGCGAAACCCAAGGTGGCCACTTTGCCATCGCGGCGCACGCTCACTTCCAGCCGGTTGGACAAGGCGTTGGTGACGCTCACCCCCACCCCGTGCAAACCGCCCGAGAAGCTGTAGGCGCCGCCCTTGCCTTTGTCAAATTTGCCGCCAGCGTGCAGCCGGGTGAACACCAGCTCCACCACCGGGGCTTTCTCTTCGGGATGCAGGCCAAAAGGAATGCCTCGGCCGT
>JAYPFZ010000011.1:0-5927 GCA_038126555.1 Betaproteobacteria bacterium
ACGATGGCTGGCGAGTGGGGGTGAACATTGGTTGTGGCACGCCAGGCGCATTACCTCGTCAGCTCGATGTGCCCGAGTTGGCAAAAACTTTGGTTCAATACCATCGGCAACATGCATCTGGCGTTCGCATCCAATGGGTGCTGTTGGGTGCACCCTACGAGGCGGTTGTGAACCAGCAACTGAAGCAGGCGTTGCAAGCCCTGATGCCCCTCCATGAATTGGGCGACTGGCTCGACGCCACTGGTCAGACCAACATGCAAACCCTAACGGCATTGGTGCAGCAGTGCGATGCCCTCATTACTTCTGACACGGGCACCTATCACGTGGGCGTGGGCCTGCGGGTTCCGACTTTTCTGTGGCTCAATGTCATGGATCATGCCGCCGTCCATCGGCAAGCTTGGACGCGTCATGCGGTTAAACCCACCCCAGCACAAGGGGCTGAACTGCTCCACGAGCTGTTGAATATGGCCAAACCAGAGCACTGAGCATGGACCACTACCCCATCCTCATGTATCACCAGATCGATCACCCGCCGGTGCGTGGCACGCCCATGCGGGGCATGGTGGTGTCGCCACAGGCGTTTGAGCGGCAAATGCTGGCTTTGCATCGGCTGGGCGTGAAGGGGGTGAGCATGTCAGGCCTGATGCCTTATTTGCGAGGCGAAAAGTCGGGCCGCGTGGTGGGCATCACCTTCGACGATGGCTATCGCAACAATTTGCAGCATGCCGCGCCCGTGTTGCAGCGTCTGGGTTTTGGCTCCACTTGCTATGTGGTGAGTCGGGCCATTGGCCAAACCAACGCTTGGGACGCGGCCTTGGGTGTTCCCAGTGTGAACCTGATGGACGAGGCTGACCTCCAAGCCTGGATGCAAGCTGGCCAGGAGGTGGGCTCGCACACCGCCAATCACCACGATTTAACAACCTTGGATGAACGCGAGGCGCAAGTGCAAATCGCCGATTCCAAGCGTGAGTTGGAGTCCAGGCTGAATGTGCCTGTTCACCACTTTTGTTATCCCTACGGCCGTTATCGCCCCGAGCATGCGCGCATGGCGCAAGCGGCGGGTTATCACTCGGCCACCACCACCCAGCGGGGGCGAGCCCTGCGCAGTGATGGCATGTTGGAATTGCCCCGCGTGTTGGTGGCGCAATCCACCCCTTGGTGGCAATTGCTGGTGAAGGTGTTCACGCGATACGAAGACCGCCGTGGCCGCCCCTCGGCCTGAGGCGGCTTACTCTTTGAAGTGATAGTGTTTGCGATTCAAAGCCGCCGCAACGTCGGTGGAGTCCTCTGGGAAAAAGCCTAAATTCAACTGCGTGCTGCAGTAGTCCACCATGCCACGCAGGCTGCCCGCGTTTTTGAGCCGCTCCATGGGTTTATACATGGCACTGCCATCGCCACCCACACGGCGAATGTGGCAAGCCTCGCATTTGGCTTCACTCATGAGTTGCTCACCGCGCTGAACATCGGCACCTTTGAAAATGTTGGGCTGAGCCATGGCATTCAAGGACAGGCCACAAAACAACCACCAAAACAGGCGAGCAGACATGCGTTTCTCCAAACAAGAGGCCCCATTGTTTTCGCAGCTGGGGCGAACGTCAACCGCAAATGCCCGCGCTCGCTTGGGGTGCTCAAGAGCCTTGGCCAACACGCGGATGAATCGGTGCACAATGCGCGCATCATGCTGCATCGATGTTGGGTTTTAGGGGTCTTGGGTTTGTTGGCCGCTTGTGCGGGCCCGGTTCGGTATGCCCCGGTAGAAAACGCCAACGTGCCTTCGAAAGCACCCAGGGCGTCGGCTGCTCAACCACCCCAAGCCATTCAGGAATCGCCAGGTCAACGCCCCGACGTGGTCCTCATGGCGGTGGCCATGCTCGATCGCAACTACACCTACGGCGGCAAAAAGCTGCACACCGGGTTTGATTGCTCGGGTTTTGTGAGCTTTGTGTATCGCGAGGCCATGGGCATTCAGTTCAACGGCAACGCCGCTCAACAAGCGCAACAGTCCCAGCCCATTGAGGCCAGGGAGGCCCAGCCCGGCGACTTGGTGTTTTTCAACACCACGGGACGCCCCAACTCCCACGTGGGCATTTATGTGGGCAAGGGCAAGTTCGTGCATGCCGAAAACGAACGCACGGGCGTCAAGACCAGCAGCCTGAACCAGCGTTACTGGTCCAGGCGCTTTGAAGGCTTTCGTCGCGTCAATCAGTAAGTGGAACGGCCACCGGTGATGTCAAACACCGAACCCGTGGTGAATGAGCAATCGTCACTGGAGAGCCAGCCAATCATGGCGGCGATCTCTTGCACTTCCACAAAGCGGCCCATGGGGATTTTGCTGAGCATGAAGTTGATGTGCTGCTCCGTCATGGTGGCAAACATGGCCGTTCGTGCAGCCGCCGGTGCCACCGCATTCACCAACACACCCTTGTCAGCCAACTCTTTGCCCAGTGATTTGGTCAAAGCAATCACGCCCGCTTTCGACGCGCTGTAGTGGCTGGCGTTGGGGTTGCCTTCCTTACCGGCCACCGAGGCCACGTTCACAATGCGGCCCCACTTTTGGGCCACCATGTGCGGCACCACGCAGCGGCAAACGTAGTAGGGGGCAATCAGGTTCACGTCAATCACCTCGCGCCACACTTTGGGGTCGAGCTCCCAGGTGGTGGCGTTGCCGCCAGTGATGCCCGCATTGTTCACGGTGATGTCGATTCGTCCATGCTGCGCCATGGTGTCGGCAGTGGCTTTTTCCACTTGATCCAATTGGGTCAAGTTCACGGCGTGGGTGGTTACGGTGCCCAGTGCAGACAACTCGGTTTTGGCTTTGGCCAGCATGGCTTGGTCCCTATCCCACAAGGCCACGGCCGCGCCCGAGCGGAGCATGCGTTCAGCGACGGCAAAACCAATGCCTTGGGCACCGCCCGTGATGACAGCGTGTTTGTTGTTCAGGTCCAGTTGATTCATGGTGCTCTCTTTCAAAAAAACGAAGGGAAATCATTCGCGAGGCAACGCGCCCGGCAGGAGTTGGGCGGTGCTGGCGGTGAGGTCTGGCGGCTTGCGGCGGGAATGCAGCATCACATCCAGGTCGGACTTGGCCACATCAATTTGCTGCAACGAGGCATCGATGGCGGCTTGGGGGTTGCGGGCCAACACGGCATCGAGCACCGCCCGATGCAAAGGCAAGGATTGCGCTGGCCCATTGGGTTTGCGTGAAGACAACTCGAAGCTGGTGAGCAGCAACGCGCCCATGGCCCGACTCATTTGCTGAATCATTTGGTTGTGGCTGGCTTTGAGCAAGCCTTGGTGAAACCGCAAGTCGTGGGTCACGTAATCGCCCTGGTTTTCAACGGCCAAGCGCATGCCCTCGTAGGCGGCTTCGAGCTCTTCCAAGTCTTGCTGGGTTGCCCGTTCGGCTGCCATGCCCACCGCCGCTGGCTCGATGAGTCGGCGCAGTTCCTGCAAATCGCGCAACACGTCTTTGCTCAGCCCTGTGCTGGCTTGCCAAGTCACCACTTGGGGGTCAAACCAATTCCAGTCGGTGGGGTCGCAGACCCGCGTGCCCAGTTTGGGGCCCGTGATCACCATGCCCTTGGCCACCAAGGATTTGATGGCCTCGCGAATCACCGTTCGGCTCACCCCATAGGTTTCGCACAAAACGGGCTCCACTGGAATGGTGTGACCCGGCGCGTATTGCCCACTCGCGATCGCCGTGCCCAGTTGGTCCAACACTTGGGCTTGTCGATTGCGAGGCCCCGTTGCTTGGGGGCGAGTGGGCTGGGTGCTCATGAATTCAGGCGGCGCTGGCCTCGGCAAATTGGATTTGCACCTTCATGGCCTGCGACTTGTCACTGGCCAGCTCGAAGCCACGCACGGCATCGTCGGCTGCAACGGTGTGCGAAATCACGGGCCGGGGGTCAATCAGGCCTTCATTCAAAAATCGAACGGCGGTGGCGAATTCCTCGTGGAAGCGGAAGGTGCCGCGCAGCTCCAACTCTTTGGCCACCACCACGTTCATGGGCAAGCTCACATCGCCGCCCACGCCCACGCACACCACCACACCCCGCGGGCGAACCATCACCAAGCTGCTTTGCAAGGCTTTGGCATTGCCCGAGGCTTCAAACATCACATCGAAGCGGCCTTTGTTGAGCTCAAACGCTTTGAGGGAATCGGCCGATTGGCTGAGGTTGATGGTGTCGTCTGCACCCATGGCGCG
This sequence comes from Betaproteobacteria bacterium, assembly GCA_038126555.1. GTDB lineage: Bacteria > Pseudomonadota > Gammaproteobacteria > Burkholderiales > Burkholderiaceae_C > Limnohabitans. The sequence continues at coordinate 4,205 of JAYPFZ010000011.1, forward strand.
CGCCGTGGCCAACGGGAAGTCCGCCACGTCAACCGCCACGATGCGTGCGGCGCCTGCACGGCGCAGCCCCGCAATCAGCAAATTGCCAATGGGGCCACAGCCCGTGACCAACACGGTTTTGCCAAACACCGAGCCCGCGCGCTGAATGGCGTGCAAACCCACCGACAGGGGCTCGGCGCAGGCGGCCATGGCCAAGGTGACGTTCGCGCCCAGCACATGGGCTTGGTGCGCCTCGATGATGACCTCTTCGGCAAACGCACCATCGATGTGGGGGTTGCGCATGGCGCTGCCGTAAAAGCGCATGTCCAAACAATGGTTGGCCATGCCTTGCAAACAGTATTCGCACTGGCCGCAGGGCCGAGACGGAGAAATGGCAATGGCCTGGCCCACGCGCAAATCGGGGCGTTGAACGGCGCTGCCGATTTCAGCGACCACCCCCGACACCTCGTGCCCCAACACCATGGGGTGTTGAATGCGGACCGTGCCAAAACCACCCTCGTGGTAGTAGTGCAAGTCGGAGCCGCAAATGCCGCCAAAGGCAATGCGCGCCCGAATTTGGTTGGGTTGCAGCGGTGCGCTGGGCCAGTCTTGAACCCTCAAATCGTGGGGTGCGTGGCAAACGATGGCTTTCATGTGAAACCTTTCTTTCAAAGTTGGGCGGTGACGCCACCGTCCACATACAAGATGTGACCATTCACAAACGAGGCGGCATCGCTGGCCAGAAAGACCGCCGCAGGGGCCAGCTCTTGCACATCGCCCCAACGGCGCGCAGGCGTGCGACCCGTGAGCCACTGGCTGAAGGTTTCGTCCTTCACCAAGGCTTGCGTCAATTCGGTTTTGAAATAACCGGGGCCCAGGCCATTGACGTTGATGCCGTGTGGGCCCCAATCAATGGCCATGCCTTTGGTGAGCATCTTCAAGCCCCCTTTGGTGGCCATGTAGGGCGCAATGCCAGGGCGGCCCAGCTCGGACTGCACCGAGCAAATATTGATGATGCGACCGCGTTGGCGCGGCATCATGTGGCGCACCACCGCCTGGCTCACCATGAACACGCTGTCGAGGTTGGTTTGCAAAATGCGGTGCCAAGTCTCCAAAGGGAATTCATGCAAGGGCGAGCGATGGGTCATGCCTGCGTTGTTCACCAAGATGTCAATCGGGCCGAGGTCGCGTTCGATCTCACCAATGGCGGTTTGCACCGCCTCGGCTTGGGTGACATCGAACACCTTGGCGTGGGCGGTGAGGCCTTCATCGCGCAAGGCTTGAACCGTGGCTTGCACGCGCTCGCTTTGGCGCGCGTTGATGATGACTTGAGCACCGGCTTGGGCCAGGCCACGGGCCAAGGCCAGGCCAATGCCCGTGGAAGATCCGGTGATCAAGGCCAGGCGGCCATCCAAGCGAAAAGTTTGTGCGTCAATCATGGGGAAGAGGCGGGTTCGGACAACAGGTTCAGGTGATGCAACGCGTGTTGCAACAACTGCTCGGGGGCTTGAGCGACATCCAAGGCCAGGATGCGCTCGTCGGCTTGGGGCATTTCCAAGTCGCGCAACTGGCTGTCGAGCAAACTTGGCGGCATGTAGTGGCCCGTGCGCACATTCATGCGGGGGGCAATCACGGCTTTGCTGCCTTGCAAATGCAAAAACAAAAGCGCAGCGTCACCTTGGCGCAGCACGTCGCGGTATTTGCGCTTGAGCGCCGAACAGGTCAACACCAAGCCTTCTTGGGC